>CAITJJ010000072.1 GCA_903892675.1 uncultured Hyphomicrobiales bacterium | reverse complement strand
CGCGACCACCGCAAGTTAGGGCGCGAGATGGACCTGTTCCACTTCCAGGAAGAAGGCCCCGGCACCGTGTTCTGGCACGCCAACGGCTGGACGATCTTCCAGGAGATCGTCGCCTATATGCGCCGCCGTTTGCGTGGCAATTATCAGGAAGTCAACGCGCCGCAGATGCTCGACAAGTCGTTATGGGAGACGTCGGGCCACTGGGGCTGGTTCCGCGAGAACATGTTCCAGGCAACCTCGGCCGGCGACGACACCGAGGATGAGCGCGTTTACGCCATCAAACCGATGAACTGCCCCGGCCATATCCAGATCTTTAAGCACGGCCTGAAATCGTATCGCGACCTGCCGCTGCGCATGGCCGAGTTCGGCATCGTGCATCGCTACGAGCCGTCCGGCGCGATGCATGGCCTGTTGCGCGTGCGCGCCTTCACCCAGGACGACGCACATATTTTCTGCACCGAGGACCAGATGGCGGCCGAGTGCATGACCATCAACGATCTGATCCTGTCGACCTATGCCGATTTCGGCTTTACCGGCGATCTCACCGTCAAGCTGTCGACGCGGCCGGAAAAGCGCGTCGGCTCGGACGCGGCGTGGGATCACGCCGAAGGCATCATGCAGAACGTGCTCAAGAAGATCGAAGAGCAAGGCGAAGGCCGCATCAAGACCGCGATCAATCCCGGTGAAGGCGCATTCTACGGCCCGAAGTTCGAATATGTGCTGCGCGACGCCATCGGCCGCGACTGGCAATGCGGCACGACGCAGGTCGACTTCAATCTGCCGGAACGTTTCGACGCTTTCTACATCGCCGCCGACGGCTCGAAGACGCCGCCAGTAATGATCCACCGGGCCATTTGCGGCTCGATGGAGCGCTTCCTCGGCGTCGTGCTCGAACACTATGCCGGGCACATGCCGCTCTGGCTGGCGCCGAAGCAGGCTGTCGTCTGCACCATTACCTCGGACGCCGACGACTACGCGGCGGAAGTCGCCAGCCTCGCGCGCAAGCTTGGCCTGCGCGCCGATGCCGACCTGAAGAACGAGAAGATCAATTACAAAGTGCGCGAGCACTCGCTGATGAAGGTCCCGGCGCTCCTCGTTGTCGGCAAAAAAGAAGCCGAGACCCGCTCGGTCTCGATCCGGCGTCTCGGAAGCGACGGCCAGACGGTCTTGCCGCTCGACGAGGCGCTCAGAACGCTGGCCGCCGAGGCCATGCCGCCGGATTTGAAGCGGGCCGGATAAAGCGGCCCGCTACTTCCCCTGGCTCTTGATATATTCGGCGATATCCGCCGCCTCGGCCCGGGTCAGGTTCATGTCTGGCATTTTCGGATGTGGCAGCAGCAGGAACAGCGCCAGCTTCGAGGTGTCCAGGTCGGTCGTCTTGCCGATCGCCGAGAACGGCGGCGCCTGACCGCCGGCGCTCTGCTGATCCGTCGACACAACGTGGCAGGTAGCGCACCAGCGCTTGGCCAAGGTTGCCCCCTGCTCCGCGTCGGCCGCGAGTGCGCCTTGCGATAGACCGACGATGGTTGTCAGTGAAAGCATCACAGTAGAAAAGCGAATCATCGGTATAACCTCGACCGGTTGGAGAACGTGTAACTTATCAGATAGCGTCGGCCTTGTCGCAGTGACTTATATCAAACGCTTTGGACGAAAGGCTTTGAATCAAAGACCTTCCGGCAATGCTCCTGACGCTGCGCCCCTGGGCCTTTCCAGCACACAGAGAAAGCGCTCGGCCCATTGGCTC
The DNA here is from genome assembly GCA_903892675.1 of uncultured Hyphomicrobiales bacterium. Classification (GTDB taxonomy): domain Bacteria; phylum Pseudomonadota; class Alphaproteobacteria; order Rhizobiales; family Xanthobacteraceae; genus Pseudolabrys. The sequence goes on along the minus strand of CAITJJ010000072.1, from coordinate 11,718 downwards.
AGATCATTCTGCTTTAAAACACGATAATTGGCGGCGTGCCTTTGCACCCGCTCGTCAAGCGGCATCGCCAGAGCGCGATCGATCGCAATCGCGACGCCTTCCGAATCGTAAGGATTGACCAGCAGGGCCGCGCTGCATTCGCGCGCCGCGCCTGCGAAGCGGGACAAAATCAGCACACCGGGATCGTCCGGGTTTTGCGCCGCGATGTACTCCTTGGCCACCAGGTTCATGCCGTCGCGCAGCGGCGTCACCAGGCCGGCGCGCGCGGCGCGATACAGCCCGGCGAGCGCGGTGCGGCTGTGCGCCTTGTTGACGTAACGCACCGGCGTCCACGAGGCCTCGCCATAGGCGCCGTTGATGCGCCCTACTTTCTCACCGACCTGCCGGCCGAGATTGGCATATTCCTCGATATCCGTCCGGCTGCGCGGCGTGATCTGCAAATAGGTCACCTGACCGCGCCAGCGCGGGAAGTTGGTCAGCAAGCGCTCGAACGCATCCATGCGCTCAGGGATTCCCTTGCTGTAGTCGAGCCGGTCGACACCAATGATCATGGCGCGCCCCGACAGGCTGCCCATCACCTCGCGCACGAAGGTGGAATCGACGGCGCGGCGCGCCAGCCGCTGCAACGTGTCGGTCTCCACGCCGACCGGAAATACGCCGATGCGTACATCGCCCTCGTCGAAGGCGAAGCTGTTGGCATCGAGCCGCCGCAAGCCGCGCTCATTGGCAAGATAACGGGCGAAGTTGGCGGCGTCGGTTTCGGTCTGGAAGCCAACCAGATTGTAATAGCCGAGCGCCGGGATGAGTTGCTCGTGGTTGGGCAGCGCCGTCACGATTTCTTCCGGCGGAAACGGAACGTGGATGAAAAATCCGATTCTGTTCTTGTGGCCTCGTTCGCGCAACGCCTTGGCAAGCGGCATCAGGTGGTAATCGTGGACCCAGATGACGTCGTCCGGGCGCAGGATCTTCTCCAGGTTTTTGGCAAAAAACCCGTTGACCCGGAAATAGCCACCGAGGTCGCGGCGCGTGAATTCGGCAAGGTCCAGACGGTAATGCAGAATGGGCCACAGCACGCGGTTGGCAAAGCCGTTGTAGAATTCCTCGTAATCGTCCTTTTGCAAGTCGATCGTGACATAGGACACGTTGTCCTTTTCGAGAGTCCTGGCCGGCTCCGGCGCCCCGTCGGACACGCGTCCGCTCCAGCCGAACCAGACGCCGCCGCGCCGTTTGAGCGCCGGACGAATAGCGACCTCCAGCCCGCCGGCGCGCGCGCTGCCATCAGGTATGCCAACTCGGTTTGAAACTACGACGAGCCGCGCCAATACCGGTCTCCCCAACTGCGTGACAGCTTCATCGCGCTCATGATCAATCCGGCCATCGAATATGTTTGCGGGAAATTTCCCCACAGCTTTCCGGTCGCGGGGTGAATGTCTTCGGACAATAGACCGTAACGATTTCGCATTTTCAGGGCATCGATGAACATTTCGCGGGCATCGTCGTGCCGCCCGATTTCCCACAGCGCGTCGACCAGCCAGAAGCGGCAGATGAGAAACGCGGTCTCCGGCATGCCGAAATCGTCGGCGGCCACATATCGCATGACGTGATGGCCGCGCCGCAACTCGCGTTCTATCGCTTCAACAGTGGCGACAAAGCGCGGATCGTCGGCGGCGACCAGGCCAAGTTCGGACAAGAGCAGCGAGCTGGCATCGAGATCGTCGCCGCCGAAAGCGCCGGAGAATGCATTGCGCTTGGCATTCCACGCCCGCTGCGTAATCTCCTCGCCGAGCCGGCCGGCATTGCCGCGCCAGTATGCGGCGCGATCGGCAAGACCGAGATGACCGGCGATGGCTTCGAGCCGCTGGCATCCGGCCCAGCACATCGCTGCCGAATGCGTGTGCACCTGCTGGCGACCGCGAAATTCCCAGATGCCCGCGTCCGGTTCGAGCGCCAGCCTGGCGGCCTGCTCGCCGAGCGGCTCCAGCGACCGGAACAACGCAATGTCGCCCGGCCGCGGCAGCCGGCGGTCGAAGAACATCGGCGTCGCCGCCAGAATGATGCTGCCATAGACATCGTGCTGCGTCTGATGCACGGCGGCATTGCCGATACGTACCGGCCCGTCGCCGCCATAGCCGGCCAAGGCTGGCGCGACCCACTCCTCCAGCCTGTCAGTATGGACGATGCCGTAAAGCGGCCGAATAGTTTCGGCGCGGCCAGTCGAGATACTGAGGATATAGGAGATGAACTCTTCCATCGTCCGCGTCGCGCCGATGCGGTTCAGCGCGCTGACGACAAAAAATGCATCGCGCAGCCAGCAATAGCGATAATCCCAGGTTCGCCCCGATCCCGGGCCTTCGGGAATCGACGTGGTCAGCGCGGCGACGATCGCGCCGGTTTCCTCGAAATTGCACAGCTTGAGCGTAATGGCGGCGCGGATGATCTCGTCCTGCCAGTCGATGGAGAAAGCCAGCCGCCGCACCCACTCCTGCCAGTAATCGAGCGTGCGCTGGAGAAAATCGCGGCACGTGCTCTCCAGCGCGTGCTCGAACGGCTCGTCGGTGCCGAACACCATGTGCACAGGCCTGGTCAGCACGAACGAGGCCTCGTTCTCGATCTGGGAAATCGCCGCGTCCGTGGTGAGACGCACCGGCACCTCGTCGCGCCAGAAGCGGATATGATTGCTGCCGGTCGAGCGCTGTTCGACCGGCGCGCCGTGCCGATGCGTGACGCGGAAGCGGATGGGGATACGCGGCATGCCGGCGATCGGCTCGACGATGCGCACCAGTTGCGGCGGCCGGTAGGTGCGGCCGAAATTCTGGAAGCGTGGCGCGAAGTCGGTGACGCGCACCTTGCCGCCTTTTCCGTCGGTCAACTCAGTGACGACGATGGCGGTGTTGCGAATATAATTCGACGTGGTCTCGACCTGGTCGTCGAGCATCACATCGGTGAAGCCTTTTTCCTCGTCGCCCGACAGCAGCCGGCAAAAGACCGGGTCGCCGTCATAGCGCGGCAGGCACCACCACAAAATTCGCGCGTCCGGATTGACCAGGGCGGCGGTGCGCCCATTGCCAATCACGGCGATATCGAGCCCGTAATCCGTCATGCGATTTTAATTTACTCATTGCGGGCGAGCTGCCGCAGGGCCCGGCGGACCTGAGCCGGAGAGGAGAAAATGCCCGACAGCCCGGAAAAGTTCCGTCCGACCGAGAAACCTTTGCCGCCCAGCGCAGGTAACGCCGCGAATGCCGCCTCATCGGTCACATCGTCGCCGATAAATACCGGCATACGGTCCTTAAACGGCGCCTGCGCCATCAGCGCCCGCACGCCTTCGCCTTTGTTGATGCCCGGACGTTTGACCTCGAACATGGCCTTGCCCAGCAGCACCTCGGTCGGTTCGGCGGCAAACGCGGCGCGGCTGGCCTCGACATGGGCGCGCAAGCGGTTTTCGTGCTGCGGCGCCTGACGGTAATGCAGCGCCACCGAGTAGCCCTTGTCCTCGAAGTCGACACCGGAGCCTGGCGTCGCGGCGTCGGTCAGGTGGCGTCGCATATCGCCGGGCAGATCGCCGATGCGCGTGGCTTCGGCGCCGGCGATACGCAACTCGGCGCCGTGGCCGCCGACCGACGATAAACGCAGCGGTGCGAAAAGAATGTCGAGATCGTGGATCGGCCGGCCGCTCACCAGCGCCAGCGCGCCGCCGGTCAATCGATCGAGCGCGGCAAGATCGTGCTTGAGCGTGTCCGGCACGTCGACATCGAATGGCGAGGGTCCGATATCGATCAAAGTGCCGTCGACGTCGAGCAGCAAGGCAATCGACTGCCGATCGAGCTTTAGAAAGATATCCAGCGCGGAATGGGTGGCCAGGTCCTCGGCCGTCTCGTTGGTAATGCTTGGCGTCACGAAGGTCCTTTGCAAAAAATCGGCCGTCGATCCCCGCGCGCTATCGCGCCATCACCTCGACGTCACCATCTACACCGGTGACGACCTTGAATTCACGCTCGAACACCTTGCCTTCGTTGCGGGCGATGGCGCGATACTCGCCCTCGCCCAGCACAACGCGCGGAAACGCGCCGATCGATTCCTTGATGACGTCGCCACCGGGAGTCAGCACCGACCATGCCGTGTTAGCTAACGCCTCGCCGCCTTTTTCGTTCACCAGTTTAAGCGTGATGACGGCGGCGCGGTGATTGACGACGATATCGGTGAGCTTGCCGGCCTGCACCCTGATGTCGGAGCGTACCTGCGAATTGGCGTCGCCATAGTTCGACACGATATAATAGAGCCCTTCCGGCACCATCACCACCGCGCCGGTCATGACATGCTCGGCGATCGGCCGGCGGTCGCCGGCCTCGAACTGGCTGCCTTTATAAACGTCGAAGGAAATCTGGCCGGCGGGAATGGCGACGTCGCCAACGCGGCCTTCAATGCGCAGGCCGCCGGCCGGCAAATCGAAATCCTCGCGTACGGTCGCGCCGCGCAAGGCCACAGGCTTCACCGCGGTGGCGAGGCCGAAGCCGACATGGATAATGTAATTGCCGGATGGCAGCACCAGTGTCGGCGCAGCGGTTTTATCTTCGCGGATCAACTTGAACGTGCCGCCGGGCTCGGCCTTGGCGGCATAGATGCGCCAGGTCAGACCGCCAGCGATCGGCGGCGCGTCCTTGCCGAAGCGCGCCGACAGCGAAAGCGCGACTTGGCCGGCGGGCACCGTGGGCATCGCTGGCGGCATGACCATCGGCGTCGCCTGCTGGGGCGGCGCGGCCGGCGGCGGCAGGCCACCGCTGCCCGGACCGAAGCCCTCGCCGCGGATGGTCGAATTGGGCGACAAAAGCCCCGTCGATGGTGATGATGAAAATAGCGAGCCGCCGGACTGCGCCCGGGCGTCGCCGGGATAAATCGCCGCGATTGCCACCAGCATAAGCGCAGCCGCGACGAATTGCCGGAGCGGGCCGGGAAAAGCGGCGATTGCTGATGCGCGCGTCATGTTGCCAGCGTTTTCGGCCTAAATCGCGGCGATTTCAAGCCAAATGCGCCACCACGGCGATCATCCCCGGCAAACGGAAAAGGCCGGTCTTTTAAGGGCCGGCTTTGGCCGTTGGCTACTGTCCGGATCGGCGCGATGCCTTCAGCTACTTTGCAAAAAGCGCGTTGTCTGGCCACATAGCCGCCACGCTCCTCAGCACTTTGTCAGCGTCGCTCGCTATGCTACGGCCCGTCACCCGCGTGATGAGGCCTGCAATGCTCGACGCTTTAGAACTTCTCAAAACCCGCCGCTCGGTCAAGCCGATTGAAATGAGCGGGCCCGGCCCGACGTCCGCCGAAATCGAAACCCTCCTCACCATCGCCTCGCGCGTGCCGGACCACGGCAAGCTCGCGCCCTGGCGTTTCATCGTCTTTTCCGGCGAAGCGCGCCGCGCCGCCGGCGCGCCGATTGCCGCGGCCTTCGGCGCGGCCCATCCTGGCGCGACGCCCGAGCAGATCGAATTCGAGGCCAACCGGCTGGCGCGCGCGCCCCTGGTCATCGCCGTGGTCAGCCGCGCCGGTCCACATGCCAAGATTCCGGAATGGGAGCAGCAGATGTCGGCCGGCGCCTCCGCCATGCTTCTGGTCTCGGCCGCGCACGCCATGGGTTATGCCGCGAGCTGGCTGACCGAGTGGTACGCTTATGACCGCGCCGTGCTCGATGCCTTCGGTCTTTCGGCATCCGAGCGCATCGCCGGCATTGTCCACATCGGCAAGCCGGTCAAAGCGCCGGAGGATCGCGAGCGGCCGAAGCTTGCCAGCATCGTCACTTATTTCGGGTCATAAATTCATGTTCTACGAACCGGAAAAACGCGACAAGGCGTTGCTGCCGCACGATCCGTTCAAGGCCATCGTCGCACCGCGCCCGATCGGCTGGATCACTTCGATGAGTGCCAAGGGCGAGATCAATCTGGCGCCCTACTCGTACTTCAACGGCGTCAACAGCCGGCCCAATCTGGTGATGTTCGCCAGCGAGAACTACAAGGATTCGGTTGCCTTCATCGAGGAGACCGGCGAATTCGTCTGTAGCCTGGCGACCTATGACCTGCGCCATGAGATGAACGAGACCGCGGCGCCGCTGCCGCGCGGCGTCAACGAAATGGTGCGTGCCGGTTTAGCGCCGGCGCCGTCGCGCATGGTCAAGCCGCCGCGCGTCGCCGCCTCGCCTTGCGCGCTTGAATGCAAGATGACCCGGATCGTGCCGATGCAGACCTTTGACGGCGAGCCGGTCGATTGCCACGTTGTATTCGGACAGGTTGTCGGCGTTTATATCGACGACCGCTTTATCGTCGACGGGCTGCTAGACACCGCGGCCATGCAGCCGATTGCCCGCTGCGGCTACGACCAGTACGCGACCGTGAGCAGCGTTTTTGCAATGCAGCGTCCCTTGAAATAACGGCGCCGTAAAACGCTGAACCAATTGCGCTTCCCGGCATTGATCCCCGCAATGCAGCGCTTAACCATAAAGTCATCACCTGGGCGCACGCTCACGGTCACGTTTCGGTCACAAGCTTCCATCACCGTTTTTCACTATGTTGGATTGTATGACTTGTCCCTGAACGGGTCCGCTTTGATGATGCGGCCGGGACCACGGGAGACCACGTTTGGTGTTTGAGGGATTATTCTCGCGCGGCGATCGCTCCGCCGACGCCACGACGCAGGTCAAACCGGAAAGCACCCGGCCGAGCATTGGTCTGGCGCTAGGCGGCGGCGCCGCGCGCGGCTTTGCTCATATCGGCGTGCTGCAAACCTTGGCCGCGCACGGCATCGTGCCCGATGTCATCGTCGGCACCTCGATCGGCGCCGTCGTCGGCGGCTGCTATGCCGCCCGCCAGCTTGAAGGGCTGGAGGCCTGGGCGCGCGGACTTAAAGTGCGCAGCATCTTCAGTTATCTCGACATCAGCCTGTCCGGTTCCGGCCTGATCAGCGGCGGACATCTTGCCACCAAACTGACCGAGGCCCTGGCCGACCGCCGCATCGAAGACCTGCCGGTGCGCTTCGCCGCCATCGCCACCGAATTCAACACCGGCCACGAAATCTGGCTGACGCGCGGCCGCCTCGCCGACGCCCTGCGCGCGTCATACGCGCTGCCGGGAATCTTCCCGCCGGTGAAGGTCGGCGGACGCTGGCTGGTCGACGGCGCGCTGGTCAATCCGGTGCCTGTGTCGGCGGCGCGCGCGCTTGGCGCCAGGCTGGTGATCGCGGTCAATCTCAATGCCGATCTGTTCGGCCGCGGCACGATCATCGCCGATCACGGCTCCAGCCAGGATGACGATAACGAAGCCGCCGAACGGGCCGCCAAGCCGCAAGGTCTGCGCGGCATGTTCTCAGGCGAGCATTCGTTGCGCCGCCAGTTCTTCGGCTCGCGCGGCCGCCCCGGCATTCCGACAGTCATGGTCGAAGCGTTCAACGTCATGCAGGATCGCATCACGCGCGCACGATTGGCCGGCGATCCGCCCGACGTGCTGATCACGCCGCGGCTGGGCAAGGTCGGCTGGTTCGACTTCCACCGCGGCGCCGACGCCATCAGGATCGGCGCCGAAGCCGCCGAGAAAGCCATGGACGGCATCACCGAGGCGATCGCCGGCCTGTCGCAGCCTTACAGCAATGACGGCGGCAAATAATCAGGCGGCCGCCAATCAGGCCGTTTGAATATAGCCGCGCAACGCTTCGGCATCCTGTTCGATTTCCCCGACGCGCTGCTTGACCACGTCGCCGATCGACACCACGCCGATCAGTTTCCCGTCGCGCAATACCGGCATGTGGCGAAATTTTCCCGCCGTCATGCGCTCCATGATGTCGGCGATCGAGTCGTTCTCGCCGCAGGTGGTGACGTTGCGGGTCATGACCTGACCGACCGAGACCGACAACGCATCGGCGCCCTGTTCGGAGACGGCGCGCACAATGTCGCGCTCCGACAGAATGCCGGCCAGACGACCGCCCGCGCCGCGGATGACGACGGCGCCGATACGATGCGTACTCAGGAGTTTTGCAGCCGCCGAAAGATCGGCGGTCGGTTCGATACTGACGATGTCGCCGCCCTTCGCGGCCAGGATCGTTTTCACGTTCATGGCACTCTCCCTGTCACCCGAATTGTGGTTACGCGGGGAACTGTTCGGTATCGGGTCTGGGCCAACGATCGGGCCGCGTATCCGGTTCCGTCAAGCACAATCGCGCTTACGGCTACGCTGCGGCGCGGCATAAGCTGCATAAGCTAATGCAATGTCGGGCCGTCGTTGATGAATGGCGGCAGCGTCTGTTTCGGATCGAACCAGGAAAACAACAACAGCCCGGCGAGAAAGCCGCCGATATGCGCCTGCCACGCGACGATTTCGTCGCCGCCGGTGATCGATTGCGAGCCGAGGCCGAAGAGTATGTTGATACCAAACCACACAGCCAGAAATGCCAGCACGCGCGGATCGCTCATGACGTGGCGCAGCGGAATCGCCGGCACCCGGAAGGCTTCCGCATCGTCACCGCGCAGCGCACCGAGAGGGCCGCCGCGCTGAAACGCGAATCGCATCGCCGCCGCCATCGCGCCCGAGATCGACGCCGAGGCGCCGATCATCGGCGCTTGCGAACCGCTATTGGTCAAGAGATGCATGGCCGCACCGGCCGCCGCCGTCACCGCAAAGAACGCCAGAAACCGCGTTGCACCGAAGCGGCGCGCCAGCGCGCTGCCGAAGGCCAGCAGCCACACCGCGTTGACGCAAAGATGCATCCAGCTGCCGTGCAGCAGCGAATAAGTGACGAAGGTCCAGATATCGGCGCCGATGCCGCCGGGCAGCAGGCCGCCGAGAACGGCGGTTGAGTCGTAGCGCGCCGGGATGAAGGCGAAATACAGCAGCAGCCAGATGTCCTGATCCTCGGCCAGCAGCAGCGTGCGCACGCCGTGAATGAGCGCCAGCACGATAAGTGACGCAACGATGACGGAAGGGACATTAAACAGCGGTTCGCGTTGCACGGGCACTTTCCGATAAGGGGCCAGAATTGGCCCCTGCCCGCCTCGATAAGAGGCACGCGAGCCATCGCGAAAAAGTATGACAGAGGCGGGACATAAAAAAAAGGAGGGCTCGCGCCCTCCCTCGACCCGCGTTTTAAAAGCGATGGCCATGTCTTGCGGCACGGTCGCATCGCCTCGTCGATCCGCGGTTCAATTAAGTTTCGTCGCCATCGCCGAAGCGATGAACGCCGGTCGCCCGTTGTGGATCGAGCGCAGGCATAGGCGCGCGCACAGCGATCGCCAAGGCCATCGCGGTTTTAACACTAATTTGAAACCGGCGGTCGCGGCAGCGCGCCCACGGCACGCGGCCTGCTCCTCTAACGCTGTCGCGGCGCAAAGCCGGCGCCTTTGTCCCGAACGGGGACAGATGGACAGCCGGCACCGTCTCGCGACGGAACAGGTGGCGCGCCATGAAGCATTCATCGACACGGGGCTTGTTTGATTACTGGAACAGACAGCGCGGCGCGCGTCCGGCGCCCGAACGCGTCGACATCGATCCGACCGGCATCCGCCGCGAACTGGGTGACGTTTTCATGCTGGCGACCGATTTCGCCGACAACCTGCGCTTTCGCCTCGCCGGCACCCGCGTCTGCGCGCTGTTTTGTCGCGAGATCAAGGGCGAGACCTTCGCCAGCCTGTGGGAGGCCGCGAGCCGCGAAACAATCGACGATCTGATCGCAGCCGTGACCCACGAGCGCACAGGCGCGATCGCCGGGCTTACCGGCACCGCCGCCGATGGCGACGAGATCGATCTGGAGATGATCCTTTTGCCGCTTGCCCATAGCGGCCACGCCCGCATTCGCGCCATCGGCGCGCTGGTTCCGATGGTGCCGCCCTATTGGCTGGGCGAGAAGCCGCTGGAAACCTTGCGCCTCGGCGCGCTGCGGCTTATCGGGCCGGACAGCGGGAGAGTGTTCGGTCGGCGCTTTCCGTCGCCGTCGCAACCGCAGGACATCATGCGCGAACCGCGCGAGATATTGCCGCCAGCGGCGAGCCGCCCGCGCCATCCATTTGTCGTTTACAATGGCGGTCGCGACCCGCAGCCGGGCGAAAAGGCCGGCTAACGAACCATTAATCTTACGCCAATAGGCTCGCCGATACCGGGATAATTCCGCCCGAACGAGCCACCGCGCCTATGGCCATACCGCTGATCAAGCCCAAATTCATGCCGCTGGCCGACGAACGTCGCCGCCATCAGCGCGTCAAGGTCAACTTGCTTGGCCGCTACATGCTGGCCGATTACCGCGAATTCCCCTGCCAGGTGATCGATATGTCGCCCGGCGGCATGGCGGTGGCGGCGCCCGTGGTCGGCGAACCGGGCGAACGGGTGATCGCCTATGTCGATCATCTCGGCCGCCTCGAAGGCAAGATCGCCCGCATTATCGACAATGGCTTTGCCATGAGCATCGCGGCGACCTCGCGCAAGCGCGACAAGCTCGCCGCCCAGCTCACCTGGCTGGCCAATCGCCAGATCCTCAATCTGCCGGAAGACCGCCGTCACGGCCGCTTCGTGCCGCGCAACACCTCCGCCCGCCTGATCCTGCAGAACGGCACCAATGTCGCCTGCCGCATCATCGATCTGTCGGCCTCGGGCGCCGCCGTCGCGATCTCGCCCGATCTGCTGCCGCCGGTCGGCGCCGCGGTGACTATCGGCAAGACCGCCGGCCGGGTGGTGCGCCATATCGAACATGGCTTCGCCATCGAATTCCAGCGCCTGCAGCACCCCGACTTCATCGAAGACAACGTCACCGGCGAGTAATCGCTGCGTCCGGCGCGCGCCGCCGCTGCCATCGCAGCGCCGGATACGTGCCGACTTTTGCCGCTCACCCGCCCGTCTTTCGACCGACACGCTAACGCGCCGCTTTGGCGTTTGCGCATCAGCGTCAACGGACCAAAACCCAACTCCATAAAATTGCGCTCAATCGCGCGGCCCGAGTTATGCCGCCGGACGCTGTTTTCGGCGTGCGACGGGCTCGGTTCCGGCCGGCATCAGAGTCAACGCGCAGCAATTGACGGCGCCGGCGCGCCCGTATTTGCGGCACAAGTCGATTAACGTATAAAATTTTACGAAAATGCGGAATGACTGTATTTTAGTCTAGTTTAAATCTCTATTTTACAGTATTCGTCTCTTTGTTTACTTTTGTTTTCAGACAATTGCCTGACTATACTTATCCGCGCTGAAAAAGCTTTGCGACATTTTGGTCCCCGAGGACAGGGGAAGGGACCACGACTATGCAAAACCGTTTCAGCTACGCTCTGCGGGCCGGCACCGCGCTCGCTATTGCTCTCACCGCATTGGCCATGACCACCGCCGGCAGCGCCGCCGGCGAGCGCGTCGCCTCGCTTTATGCAGGGCCGCCAACCGAACGCGCCATCTATGCCGCCGTTGGTGACGCCACCCGCGCGCCGATCGGCTGGGTCGAGTTCTGCATCGAATACAAAAACGAATGCACCGCCAGGCCATCGGCGCCGCGCGACATCGTTTTGACCAACAAGGCCTGGGACGATCTGGTCAAAGTCAACAACTGGGTCAACGAGACCATCAGGCCGGTCACCGACATGGAACACTGGGGCGTGGTCGAACGCTGGAACATGGGCGAAGACGGCCGCGGCGACTGCGAGGATTATGCGCTGCTCAAGCGCAAGATGCTGATCCAGGCCGGCTGGCCGCGCGAGGCGCTGTTGATGACAGTCGT
>CAITJJ010000071.1 GCA_903892675.1 uncultured Hyphomicrobiales bacterium | reverse complement strand
CAGCGTCCTGCCGCCTTTGTGCAGGCGCAGTTCGGTCGGCCAGGCCTCGGTGGTGGTGGATGTCATAATGTGTGGCCTTCACCAGCGCCGGTGCTGTTGGCGCTCCCTAGGGGACTCGAACCCCTGTTTTCGCCGTGAGAGAGGGATAACTTGCGCTTTCGCGAACTCCGGTGAACTGCAATATGCCTTATAACCATTGTAAAACATGACCTATACGACCTTGACCGTTCACCGACGTTTATCTAGGTATATTGGGCACGAGTTGGGCACAATCAATTTCTGGGGTTCAACATGGCACGTACGGTCCGCGACACCAATCTGGAAAAGCCCGCCGCGCGCGCTCGGCTTGCGCCTCGCGGCAAGCCCTATTGGCGGGTCTTGGAAAGCGGACTGCATCTAGGCTACCGGCGCACCAGGACTGGCGGCGGATCGTGGACTGCCCGGCGTTTTTTAGGCGATGGCAAATATGCCGAGCGCGGCCTTGGTCTCGCCGACGACTTTCAGGAATCGGACGGCGCGACTGTCCTCACCTTCTCGGACGCTCAGGGAAAGGCACGCGCGTGGTGGAAAATCGCCCAGCGCACCGAACTCGGGCTTGCTCCGGTTGGTGGCCCCTACACTCCCATTAAGGCCTTTGACGCCTATTTCGCCGATCGCGAACGGCGGGGCTCCAAAGGCTTGGCGAAGGATCGCGCTGCCGCGCGTGCGCGCATCGTGCCCGCGCTCGGCGAGGTAGAACTCGCGAAGCTGACGACGAAACGCATCCGCGACTGGCACACCGGCCTTGCTACAGCCCCCAAACTCGTCCGCACCGGCCGCATCGTGAAAAAAGCCCGGAAGAGCCGCGTCGTCGACACCAAGGATCCAGACGCCGTTCGCGCCCGCCGGGCAACGGCGAACCGAACTCTTACGGTTCTAAAGGCCGCTCTCAATCACGCCTTCCACGACGGCAGGGTTACCGGCGACGAGGCATGGCGCAAGGTCAAGCCGTTCCGTGAGGCCGACGCGCCAGTTGTTCATTTCCTGTCTGACGACGAATGTCGACGCGTTGTGAACGCTTGCGGTGGCGCTTTCCGCAATCTCGTTCGCGGCGCCATGGTGACGGGGTGCCGATATGGCGAATTAACGAGAATGCGGGCCGGGGATTTCAACGCCGAAGCCGGGACCATCACCGTTCGCGAGTCGAAATCTGGCAAACCACGACATGTGGCGCTTACCGATGAAGGCCAATCGCTTTTTACTGAGATGACCGCCGGCCACACTGGCCGCGACCTGATTTTCCTGCGGGACGATGGCAAAACATGGGGACCGTCACACCAGCAACGCCCGCTGGATGCCGCGAGCGCCCGGGCCAAGATCGAACCTACGGCGACCTTTCATATTCTGCGCCACACCTACGCCAGCGCGCTTGCTATGCGCGGCGTTCCCATGGGCGTAATTGCCGCGCACCTTGGACACAGTGACACTCGCATGACCGAGAAACACTACGCACATTTGTCGCCAAACTATGTCGCCGAAACCGTGCGCGCCGCGCTTCCGGCACTTGGGATTTTGGACAACACGAACGT
>CAITJJ010000070.1 GCA_903892675.1 uncultured Hyphomicrobiales bacterium | reverse complement strand
GGTCATCTTCGACGCGACGCATTCGGTGCAGCAGCCGGGCGGGCAGGGCACGTCATCGGGCGGCGAGCGCGAATTCGTGCCGGTGCTGGCGCGCGCCGCGGTCGCGGTCGGCGTCGCCGGCGTCTTCATCGAGACGCATCAGGACCCGGATCGCGCGCCGTCGGACGGGCCCAACATGATGCCGCTCAAGGATATGGAATCCCTGCTGCGCAATTTGGTCGCCTTCGATCGCCTCGCCAAACAATAATTATTTATATGGCGCGCGCCGCGAGCGGCGCGAGACAGTCCAGGCTCATGACGCGCACGCTCAATCTCATTGCTTTTGTCGTTTTCGCCAGCTCGCTGTTCATGCGCTCGACCGATCCGGTCATCCCGCAGATCGCCAGCGGACTTGCGGTCGACGCCGCGACCGCGGCGCTGCTGGCGACAGCTTTTACGCTGCCTTACGCGCTGATCCAACCGGTGCTCGGCGCGCTCGCCGACATGACTAACAAGGCGCGGCTGATGTTGCTGTGCATGTTTGTTCTCAGCATGGCCAGTGTCGCCTCGGCATTGGCGGTGAATTTCGAGATGCTGATGGTCGCGCGGGTTGTCGCCGGACTGGCTGCCGGCGGCGTGGTGCCGATTTCCTTCGCGATTGTTGGCGATCTGGTGCCGGTGGCTAAACGCCAGGTGGCGATGGGCCGTCTGTTGTTTGCGATCATGACCGGCAATCTACTCGGCGCGACATTATCGGGCGTCGTCGGCGATCTGGCCGGCTGGCGCGCGGTGTTCCTGTCGGTCGGTGCGTTCGGCGGAATCGTGTTGGCGGTTTCTATCCCGGCGTTCCGCGGCATCACTCAGACGCCAAAGACATTCGATTTGTCGACGGTCGGCCCGAGCTACCGCACGATCTTCAGCAACCCGCTGGCCAAGATCTGTTTCACCGCGGTGTTTCTCGAAGCGCTGTTCATGTACGGCATGTTTCCCTACATCGCCACGTTGCTGCATCAGTCGGGCGAGACGCGCGCCTCGATTGCCGGCGTCGTCATTGCCGGCTTCGGCATTGGCGGCGCGGTCTATGGCCTGGCCATTTCGCGCATCCTGCCGCTGACCGGCGAAACCCTTTTGATGCGCGCCGGCGGCATCATCATGGGCCTGTGCCTCGTTGTGGTTGCGCTGCGCCTGCCGTGGCAAATCGAATTCGTCAATTTCACCATGCTCGGCCTGGGCTTTTATTTGCTGCACGCGGTGATCCAGATCTACGCCAGCGAACTGGCGCCGGCCGCGCGCGGCACGGCGCTGGCGCTGCATTCGTTTTTCTTCTTTCTCGGCCATGCCGCCGGGCCGATCGTCTATGGCATTGGCCTCGCCACGGTCGGCATTACACCGGTGCTTTATATTGGGGCCGGCACGCTCGCTGCCGTCGGCCTGATCTGCGCGCGCTGGCTGCGAAGGAGCACGGTATAGCGCATGATCCCGAAAAGTGGGAACCGGTTTTCGGACAAGATCACGCGCAATTAAAATGTCAGCCGCGGCCGCGATAGGGCTGCACACCCTGATCCGGCACCCAGACGTCCTTCGGCAATGTGCCGGCCTGCCAGAACACGTCGATCGGAATGCCGCCGCGGGGATACCAGTACCCGCCGATGCGCAGCCAGCGCGGTTCGAGCAGGGCGACGAGCCGGCGCCCGATGCCGACGGTGCAATCTTCGTGGAACGCGCCGTGATTGCGGAACGCTCCGAGGTAGAGCTTCAGCGACTTCGACTCTACGAGCCAGCGGTCCGGCACATAGTCGATGACGAGAGTCGCGAAATCCGGCTGACCCGTCACCGGGCAGAGCGAGGTGAATTCCGGTGCGGT
>CAITJJ010000069.1 GCA_903892675.1 uncultured Hyphomicrobiales bacterium | reverse complement strand
TGACTGGAGTTCAGACGTGTGCTCTTCGATCTCCAGCCTAACGACTGGTGACCTGACCGGAAGCGGCACGTCGGTCGGCGTCTCATCAACCGGCGCGGTCGTCTCGGTTGGATCGAACTCGAATGGCAACATTGCCAACACGGTGGCTGCAAACTCACGGGTATCGACCACGACCGGTGCAATTTCGCAAACCGCTTTGAATGATACGGGCGGCACGGTCGCCAATACTTCGACAACGTTCAGCGTGGGCAACCTGGGAGCAACCACCGCGGACGGCGCGGGCTCCTCGGCTTCGATCTCGGCCACTGGTGCTGCCTCTTCGGTGTCGTCCAATGCCATTGGCACCAGAGGCGCGACCGATACCTTCGGCGCCATCAACCAGTCATCCACGAACAACGCGACAGTCACGAACAACAACGGCGCGGCTGGCGCCGGCACGGCAACCGTGGCCGGCATCAACGGCACGAGCGCTTCCGCAGGCGTCAGTGCAACGGGCGCTGTCACGTCTACGTCAATCACAAGCAACAGCAATGTGGCCGCAGGCACCTATACTCTCGCCGGCATCACGCAAGACTCCAGCAATACCGCCGCGGTTAATAATAAGGGTGGTACGCTGGCAATTACCAATGACATAGCGGGCCGCAATTCATCTGCCTCTATCGGCGCGAGCGGTTCGGTCGCGTCGGTTTCGGTGGCGAGCATTGCTGACGGTGCTTCGATTGGTGGTGCCGCACTTCTGGGGAATATTACCCAGGCGTCGAGCAACACCGCGTCTGTCACCAACGCCGGCAAAATTACCGCTACCGGCATCACCGGAGCGGGCGCTTCGGCCTCGGTGTCCGCGCTCGGCGCCGGCGCCATGGCTAGCTTCCGCGCCACCAAGTAAGGGGTTGCGCGGGATGCAAGCCCGTCAGTCTCATCTCGCAGCGTGACATGAGGCCGATGGCCACAACACAGACACCCGGGAGCCGGACCATCATGGTCCGGCTCCCCACTCTACCCAAGCAGTACGGCGTGCAAGGCGCGTCATGAAACGTAGCATTCTCGGCATCTGTTCCGTCGCAGCCGTCGCCCTCGTGGCCGGCTCCGTATCCGCGCCTGCGCAATGGGCGCGCAAGAACGCTGAGCTGTCGCCGCCGCCAACCGATCTGTCGATTGCGCTTCCCGCGGCGCCCGCCGTCCCCAAGATCGAGACACCGAAGCCGGTTGTTCGCAACATCATCGTGCGGCGGCCGCACGGCATTCAGTCCGGACCTGTCACCATGCCTGCGCCTGAAGTGCAGGTGATGATGGTGCGGGCCGCGCTGACCGCTCTCAATCAAGCCAACTTCACCGAAAACTATTCCGTGCTGCGCGGCATGACCACGCCGGCGCTGCAAACGCGCATGAGCGCCGAGCAACTCGGCAAGGCTTTCGCCGACCTCGCAAACAGAATCTCGATTTGTCGCCGGCCTTGGTGATGGCGCCTGAATTCACCGAGGCGCCGAAGCTGACATCCGCCGGCGCGCTGATGCTCAAGGGCATCTTTCCGTCGCGGCCGCTGCGCATCAACTTCACCATCGACTACCTTCCCATCGACGGCTACTGGATGATCGACCAGTTCTCGGTCTCGGCGTCGCGGGCCGATGAACCCGCGGTCGCTGCCGCGCCCGTCGCCGAACCTGCGCCGGCAGCCGTCGCCCGCAACGCCAATCCGGCTGCGTCGGGGAGTGCCGATGCCGCACAATCGTCGCTGCCGACCGGGCGGTTTGTTCCGGTGAATTACAACACCGATTACAAGCCCGCTTTCGTCCAAAATTCGCGCCTGGCCAATGGGCAATCGGCCGCTATGGCCGCCAGGCCAGCCGCGCCAGCGCGCAAGGGACAGTCGGTCTATCTGCAAGTGACATCGCAGCGCAGCGAAGCCGAGGCCAAGGCCGCCTTTAATTCGCTGCGCGGCCGATTTCCGGCGATCCTGGGCGACTGGCAGCCGATTATCCGGCGCGCCGACCTCGGCGACAAAGGTATTTACTACCGCGCACAGATTGGCCCGGTCGATGCCGCCGAAGCGGACCGGCAATGCAACGAGCTTAAATCCGTTGGCGGGCAGTGTTTCATTCAATACAATTGAGCCCGAATCGCCGTTAGCGATCGATCGCACCCCTCGGGGCTCATGAATCAATTCGATACGCGGCCAGCCGCGATGAAATCATCTCGCGGCCCCTGTGCGCGCGCGGTAGCTAGCGCGCGCCGCGCCGTGACGCTCGGCCTCGCCGTAACGCTAGCGCTCAGTCTTTGCGCCGCGCAGCCCGCCATCGCCGAAAATCGCTGGGGCAATTCGCAAAACGCCTGGGGCAATGCAAAGAACCCCTGGGCTAATTCGAAAAATGCCTGGGGCAATGCGAAAAATCCGTGGGCCGACTCGCAAAATTCCTGGGGCCGCGCGCCGTCGCCGATCACCGGAAATAGCGGGTCGGATGCCAGTGTCAACGATGGCAAGCCCAGTAACTACGGCGGCTTTGTTACCGTCCCTTCCGGCCCCATCGCCCAGAACCCGAACATGACGCCGCGCTACGTCAATAGCGGCGACATCCCGGACGGGCTGCGCTCGCCGCAGCATCCGATCAAGCGCAAAGTGCGCAAGGCCGAGGCGACGCCGTTACCAAAGCCCAAGCCCGGTCTGCCGACGGGAAATCCGTGACGCGCCGAAAAGACGAGGCACTGCGACGGCCGAGCGTAACGTCATGAAAGCCGGCACTCAGACATTCGACTACATCGTCGTCGGCGCAGGCTCCGCCGGCTGCGTTTTGGCCAATCGCCTGAGCGCCTCGGGCCGCCACCGCGTTCTGCTGCTGGAAGCAGGCCCGCGCGACAGCAATATCTGGATTCACATTCCGCTCGGCTACGCCAAGCTGTTCACCAACCCGAAGGTCAACTGGCTGTATAAGACAGAGCCGGAGCCGGAATTGAACAACCGGCAGATTATCCAGCCGCGCGGCAAGGTGCTAGGCGGATCGAGTTCGATCAACGGCCTGCTCTATATCCGCGGCCAGTCGCAGGACTTCGACCATTGGCGCCAGCTCGGCAATGCCGGCTGGGGTTTCGACGACGTGCTGCCCTATTTCCGCAAGGCCGAGGATCAGGAGCGCGGCGCGGACGATCTGCACGGCGTCGGCGGACCGCTCGCAGTCTCCGATGTCAGCGAACCGCACCCTTTATGCGAAGCCTTCATCGATGCGGCTGGGCAAGCCGGCTTTCCGCGCACCGAGGATTTCAATGGAGCGGTCCAGGAAGGCGCCGGCTATTTCCAGCTCACCACCCGCAACGGCCGCCGCAAGTCGACCGCCGCCGGCTATCTGCGGCCGGCGCGCCAGCGCGCCAATCTCACGATCGTCACCGGCGCACTGGCCAGCCGTATTCTATTCGATGGCACGCGCGCCACCGGCGTTGAGTATCGCCAGCACGGTGGCGTCCACACCGCGCATGCAAACGTCGAGGTCGTCCTCGCCGGCGGCGCGTTCAATTCACCGCAATTGCTGCAACTCTCCGGCGTCGGGCCGGCCGAGCATCTGCAGTCGCTCGGCATTCCGGTGATCGCCAACATGCCCGGCGTCGGCGCCGATCTGCAGGACCATTATCAGGTCCGCATGCAGTATCGCTGCACCGAGCCGATCACCATGAACGATGTCGTCAATAGCTGGCATCGCCGCATTGGCGCCGGCCTGCGCTACGTCTTGCAGCGTAAAGGCATGCTGACCATCGGCGCCGGCTATGCCGGAGCGTTCCTGCGTACGCGCGCGGAACTGGAAACGCCGGACGTGCAGATCCATTTCATCATCTTCAGCGCCGAGACGACCGGCGCAAGCCTGCATCCGTTTCCCGGCTTCATTGCTTCGATCTGCCAGTTGCGGCCGGAGAGCCGCGGCTTCGTGCGTATCAAATCCAGCGATCCGGCGGCGGCGCCGGCAATCCAGCCGTGCTATTTGTCGAGCCGCTTCGACCGCGACACCACGCTCGATGGCATGAAGCTGCTGCGCACCATCATGGGCCAAAAGGCGATGCAGCACTACATCGCCGAGGAACGCGCGCCGGGTCCGGAATGCGCGAGCGATGCCGAACTTCTGGATTACGCGCGCGCCACCGGCACAACCGTGTTCCACCCGACCAGCACCTGCCGCATGGGCGCCGATCCAGCGGCGGTCGTCGATGAGCGCTTGCGCCTGCGCGGCTTTTCGGGACTGCGTGTGGTTGACGCTTCGGTCATGCCGACTTTGGTGTCCGGCAACACCAACGCGGCCGTCGTCATGATCGCGGAAAAAGGCGCCGACATGATCCTGCAGGACGCCAGCGCTTGAATCCCGCCTACATGGTCGCGCCGATCTGCCAGGGTACGAATTCGAGATCGCCGTAACCGAGGTCTTCCGATTTGGTGTGTTCGCCGGAGGCGACCGCCAGCACTTTCCTGAATATTTCCTCACCCTTCGCTTCGAGCGAGACGCCGTCGAGAATATCGCCGCAATTGATATCCATGTCGTCGGTCATGGTCTCGTAAACATAATTGTTGGTGGCGAGCTTGATCGACGGCGTCGGCTTGCAGCCAAAGGCCGAGCCGCGCCCGGTGGTGAAACACATGACATTGCAGCCGCCGGCCACCTGCCCGGTCGCGCCGACCGGATCGAAGCCGGGCGTATCCATGAACACGAAACCCTTCTCGCGCACCGGCTCGGCATATTCATAGACCGCGCGCATCGTCGTCGTGCCGCCTTTGGCTGCCGCGCCGAGCGACTTCTCAAGAATGGTGGTGAGACCGCCGGCCTTGTTGCCGGGCGATGGATTGTTGTTCATCTCGCCGCGATTGCGCTCGGTGTAATCCTCCCACCAGCGAATGCGCTCGACCAGTTTCTCGCCGACGGCGGCATTGACCGCGCGGCGCGTCAGCAGATGCTCGGCGCCGTAGATTTCCGGCGTCTCTGCCAGCACGCCCGTGCCGCCATGCTTGACCAGCAGGTCGACCGCCGAACCCAAAGCCGGATTGGCGGTGATGCCGGAATAGCCGTCGGAACCGCCACATTGCAGCGCCAGAACGACTTCGGAAGCCGGCCGCGTTTCGCGTCTGGCCTTCGCCGCGATCGGCAACATCGCCCGGATGCGTTCAACGCCTTCCGCAATTGTCTTCTTGCTGCCGCCGATCGCCTGAATGGTCATGCTCTGAAAATGGTCGCCTTCGACCAGATCATATTCGTCTTTCATGCGGTCGATCTGGAAGGTTTCGCAGCCGAGACCGACCATCAGCGCGCCGCCGAGATTGGGATGCGTTGCATAGCCCCATTGGGTCCGTCGCAACACATCCCAGCCCTCGCCCTTCGACGCCATTCCGCAACCGGTGCCATGCACGAACGGAACGACGCCGTCGATCTCCGGATAGTCCTTGAGCATGTCGGATCGATTGACGGCTTCGGCGATGAATTTCGCCACCGTTGCCGAGCAGTTCACCGATGTCAGCACGCCGATATAATTGCGCGTGCCGGTGTGCCCGTTCGGCCGGACATAGCCCTGAAATGTTTCGCGCAATTCGGGCGGCAAGATTTCGTCGTTCCTGGCGCCTTCAGCGAATTGGTAATCGCGGTCGAAGTCATGCATGACGACATTGTGTTCATGCACCCAGTCACCCGGCGCGATCGGCTGCGAGGCAAAGCCGATGATCTGGCCGTATTTGCGCACCGGCTCGTTCAGAGCGATCGGTGCGATTGCCATCTTGTGGCCGCGCGGGATGCGCTGGCGCGCCGTCGCCCCGCCGGCGGCATTGCCGACTGCGATCTGGTCCACGGCGACGATGACGTTATCGTCTTGAGCCAGACGTATGAAGCGCGGAATATCCACCGGGCAACCTCCCTCGAGCGATTTCAAGGCATTCTGCGCTCTTGCGACTGAGACGCAAGAGCCAACATCCATGCGGCAACACAGCTGTCGAAATTGCGCCGTTATTGCGCTACACCCACGTTTTCCCGAGGGATTTTATGCAGCACGAAAAAGAACAAGTCGCCCTGACGTCGATCGCCGCCTCGGCCGCGATGACCATTGCCAAAGGCATTGTCGGTGTTTCCACCGGCTCGCTGGCGATTCTGTCGGAAGCCGGCCATTCGCTGATCGATCTCGGCGCCACCATCATGACCTACGTCGCGGTGCGCGTCTCCGGCAAGCCCGCCGATGACGAGCATCACTACGGTCACGGCAAAGTGGAAAGCGTCTCGGCGCTGGGCGAGACCGCGCTTCTGTTTCTTTTGTCCGGGGTGGTGATCTGGGAGGCGGTCAAGCGACTGGTCGAGCACGAACCTCACATCGTCGTCGCCACCAATTGGGCCTTCGTCGTCATGGCGGCCTCTGTCGTTATCGATTTCTTCCGCGCCCGCGCCTTGACGCGCGTTGCCAAGGCGACACAGAGCCAGGCGCTAGAGGCCGACGCCCTGCACTTCTCGTCCGATCTATGGTCCTCGCTGGCCGTTATCGGCGGATTGATCGGCGTCAGCTTCGGCCTATGGTGGGCGGACTCCGCGGCGGCTTTAACGGTTGCGCTTCTGGTCTGCGTCGCAGGCTGGCGGCTCGGGCGTCGGACTATCGAGACACTAACCGATACCGCGCCGGTCGGCGCCGTCGCCAATATCACGGGCATTGTCGAGAAGGTCGCCGGCGTCGTCGCTGTCGAGCAGGTGCGCGCGCGCGGCGTCGGCGACAAGACCTTCATCGATCTGACTGTCGCGGTTAGCCGCACTTTGCCGCTCGACCGCGTCAGCGCGATCAAGAGCGCGGTCGAGAATGCGCTCAGCAGTCAGATGCCGGGCGCGGAGCCGAGTATCACCACCGCCCCCGTGGCGCTCGACAGCGAGACAGTCCTGGACCGCGTCATGGTGATCGCGCGCAACCGCGCGCTCGCCGTGCACCACGTCACCGTGCACAATCTTCAGGATCGGCTGGCGATTGCCCTCGACCTGGAGGTCGATGGCAAGCTGTCGCTTGCGGCCGCGCATGAAATGGCCGACGGGCTCGAAAGCGCCATTGCCAGCGAACTGGGCACCGGGGTCGAGGTCGAGACTCATATCGAGCCGCTTGAGCCGGTCGATGCGCTGGGCCGGGAAGCGCCGCCCGAGCGCGTCCACGCCGTGCAAACGGCGCTTGTGGAACTCGCGGTTCAGGACCGCGCCTTGCGCAATATCCACGATGTCCGCGTGCGCGAAACCGACGACGGCGAAATCGTCAACTTCCATTGCCACGTCGACCCGGCGATGAGCGTGCAGACCGTGCACGAGAAAGTCGACGCGCTGGAGCGCGCACTTAAGCTGCATTCCTCGCTGATCAAGCGCGTGATTGGCCACGCCGAGCCGATGCGGTGACGGCGCCGCGTGGCGCCGTCATTTATTGCCGCTGACCGAGCAACACCGTGAACGCGCCGCTACTTGACGCCGTCCTTGAACATGTCGGCAAGTTTGGCCGTGTCGGCGGCGATGATCGCATCGAAGGCATCCGGCGCCAACGCCATCGCTTCAACGCCTTGCGCCGCGAACTTTGCCTTGATGTCGTCGGTCTTGAGAATTTCGGCGACGTCGCGATTCACCTTGGCGATGATCTCGCGCGGCGTGCCGGCCGGCGCCAGCAGGCCGAACCATGAGTCGTATTTAAACCCCGGCAGCGCGGCTTCGCCAATGGTCGGAGTATCCTTCATGGTCGGGTTGCGCGTCGCGGTCGCAACCGCCAGCGCACGAACCTTGCCCGCCTGCACCAATTCGGCACCGACATTGATCGGGGTGAAATACATCTGCGTGTCGCCGCGCATGACGCTGGTGACGGCCTCAGGCGCGCCCTTATACGGCACATGAACGAGGTCGATCTTAGCGGCCTCCTTGAACATGGCGACGGCGATGAAGGTCGCGCTCGCTGGCCCCGGCGACGCGAAATTAAACTTGCCCGGATTGGCCTTGGCGAGGTCGATGAATTCCTTGACCGACTTTGCCGGCGAGTCCGGCGGCACAATCAGTACGACCGGTACCGACGCGACGGGCGTTACGCCGGAAAAATCTTTCACCGGATCAAAAGTCAGACTTTTGTTGATGACCCCTGCGATGGTGTGACCGTTGGAGGTCATCATCAGCGTGTAGCCATCCGGCGCGCTCTTGGCGACCGAGGTCGTGCCGGGAATCCCCGGACGGTTTTCGACCAGCACTGTCTGGCCCCAGGCGGTCGTCAGCTTGTCGGCGACGATGCGCGCCAGGATATCGGTGGAACTGCCCGCCGAAAATGGCACGACAATGCGAACCGTCTGGCTCGGATAGGCCTGCGCCCATGCCTGCCCGCCGGCTGCGAAACTCACAACGGCCGACGCCGCCACAGCCAATAGTGTGCGGCGATGAATACTCAAGTGAACGCCCATAAGAACCTCCCTTAAAAAACAAGCGGGTTGGAATCCGCTCTCTTGTCGCGAATTGATACCACGGCACGCAGCCACCGGCGAGCGCAAGCGCCTGTTGCTAAAGGTCGCAACAGAAGTAATTGACCTGCTTCCAATTCGCCACCGGACCCCTTAGATCAATTGTATGCGCACAGACATTGCCCAGCCGATCCGCCTCAAAGATTATCGTCAGCCGGACTGGTGGGTGGACACGGTCCATCTCGACGTCGCCCTGCATCCGGCCGCGGCCAAGGTGCGCGCGACCCTGGCGCTGCGGCCGAACCCGCACAGCGCCGCGGCGCCGCTGGTGCTCGATGGCGACGGACTGACCTTGATCTCGCTCAGGCTGAACGGTGAGGCACTGGCAGCGGACGCTTATATTGCCGGGCCGGACAGTCTGACGATACCGCAGCCACCCAACGGGCCATTCACGCTCGAGATCGAGACGCAGGTCGACCCCACCGCCAACACCCAGTTGTCGGGCCTTTATCGCTCCAGTGGCA
This sequence comes from uncultured Hyphomicrobiales bacterium, assembly GCA_903892675.1. GTDB lineage: Bacteria > Pseudomonadota > Alphaproteobacteria > Rhizobiales > Xanthobacteraceae > Pseudolabrys. The sequence continues at coordinate 17,121 of CAITJJ010000069.1, read as the reverse complement.
CCTATTGCACGCAATGCGAGGCCGAGGGCTTTCGCCGCATCACTTATTTCCCGGACCGCCCGGACGTGATGGCGACCTATACCACCCGCATCGAAGCCGACACAGCCCAGGTTCCGGTGCTGCTGGCGAACGGCAATCTGACCGATAGCGGTAACTTGCCCGGCGGCCGGCATTTCGCGGTCTGGCACGACCCGCACAAGAAGCCATCTTATTTGTTCGCACTGGTCGGCGGCGATCTCGCCTGCGTCGAGGATGTGTTCATCACGATGTCAGGGCGCAATGTGACGCTGCGCATCTATGTCGAGCATGGCAAGGAAGATCGCTGCGGCTATGCCATGGACGCGCTCAAGCGCTCGATGCGCTGGGACGAGGAAGCCTTCGGCCGCGAGTATGATCTCGACATCTTCATGATCGTCGCCGTGTCCGACTTCAACATGGGCGCAATGGAGAACAAGGGCCTCAACGTCTTCAACGACAAATACGTGTTGGCATCGGGCGACAGCGCCACCGACAGCGATTTCGCCGGTGTCGAAGCTGTCATCGCCCACGAGTATTTCCACAACTGGACCGGCAACCGCATCACCTGCCGCGACTGGTTCCAGCTTTGCCTGAAGGAAGGCCTGACGGTTTTCCGCGATCAGGAATTTTCCAGCGATATGCGTTCGCGCCCGGTCAAACGCATCGGCGATGTGCGCGGCTTGCGTGCGGCCCAGTTCATCGAGGATTCAGGGCCGCTCGCGCATCCGGTCCGTCCCGAGCAATACAAGGAAATCAATAACTTCTATACCAGCACCATTTACGAGAAGGGCGCCGAAGTCGTGCGCATGGTGCACACCTTGATCGGCGCGCAAAAATTCCGCGCCGGCATGGATCTCTATTTCGAACGCCATGACGGCGAAGCCGCCACCGTCGAACAGTTCATCCAGTGTTTTGCCGACGTCAGCGGCCGGGACATGACCCAGTTCATGCGCTGGTACAGCCAGGCCGGAACGCCCGTCGTCACGGCCGACGCGCGCTACGATGCGGCGGCTAAAACATATACGCTCGATCTCAAGCAAACCGTGCCGCCGACGCCGAACCAGCCGGACAAATTGCCGATGGTGATTCCGCTGGTCACCGGACTTGTCGGTCTGGATGGCCGCGACCTGCCGCTCACGTTCGCCAATGGGACCACGCTGGCGCGAGGCGTTATCGTTCTTGACGATACCGAGCAGACTTTCACCTTCACCGGCATTGCCCAGCGGCCGGTGCTGTCTATCAACCGCGGCTTCTCGGCGCCGATCAAGTTGTCGAGCGATATCGATGCCGCCGACCTCGCTTTCCTCGCCGCACATGACTGCGATCCGTTCAACCGCTGGCAGGCGTTGCAGACCACGGCGATGCGGCTGTTGATCGACAATGTAACCCGGCTGCGCGTCGGCGAACCGCCGAAGAGCGATGACGCCCTGCTCACGGCCATGGCCGCCATTCTCGACGACGCCTCGCTGGAGCCGGCCTTTGTCGCGTTGGCGCTGACCCCGCCCGGCGAAGGCGATATCGCCCGCGAGATCGGCCGAGATATCGATCCCAGTGCGATTTACCATGCCCGCTTGAGTCTGCGCCGCGATATCGGCGTCCACCTTGGTGCCGCGCTTGCCGCCGTCTATGAGCGTATGGCGACGCGTGAACCCTATTCACCCGACGCGACAAGCGCCGGCCGCCGAGCCTTGCGCAATGCCGCGCTCGATCTTCTGGCGGCTCAAGGCGCGCCGGATGCGATTGCGCGGGCGGCCCGGCAATATCGGTCCGCCGACAACATGACCGACCGCTTCGCCGCGCTCGCCACCTTGTCGCAGCATGGCACACCCGAACGCAGCACGGCGCTCGCCGATTTCTACAAGCGCTATGCCGGCGATGCGCTCATCGTCGACAAATGGTTCTCGCTGCAAGCGGCGACGCCGCAGGACGAGACCCTGGCCAATGTCCGCGCCCTCACTGGCCACCCGGCGTTTTCGTTCGCGAATCCTAACCGCGTGCGCGCGTTGATCGGTGCCTTTGCGCAGGGCAATCCCACCCAGTTCAACCGCGCCGACGGCGGCGGCTATGACTTCGTCGCCGACACTATTCTCGCGCTCGATCCGAAGAATCCGCAGCTGGCGGCGAGGCTGGCGACGGCCTTCCGTACCTGGCGGACGCTGGAAGTTGGGCGTCAAAGCAAGGCGCAAGCCGCTCTGCGCCGGATCAAAGCTACCTCCGGCCTGTCGCGCGATCTTTCCGACATTATCGAACGGGCGACGGCATAAACACCTGCCGCTTAGCCCTTGAGCGGACTCATGTTTCAGTGGGTAACGATTTTTTCATAATTGACTCCTGCGGACTCTCGACAAATCAGCGGCCATCGATTCCAATCGCCTTGCTGATTCGGGCGGGTATTGCGGTGCTTCCGGCTCAGGGCGGTAGGGGAAATTCCACACGGAGGCCTTCATGGCGCGCGCCACTATGGCGAGTGCGTCTGCACGGAGCGATTCGATCAAGGGCCTCGCGCAGTCGATCGCCAATCCGGCGTATCGACGGCTGCTGACGGCGGAGCCCCTGCTGCGTCGCGCGGTGCCGGTGCTGATCATTGCCTTTCTTGTGACCATCTGCGTCGGCGCAGCGGTGCAGGTGCTCGATCAGCGCCGCCAGACACTCGACACCATGGTGCTGTCGCTCGACGCCGTCGCCGACGTCGCCGCCGAACGGCTCGTCCAGCCGCTCAAAAATGCCCGCGACGCAGTCGAGCGTCCGCAGGAATTGCTGGCCAAATCGTTGCCGTCCTGGGCGACCGGCGCCGGACGCCACTTTCTGCTGAGCAACGATCAAGGCGTTGTGACCGCCGCGATCCCCGCCACTGATCTCACCGTTGGCCGTCGTCTGATCGACCTGCTCGGCCCGACCCAGCCGCTCACCACCTTTGGCGCCGGCGCCGGCGTGATGGAGGTCGTGCTGCCCGACAGCGCGCCGGCGCTCGCCACCGTACGCGTGCTGAACGCGCCATTCGGCCAGTTGGCGGTGGTACAGCCGCGCGACGCCGCGCTGGCGTCGTGGCGCTCGCTGACCACGCTGACGATTACCTTGTCGGCCACCACCGGCTTTGTCGTCCTGATCCTTGGCTTTGCCTTTCACTGGCAGGCGACACGCGCCCGCGAAGCCGACGTCATCTATGAGACGGTGCGCAGCCGTATCGATACCGCGCTCAACCGCGGCCGCTGCGGTCTGTGGGATTGGGACCTGGCGCGCGGCCGCATCTTCTGGTCGCAATCGATGTTCGACATTCTCGGCCTCAAGGCCAAGGACGATCTGTTGAGCTTCGGCGACGTCAACGCGCTGATGCACCCCGACGATCTCGAATTGTACGCGCTGGCGACCGATCTCGCCGAAGCGCGCACCAGCACCATTGACCACGCCTTCCGCATGCGTCACGCCAACGGCCATTGGGTCTGGCTGCGCGCCCGCTGTGAAATCGTTCGGCAGGCCGGCGATCCGGGCCTGCATCTGATCGGCATCGCCGTCGACGTCACCGAACAGAAAAGTCTGGTCGAAAAAACCATGGCCGCCGACATGCGTCTGCGCGACGCCATCGAAACCATTCCCGAAGCCTTCGTGCTGTGGGACGCGGAAAACCGGCTGGTGCTGTGCAATTCCAATTTTCAGGACCTGCACCACCTGCCCGATAGCGAAATCGTCGTTGGCGCGTCCTATGAGTCCGTGGTGGCGGCCGGCAGCAAGCCGGTGGTCCGCAACAAGGTCGTCACCGGGGGCCCGGCGGTGCCGGGCGCCCGCACGTTCGAAGCCCAGCTTGAAGACGGACGTTGGCTGCATATCAGCGAACGCCGCACCAAGGATGGCGGCTACGTGTCGGTCGGCACCGACATCACCGCGCTCAAGACGCATGAAGAGAAGTTGATTGACAGTGAGCAGCGCCTGATCGCGACCGTCTCCGATCTGCGCGCCTCGCAGCAGCGCACCGCCGAACTCGCCGAAAAATATGCCGTCGAAAAAACCCGCGCCGAGGAAGCCAACCAGGCCAAGTCTAAATTCCTCGCCAATATGAGCCACGAGCTGCGCACGCCGCTCAACGCCATCATCGGTTTTTCCGAGATCATGGAATCCGGCATGTTCGGCCCGCTCGGCGCGGACAAATACCGCGAATACTGCAACGACATTCTCGGAAGCGGCCAATATCTGCTCGACGTCATCAATGACATTCTCGACATGTCGAAGATCGAGGCCGGCCGCATTCGCCTCGATTTCGAGGACCTCGATCTCGATTCACTGCTGACCGAGTCGATGCGTGTCGTCTCCGCCCGCGCCAGCGACAAGCAGCTCAAGCTCAGCGCCCGGATATCGCCGGAATTACATCTGCGCGCCGACCGCCGCGCCCTCAAGCAGGTCGCGCTCAATCTCTTGTCCAACGCCGTCAAATTCACCCCGGTCGGCGGCCAGGTCACTGTGCGCGGACGGATGGCAGAAAGCTGCGTGGTGCTGAGCATTGCCGACAGCGGCATCGGCATCGCCAAGGAAGCCCTGGCCAAATTGGGCCGACCCTTCGAGCAGGTCGAAAGCCAGCTCACCAAGAGCCATCAGGGTTCCGGTCTTGGCTTGGCTATCGCCAAATCGCTGGTCGAACTGCATGGCGGGCGCATGCGCATTCGCTCGACCCTCGGCCGGGGAACACTGGTTGTCGTCCACCTGCCTTTAAAGCCGAAGTGCCCGCTGCCGAAGGATGAAGCGGCTTAACTGTCATTCATGTGCCGCAGCCAGCGCGCAAGCGCGCTTGGCATCGTCCCGGAATGACAAGCTTGTTACGGCGCCTTGCCCAAAATCCGCACGAAGCTTTTGCGCACCCGCTTTTGCGTTTCCAGAAGCGTCACGTTCAACGTCGCGAAATCCGGCACGTCGGCCGCGCGCGCCAACAGCCGCAGCAGACCGGGGCCGGCGGTTTTGGCGTCGAACGGACCGGTCAGGCACAGCCGCAGGATTTGCGTCAGGTCCTGATAGAGTTGCGCCGCCGGCCGCAGCACCTCGGCATCCTCGACTGACACCAGCCGCAACTGCCGCGCTTTGTCGAGCACCCGCGCCGTCGACGTGTCGAGGATTTCGGGGTGGTCATGTCCGTGTACCAGTTGCAGATATTGCGCGATGAATTCGAGATCGACCAGGCCGCCGGCGGCGTTCTTGAAGTCCCACGGATTGCTGTCGCCCTTCTCCCGCGCGATCGCCGTCCGCATTTCGACGACGTCGCCGGCGATCTGTTCGGCGTCACGCGGCTGTCTCAGTATGTCTCGAATGACGCCTTCGACGCGACGGGCGAAAGCAGGCGATGCTGAAACCACCCGCGCGCGGGTCAGCGCCATGTGTTCCCAGGTCCAGGCCTCGTTTTCCTGATAGTCGGTAAAGCTGCCGATCTTCGTCGCCAAGGGCCCCGCCTGCCCCGACGGCCGCAGCCGCATATCGACTTCGTAGAGCGCGCCGTAATTGGTTTGCGCGGTCAGTGCATTGATCAAGCGCTGCGTCAGCCGGGCAAAATACTGCGCGCCATACAGCATGCACTTGCCGCTCGATGCCGGGTGTTCGCCATCGAAATCATAAAACAGGATCAGATCGAGATCGGACGTCGCCGTCATTTCGCGGCCGCCGAGTTTGCCCATCGCCAGCACCGCGGTTTCCTCCGCCTGGATATGGCCGTAGGTCGCGGCGAAATTTTCCGATACCGCGCGATGCACGGCGCGGATCACGGCGTCGGCCAGCCGCGCAAAAGCCTCGCCAGCCAGCCGCGCCGTCAGCGTGCCGGAGAGAATGCGCACGCCGATCAGGAACATGTATTCCAGTCCGAACATGCGGATACGTTCGAGCAGATCCTCGTCATAACGTGCCTGGGCCAGAGCAGCGTCGAGCCGGCGCTGCAATTCCTCATCGTCCGGAAGCACGCCGAAGAAGCTAGGATCGACCAGCGCATCCATGACCTGCGGATGACGCGCCAGCGTGTCGGCAAGCCGGGGCGCGATGCCGAGCACCAATGCGATCAAGGCAATGAGTTCCGGCTTCTGCCGCAGCAGCGTCAGCAGCCGCGCCGCTCCGTGCAAATTGGCGAGGAAATGGTCGAACAGCACCAAAGTCGCGGCCGGATTGTCGGTGCGGCCGATATGTTCGAGCAAGGTCGGCAACAACGCCGTCAGATGATCGCGGGTCAGGTCGCCTTTCAGCGAGCGATGTTCGCCGGCGAGCCATTGCCGCACGATGGTTGAGGTTTCCAGCGGCGCGCGAAAACCGAGTTCGGTCAACCGGGCCAAAGTCTGCGGATCGTCAGCGCCGACTGGAAAAGCCAATGCCGGCCCGTCGCCATCCGGCACTTTCTCGAAAAGCCGCGCATAATGACTTTGCACGGCTTCGAGATGACCGACCAGCACCTCGGCAAAGGCGTCGCGACCGTTATATCCAAGAAAATGCGCGAAGCGTTCGAGATCGGGGCGCGAGGCCGGCAATAACTGCGTCTGCTCGTCATTGACCATCTGCAATCGGTGTTCGACGGTGCGCAAGAAGCAATAGGCGGCCTTCATCGCGTCTCGCGCGGCGGCGTCGATCCATCGGCCGTCGCAGAGTTTGTCGAGCGTGATGAGCGTGTCGCGGTCGCGCAGATGCGGATTGCGGCCGCCGGCGATCAACTGTTGGGTCTGCGCGAAAAATTCGATCTCGCGAATGCCGCCGCGGCCGAGCTTGATATTGTGCCCCTCGACGGCGATCTCGCCGTGGCCACGAAAGGCATTGATCTGCCGCTTCATCGCATGCACGTCGGCGACCGATGCGAAGTCGAGATATTTGCGCCAGACGAAGGGCGCCAGATCGTTAAGGATCGCCTCGCCCGCGGCGATATCGCCGGCGCAAGGTCTGCCCTTGATCATCATCGCCCGTTCCCAGTTCTGGCCGACGCTTTCGTAATAGACCATCGCGGCATGGGTCGAGATCGCAATGCCGGTCGAGGCCGGATCGGGCCGCAGCCGCAGATCTGTGCGGAAGACGTATCCGTCGCCAGTGTGCTCCTGCAACAACTTCACCACGCGCTGCGTGACGCGCACGAACACGCGCGCGGCTTCCGCGCCCTCCGGCAAGGCCGCGCTCGCCGGATCGAAGAAGACGATGAGATCGATGTCACTTGAATAATTGAGTTCGAAGCCGCCCATCTTGCCCATGGCGAGCACGATATAGCCGCTGCGGTTCTGCGGATTGTCCATATCCTTCGGCACAAGCCGTCCGGCGCGCGCGGCTTCCGACAATGCGAAGCGTACGGCAGCATCGACCGCGGTGTCGGCCAGGGCGGTGAGCGCGCGGGTCGCCCGCATCACCGGCCAGACGCCGCCGATATCGGCGAGCGCGATCAGGAGCGCGGCTTCCGCCTTCATCCGGCGCAGAATACGCATCGCCTCGTCGATGTCCTCGGCTTGTGCTGCGGCCCGGCCACTTGTGGCGAGAAGATCGTCGAGGTGGCGTTCGGGCTCACCGGCCATCAGCGCTTCGAGGCGCTGGGGCGATGCCCTCACCAGGTCCCACAGGAATGGCGAATGATCGGCAAGACTCGCCAGCAGGTCTTCGACGATCGAATGCGCCGTCAACAGCGCTCGCAACGTCCGGCCCTCGCCCTCGGGCAGGCCATTCAGCCAGGCTTTCAGCCTGACCTTTGCCGCTTCAGGGTCGACCGTGAAGGGCGCCGTCACAATGCGCGCAGCGAGCGATGCGCCACCGGACGGCGGCAAAGCATTGGTCAGGTCATTTTGGTGTCCGGCAGGAGCACTCATCCTGCAATCTGTACCGGGCCTCCGCGCGGCAAAGCAATGATGGTCTTGAGGCCCGGTTCGTTATCCGCAAGCGTCAATTCGCCGCCATGCAGCCGTGCCACCGCCGCCGCCAGGCTTAAGCCCAGCCCGGAACCCGGCTGCGAACGGCTTTGCTCGAGCCGGACGAAGCGTTCGAGCACGCGCGCGCGGTCGGCTTCCGGTATGCCCGGACCGTTGTCGGCGACGATCAGCAAAACCCGGTCGCCTTCATTTACCGCCCTGACCAGTATCTCGCCGGATGCGCCACTGGCCACGCGGTCGCGCGGCTCGGCATATTTGATGGCGTTGTCGACCAGATTGGCCAGCGCCTGGCTGACCAGTTCGCGGTTGCCTTTCACCAGCGCCGGCGCGCCGGCGTCAACCGTCAACACGATGCCCTTTTGGTCAGCGAGAGGCTCGTACAGTTCGCCGACGTCGTTGGCGATCTCGGCGGCGTCGAACTCGACCATGTCGTCGCGCGCCTGCCCGGACTCGGCGCGGGCGATCATCAACAGCGCGTTGAAGGTGCGGATCAGCCCGTCGGATTCCTCGATCGTGCCTTCCAGCGCGGCCCGATATTCCGCCTCGCTGCCGGCGGTACGCAATGCCTGCTCGGTGCGATTGCGCAGCCGCGTCAGTGGTGTCTTGAGATCGTGCGCGATATTGTCGGAGACTTCCTTGAGACCAAGCATCAGGGCCTCGATCCGCTCCAGCATCAGATTGAGATTGATCGCGAGCCGGTCGAGTTCGTCGCCGGTACCGGCCACCGGAAGCCGTTCGCCGAGATCTCCGGCCATGATGCTGCGGCTGGTCTCGGTCATGGCATCGACGCGGCGCAGCACACGGCGGGTCACGAACAGGCCGCCGGCAAGGCCGAGAATGATGACGATGGCCACCGACCAGCGCCCGGCATCGAGGACGATGTGATAAAGCCGCTCGCGCTCGTCGAGATCGCGGCCGACCAGCATGCGAAAGCCGCCGGGAAGTTGGAACACGCGCACCAGCGCATGGTGATCGGGGTGGTCCTTGCCCTCGGCCTCATCGAGACGGCGGTAGCTGGACTCGGCCCAGCCGGGAGTGTCCAGTGTTCCGGGCTGGAGCGCCGTCACGTTGCCAGCCAGGGCCTCGCCGGAAAACGTCGTCACCAGATAAAGGCTGGAGCCCGGGCGACGCGCCCGCTCGTCAACGACGATAACCAGCCGCCTGATGCCGCCCTGCCGGTATTGCTCCGACAGGCCGGTGATCTCGGCATTGACCGTATCGGTGATCTGTTCGGTGATCAGGCGGCGGGTATTGAGCGCGAAATAGCCGAGCAGGAAGGCCGCGAACAGCGCGAACACCGTCAGATAGACCAGCGTCAGCTTGAACGTGGTGGTGCGGAACAGTTTACCGAGCGCCGTCACGTATCATGTACCCCGTGCCGCGTATGGTGTGCAAAAGCGGCTGGGAGAAACCTTTATCGATTTTCGAGCGCAAACGCGAGATGTGGACGTCGATCACGTTGGTTTGCGGGTCGAAATGATAATCCCATACGTTTTCCAGAAGCATGGTGCGGGTCACCACCTGCCCGGCATGCTGCATCAAATATTCCAACAAGCGAAATTCACGCGGCTGCAGGATGATCTCGTCGTCGCCACGGCGCACGGAGTGAGAAAGTCGATCGAGATGAAGATTGCCGACGCGCAATTCGGTTTCCTCCTTGCTGCCGCCGCGGCGGCGCGCCAGCACCTCGACCCGCGCCAGCAACTCGGAAAATGAATAGGGCTTCGGCAAATAGTCGTCGCCGCCGGCACGAAGCCCTTTGACCCGGTCGTCGACCTGGCCGAGCGCCGACAGAATGAGCGCGGGGGTCTCGATGCCTTTGCCGCGCAAGGTGCCGATCACAGTGAGGCCATCGAGCTTGGGCAGCATGCGGTCGACGATCAGCACGTCGTATGGCGTGTCGAGCGCGCGCGCCAGACCGTCTTCGCCGTCATGCGCGGCTTCCGCGACATGGCCGACCTCACGAAACGCCTTGACCAGATAGTCGGCCGCGTCGCGGTCGTCCTCGATGATCAGAAGCCGCATGGTGACTCGATCCGGTTGCGCATCGCCCGACCGGCCAGCCGCGCGTTGCCCGTAATTCCCCACATAAGTAGGCATCGGTTACACCATTTCCAGGCGATTCGGCGGCGTTCAAACAGCAGCGCGTCGAAACATCCCGGCCAATCGATATTAAACACGTCGCCTCTCTATAGGTGGTCCTGCCGCAAGCCCTTTAGCTTTGCAGGTCGCTTCACCACACCCTGTCTGCGTCGTACGCGAGGGGGTAGCGGGACTGGCCCGCCACCCCCTCTACGACCCCACCCCAGCGGGGGCGACGGTTGCCAGGGTGAAGCTTGGTCGCCAGCCGCCGCCCTGCAGCGGCGTTGGCGGAATAAAAAAGCCGGGACGGGCACGAGGCCCGTCCCGTTGAGGCTGCACCGCTGGCGGGGGCGACGGTTGCCGGCGATGCATCCCCAAACCGGGAAACGAGTCTCAGCCGTTGCCGACCGGCAGCGCGACGAAGCGGGTGTTGTCACCCTTCTTCACGCGCAGCAGGACGGTGCGCTTGCCGCCGGTTCTGGCGCTGGCGATCGCGCTGCGAACGTCGGCCGGCGTCGATACCGATTTGCCGGCGACTTCAAGAATAACGTCGCCGGTGGAGAAACCCTGCTCCGCGGCCGCACCCGATGAGTCGACTCCGGTGACAACGACGCCTTCGGCACCCGCGCCGGCGACACGGGCGGCGGGCGCCAGCGTCAGACCGAGCTTGCCGATGTCGACACCGTTGCCGTCATTGCCATCGGTGTTCGCACGCGCCTCTTTGCTGTTCGGCAATTCGCCGAGCGCGAGCGACACCGTCTTCTCGGCACCCTTGTGCAGGACTGTGAGTTTGACGTTTGCCTTCGGCGCCAACGCGCCGATCTTCTTGGCGAGATCGCGAGCATCCCTCACCTCGTCGCCATTGACGGCGGTGATGATGTCACCGGCCTCGATGCCGGCCTTCTTCGCCGGACCGTCGGCCTGCGGTTCGGCAACCAGCGCGCCGATCACCTTCTTGAGGCCAAGGCTATCGGCGATGTCGGGCGTCACCGGCTGGATTTGAACGCCGATCCAGCCGCGCGACACCGTGCCGTGGTCCTTGAGCTGGGCGATGACGGACTTGACGGTGTCCGACGGGATCGCGAAGGCAATGCCGACCGAACCGCCCGACGGCGAGAAGATCGCCGTGTTGACGCCGATCACGTTGCCTTCGGTGTCGAAGGTTGGGCCACCCGAGTTGCCCTTGTTCACCGGCGCGTCGATCTGGATGAAGTCGTCAGAGGCGCCGGCGCCGATATCACGGCCGCGCGCCGAAACGATGCCGGCCGTAACGGTGCCGCCGAGGCCGAACGGATTGCCAACCGCAATCACCCAGTCGCCGATGCGCGGCGCGCCGTCGGACAGCTTGACGTAGGGGAACGACGATCCCTCCACCTTGATCAGCGCGAGATCGGTGCGCGGATCGGTGCCGATCACCTTGGCGGTATGGATCTTGCCATCGTCGGTTGTGACTTCGACGCTCTCGGCTTTCTCGACAACATGATTGTTGGTCACGGCATAGCCGTCGGCCGAGATGAAGAAGCCCGAGCCCTGGCCGGTGATGATGTTTCGGCCGCCGCGCGGACCACGCTGCGGCATTCCATCTCTGCCGCCCTGACCTTCCTCGCCGTTCGGCATGCCGAAGCGGCGGAAGAATTCGCGCAGTTGCGGCGGTACGTTTTCCATGTTCTCGCCACCGAGGCCGGTGGTCTGCGAACCGCCATCGACCTTGACGCGCACCGACATGACCGCCGGTTTCACCTTGGCGACGATATCGGCAAAGCCGATCGGCGCCGGCAACTTGCGCGCCTGCTCGGTCAGGTTCTGCGCCAGCGCGCCGGGATAGCTGCCTTGCGGGTTGAGGCCGGGGCCGATCACCAGCGCGGCGGCGCCGAGGCCGGCAATCGTGGTGGCCAAAAGGACGATGCGGCGCGCTGACAGCAGACGTCGCTTCTGTTCAGGCTGGGATGTTCGCGGCGGCTGGGGAGCGGGGGCAATGCTCGGGTTCATCGGGAAAACTCCATCTCAATTCGTGAGGCGCGCCAGCGCGCCGTTTCGAACGTTAAGATGGGGGGATGAGCCTTACAGCGTCCTGTCGGGGGGATTAAACTTCGGTAAGGTGGGGAAAAGGTATTCAGCTCGAAATATGTGGCGCCGCCGCGAGCCCGTCAGCCGTCGAGACCCATGCTTTTGATCAAATCGCCAAGCTGGCGTAATTTATCGGGCTCGCCGGCCAGCGCATTTCTGGCTTCCGCGGCGGCGGCGTTCGCCTTGTCGCGCTCACCGAGCACCACATAAGCGCGCAGCAGGCGCTGCCAGCCTTCGAGATCGCGGCCATCTTCCTTAAGTTTGTCGGCGAGCCGGGCCACCATGCCGCGGATCATGTCGCCACGGTCCTTCTCACTCATGCTGCCCGCGGCGGCAATGTCGGTGGCGTTCGGTCCGGGCGTCGCCGCGATCGGCGGCAGAACCGCGACCGGCGGCGTGGCGCCGACGCGGGTCAAGGCTTCGCGCACCACTTGCACCCAGGGCGCATCCGGCGGCCCGGCTTTGAGCATGTCGGTCCAGATCGCCGCCGCCTTCGGTTTGTCGCCGTCCTGCTCGGCGGCAATGCCGGCGTAATATTTCGATTTCAATTCGGCCGGATCGAGCGTCAGCGCACGATCGAAGGCGGCCTTGGCCTCGACGGTGATGACGCCATTGGCGGCTGCCGCCAGTGCCTCACCGAGATCGGCCTGCCGCTCCGCGGTTTCGCCGGCGAGCGCAAGCAGCCGGCGGCGCGCCATCACCGCGTCGGCAAACCGGCCAAGCCGCAGATAGACCGGCGCCACCACTTCGTAACCGCGCGCATCATCCGGATTTCGGGCGAGATGCGCCTCGACCTGACTGACCAGATTTTGAATCGAGTTATCCTGCGGCAAGGTGCGCCCCTGCGTGGCCGGCGGCCGTTCGGCCATTTGCGGCGAACCAAGCGCGAGATACATTGCGGCCGCGCCAAGCGGCAGCAACAACAACCCGGTCAATGCGGTGACGCGCCGGCGCCAGAGCGGCGATCGATCGCCCGCTGACTTCTCGGCCTGCGCCGCATCGGCGGCGGAGATCAGCCGGCGCGAGACTTCGATCCTGGCGGCCTCCGCTTCGGCCTCGCCGATCAGGCCGGATGCGCGGTCACGGACGATCTCATCGAGTTGATCGCGATAGACCGCGATATCGCTGCCGCCGGCGGCAGCGCCGCGCCGGCTCAGCGGCCATAGAACGGCGAAAATCGCCGCGGCGGTCATCAGCGCAAATGCGAGCCAGAGTGTCATGCGGCAAATCTATCCACTTTCCAGGCCGGGAAAACAACAGCCGGCGCGGGCATACATCGGCCGCGATTAAGGCCGCCATGCGCTGGATCAAATGGCTCAATCGATGAAAGAGTGCCGTCCGGTGGCAATCAGCCGCGCGCTGCCTTGCGGTCGCCGGCAGCGGCGATTTCAGCGGCCTTGCCGAGCTGGGCCGCGTAGTCGCGCCCAAACACCGTGGCGCATAGCCGCACCGCCGTGTCGACCTGCGACTGGCGGAAGCTCCGCTCATTCGGCGTCGCATGACGCAAGGCCTCCAGGAGCCCGCGCGTGGCGTTATCGAGATATTGCTGAAGCTCGGAGAAGGTTCGCTGCGTCATTTCGTTGATGGCCAATTCCCCGGCGAAATGGCGGCAGGTACCGACGAAGGTCACCAGCGCTTCGGTCTCGGCCACTTCGGTCGGATCGAGCGTGCTGTTCGCCCGGATCTCGCCAACGGCACGCGGCTTCAACAGGCGCCGCACCCGGCCGGGCATCGAGTCTATTTCAAGCCGCAGTGTGTCGCCGATCTGGCTGCGCAAGCCGGACAATGCCCGGCCCCAGCTTGAGTCCATCGGCATATTGAGCTCGGTGCGCAAGCCCCGCGCGGAATCATGGATGGTCTTGAGTAGCGCGCCGACCGCGACGCCGCGGCCGCTGCGCAAATCGTCGCGCAGTTCGCCGACCTGCCGCTCCAGCTCGGACAAAACGATTGTCACCGCCATGCCATACGGGGTCTCGGCGACGCGCGCGGCCGTGTCGCTGCCGGCCGCCTTGACGCCGAGGCGGATCAACTGCCAGGGCGCCGAAAGGCGGTTCATCACCGTCAGCAGCGAATAAAGAAATACCTCGCTGCCCGGCGGCGCGGTCTTCTCGATCAACGTCTTGCAGTCGTCCAGTTGCTTTGCGGCCAGATTGCCGACCTGCAGCGGCAGATTGGCGGCCATCGCGCTCAAACCGTCGCGCGCATTGAGCACGCATTTCAATGTTGTGATGTCGTCACCGGCACGTTGGGTGCCGATCTGCGCCAGCATGCGGCGGCGTATCTTGTCGTCGCTATCGGCATTGCGCAACTGGTCGGACAGCGCCATCGCCACGCGATCCTGGAAGGCGCGGACGAAGTAATTCGCCTTCTCGGTGTCGCCTTCAAGCACCGCTGCGTTCACGATTTTTTCGACGGCCGTCGCGTCATCCGGGAGAACGTCGCGGCTGATCCACGTCCACAGCATGTCGAGCGACGAGCGCGAGATGCGGCCGAGATGGCGATGCTGGCCGAGATCGTCGACAAGGAACGGTTCGAGCGGTTTGAAAAAAAGCCGGGCGCTGTGGCCGACGCGCGGCGCACCTTCGCGCTGGTCGCGGGCGAGACGCCGCAATTCCTGCAAGACCAGATCGGCGTCGCCGAGCTCTTCGCCGCGCAGCAAGGTGCGCTCGAACTCGGCAATCAGCATCGACCGCGCTTGCGGCGAAAGCTCGCGCAAGAACAGTTGCAACCGTTCAATAGTGTCGGCGCCCGCCATCGCTGGCTCTGCCCGCGTTTGAATTTACACGGACTTTGATACCGCGGGCTGCGTTAAGAACGCATTAAGGATGCCGCCGGAAATCTAGGTCAAAGGAGCCCAGGTTCCATCCGGATTGCGGCAGGCCGTGCCGCGCGCGGTCTGCGGCCGGCCGTCGATATAGATCGTATGGGTGAAAGACCGGCAATCATGGCCTCTTTCCTGATAACTGGGGCCCGGCACGATGGTGCCATAACGCCCGGAATCCGGGTTTTTCCAGGAAACCGGCGCGCCGGACGGGCTGCGCTCAAGGGCATTCATCTGGGCTTCGTAAGCCCGCTTCTTGTCTTCGTCGTCGAGGGAGGCGCCGATCCGGTTGCCGATCACGCCACCCAGAAGGCCGCCAATGGCTGCGCCGGCCAGCCGGTCGCCGGTGCCGCCGCCCGCCACCGCGGCGCCCAGAAGCGCGCCGGTGCCGGCCCCGAGCAGGGTTCCGGTGTTCTCACGCGGGCCAGGGCCCGAGCCATCCGGACTGCCGGCGCACGCGGCCAGCGACAGGCCCGCTACGGCGATGGCGACGAATTTGAGCGCGGACATTCAAGACCCCCCGGAAATCGACACGTTAAAACGAAAGGACCCGCCGACCGGCGGAACTTGGAAGTCTATCGAAACGGGAGGATTGGGGCAAAAGTCCGGCGTTTACGCCAGCCCCCTCACCCCGCCGGCAGCACCAGTTCGGCGCGCAGGCCCCCCAGCGGCGCGGTGCCGAGCTTGAGTTCGCCGCCGTAGAGCGCAGCGAGTTCGACGACGATGGACAGGCCCAGCCCCGAGCCGGGCTTGGTCTCGTCCAGCCTGCGGCCGCGCCGGCCGGCCTGCTCTCGTTCCGACGCCGACAGGCCGTGGCCATCGTCATCGACCACGAAACGCAACACATGGTCGTCGCCCGTCGCCGCGCGCCGTTCATGCATCACCTCGATGGTCACGCGCGAGGCAGCCCATTTGCAGGCGTTGTCGACCAGATTACCGATCATCTCCTCTAGGTCGGCGCGCTCACCGCGAAAACGCATGTCCTCGCCGCCGCGCACCTCGATGACGATCACGCGGTCGCGATGGATCTTCTCCATGGTGCGGGCCAGCGCCGTCACCACCGGCGCGACCTCGGTCACCGAGCCGATCACGGTCAGACGCGCCGCCAGCCGCGCGCGCTCAAGATGGCGCGTGACCTGGTCGCGCATGATCGCCGCCTGCTCCAGAACCTTGAGCGCCAGCGGATCGTCGCCGCGCGCATTGGCCTCGTTGACCATCACCGACAACGGCGTCTTCAGCGCATGAGCGAGATTGCCGACATGGGTGCGCGCGCGCTCGACGATTTCCTTGTTGGCGTCGATCAGCGCGTTGGTCTCGCGCGCCAAAGGATCGATCTCGACCGGAAATTGCCCGGCGAGACGTTCGGCCGTGCCGGCGCGAATGGCGGCGAGGCTGTCGGTGATTCGCTTGAGCGGCGCCAGACCGAAGCGAACCTGAAACATGGTGGTGAGCAGCAGCACCGCCGCCAGTATAGCAAAGGTGACGGCCAGCGCCTGATCGAACGAGCGCGTCTCGTCGGCGATCTCGACGGCATCGCCCGCCACCGCCACTAGGAAATGGCCCTCGTCGCCGAGGTCGATATTGCGCTCGACCAGCCGAAGGCGCTGATCCTCCGGTCCGGTGGCATAGCCTTGGCGCGAACCGTCGGGGCCAGCGGCAACGCCAAGGTCCTGCAAACGCGGCAGCCCGCCGTCCCATAGCGAGCGCGACGCGCGCACTTCGCTCTTGCCCGGATCGAGGCGCGTCACCTGCCAGTACCAGCCCGACAGCGGCAGTTCGAACAACGGCTCGCCGAGCGCCGGAGACGCCTTGTCATTGCTATCGTCGGGCGAGGCGACATCGGCAACCAGCGTACGCAGATAGACGCCAAGGCGGCGATCGAAGGCCCGCTCCACGGCCTGCCGGTAAAGCGAGGACAGAACGATGCCGGTAATCAGCAGGATCACCACCGCCCAGGCGGTGGCCGAGACGAACAGGCGCAGCGCGAGGGAATTGGCGCGCATGAACTATTTTCCTTTGCGCATGATCTTGTCCGAAAACCGGTACCCACTTTTCGGGATCATGCGCGTCAGCCCCCCGGAGGAGCGAGCATATAACCCAGGCCGCGCACGGTCTGGATGATGTCGACGCCGAGCTTCTTGCGGATGCGACCGACGAACACTTCGATCGTATTTGAATCGCGGTCGAAATCCTGGTCGTATAGATGCTCGACCAGTTCGGTGCGCGACACGACCCGGCCATTGTGGTGCATCAGATATTCGAGCAGCCGGTATTCGTGGC
>CAITJJ010000068.1 GCA_903892675.1 uncultured Hyphomicrobiales bacterium | reverse complement strand
GGTGTCGATCATCGGGCCGCGCCCGAACCTGCTCGACCACGAAGGCATGTCGAACACCAAGCGCCTCGAAGTGCGCCAGCCGATCCTCACCAATGAGGACCTGGAAAAAATCCGCTCGATCTCGGAAATGACCGGCGACCATTTCAAGTCGCTGACCTTCGACGTCACGTTCCCGTCGGAACATGGCGCCGACGGCATGGACTGGGCGATCGACGAGCTGTGCGTGCGCGCCGAGGAAGAGGTCAACGGCGGCTGCAACATCATCATCCTGTCCGACCGCAGGGCCGGCGCCGACCGCATTCCGATCCCGATGCTGCTCGCCTGCGCCGCCGTGCATCATCATCTGATCCGCAAGGGCCTGCGCACCGCGGTCGGCCTGGTGCTGGAAACCGGCGAGCCGCGCGAAGTACATCACTTCGCCTGTCTCGCGGGCTACGGCGCCGAAGCGATCAACCCGTATCTCGCTTTCGAGACTCTGGTGGCGATGAAGGACACGCTGCCGGTCAAGCTCGAGCCCTACGAAATCGTCAAGCGCTACATCAAGTCAATCGACAAAGGCCTTTTGAAGGTTATGTCGAAGATGGGCATCTCGACCTACCAGTCCTATTGCGGCGCGCAGATCTTCGATGCCGTCGGATTGCGGCAGGATTTCATCACCAAGTATTTCACCGGCACGCACACCCAGATTGAAGGCGTCGGCCTGCCGGAAATCGCCGAGGAAACCGTGCGGCGTCACCGCTCGGCCTTCTCGGACGCGCCGATCTATCGCTCGATGCTCGACGTCGGCGGCGACTATGCCGTGCGTATGCGCGGCGAGGACCATGTCTGGACCGCCGAGACAGTGTCGCGGCTGCAGCACGCCGTGCGCGGCAATTCCCAGGACCACTACCGCGCTTTCGCCAAGATCGTGAACGATCAGAGCGAACATCTGCTGACCATTCGCGGCCTGTTCACCATCAAGACCGCCGAGCAGGCCGGCCGCAAGCCGCTGCCCCTGGAAGAAGTCGAGCCCGCCAAGAACATCGTGCATCGCTTCTCGACCGGCGCCATGTCCTACGGCTCGATCTCGCGCGAGGCCCACACCACTTTGGCCATTGCGATGAACCGCATTGGCGGCAAGTCGAACACCGGCGAAGGCGGCGAAGAATCTGATCGCTTCAAGCCGATGCCGAACGGCGATTCAATGCGCTCGGCCATCAAGCAGGTGGCGTCGGGACGCTTTGGCGTCACCACCGAGTATCTCGTCAATTCAGACATGATGCAGATCAAGATGGCGCAGGGAGCCAAGCCCGGCGAAGGCGGCCAGTTGCCCGGCCACAAGGTCGACAAGACTATCGCCGCGGTGCGCTACTCGACGCCCGGCGTTGGCCTGATTTCGCCGCCGCCGCATCACGACATCTATTCGATCGAGGATCTCGCGCAGCTGATCTTCGACCTCAAGAACGTCAACCCGACCGGCGACGTCTCGGTCAAGCTCGTCTCCGAAATCGGCGTCGGCACCGTCGCCGCCGGCGTATCGAAGGCGCGCGCCGATCACGTTACCATTTCGGGTTTTGAAGGCGGCACCGGCGCCTCCCCCCTCACCTCGCTCAAGCATGCCGGTTCGCCCTGGGAAATCGGCCTGGCCGAAACCCATCAGACCCTCGTCATCAACAAGCTGCGCAGCCGCATTGCCGTGCAGGTCGATGGCGGCATCCGCACCGGCCGCGACGTCGTCGTCGGCGCGCTGTTAGGGGCCGACGAGTTCGGCTTCGCCACCGCGCCGCTGATCGCCGCCGGCTGCATCATGATGCGCAAGTGCCATCTCAACACCTGCCCGGTCGGCATTGCCACGCAGGACCCGGTGCTGCGCAAGCGCTTCAAAGGCCAGCCCGAGCACGTCATCAACTATTTCTTCTTCGTCGCCGAGGAAGTGCGCGAGATCATGGCCGCGCTCGGCTACCGCACTTTCAATGAGATGGTCGGCCAGATGCAGATGCTCGACCGGCGCAAGCTGGTAGAGCACTGGAAGGCCAAGGGCCTCGATTTCTCCAGGCTGTTCCAGAAGCCCGCGGCCGACGCCAAGACGCCGATTTTCCACTGCGAGAAGCAGGATCATCACCTTGAGGCCATTCTCGACCGCAAGTTGATCGCCGAATCGCAGGCGGCGCTCGACCGCGGCGCGCCGGTTCGGCTGCAAACCGCCATCAACTCGACCAACCGCAGCTGCGGCGCGATGCTGTCCGGCGAGGTCGCCAAGCGGTACGGCCACGCCGGCCTGCCTGACGGCACCGTCCATGTGCGCTTCGACGGTACCGCCGGTCAGGCCTTCGGCGCTTGGCTGGCCAGGGGCATCACCTTCGAGCTCGAAGGCGAAGCCAACGATTATGTCGGCAAGGGCCTGTCGGGCGGCCGCATCGTCATCCGTCCATCGGCCGATTCCAGCATTGTGCCGGAAGAGTCGATCATCGTCGGCAACACCGTGATGTACGGCGCCATCGCCGGCGAGTGCTATTTCCGTGGCGTTGCCGGCGAACGCTTCGCCGTGCGCAACTCCGGCGCAACCGTCGTGGTGGAAGGCACAGGCGACCACTGCTGCGAATACATGACCGGCGGCGTCGTCGTCGTGCTCGGGCGGACCGGCCGCAACTTCGCCGCCGGCATGTCGGGCGGCATCGCCTATGTCATCGACGAGGACGGCACCTTTGAGACCCGCTGCAACATGGCGATGGTCGCGCTCGAGCCGGTGCCCGAGGAAGAGGCCGTCGCCGAGAGCGAATACAACGAAAAGAACGATCTTCAATCGCACGGCATGGTCGACGTCATGTCTGACCTTTCGTGCATGGATGCCGCGCGGCTGCGCAAGCTCATTTCCGATCACGCGCGCTACACCAAGTCCAGCCGGGCGGAAGCCATTCTCGCCGACTGGAAGCGCTATCGTCCCCTGTTCAAGAAAGTGATGCCGGTCGAATACGCCCGCGCGCTCGCTGAGATGGCAAAGGAAAAGGCCGCCACGATGCAGGCGGCGGAGTAAGATGGGCAAGATCACCGGGTTTCTAGAAATCGACCGCCACGACCGCAAATACGCGCCGGTCGAGGAACGTATCAAGCATTGGCATGAGTTCGTCCTGCCGCTGCCGGAGAAGGAAGTGCGCGACCAGGCGGCGCGCTGCATGGATTGCGGCGTGCCCTATTGCCATGGCACCCAGCTTCTCTCCAACGTGCCGACCGGCTGTCCGGTCAACAACCAGATCCCGGACTGGAACGATCTGGTCTATCGCGGCAACTGGGACGAAGCTGCGCGCAACCTGCACTCGACCAACAATTTTCCGGAATTCACCGGCCGCGTCTGCCCGGCGCCGTGCGAAGCGTCCTGCACGCTCAACATCGACGACAACCCGGTCACCATCAAGACGATCGAATGCGAGATCGCCGACCGCGCCATTGCGCAGGGCCTCAAGCCCGACGTCGCGGCGGACAAGACCGGCAAGAAGATAGCGGTGATCGGTTCGGGGCCTGCTGGCCTTGCCGCTGCGCAGCAACTGGCGCGCGCCGGCCACGAGGTGCATGTCTATGAACGCTGGGCCAAGGCCGGCGGCCTTTTGCGTTATGGCATTCCCGATTTCAAGATGGAGAAGGTGCACGTCGACCGCCGCGTCGCGCAGATGGAAGGCGAAGGCGTCACGTTCCATTACAACGCCGATGTCGGCGTCAATGTCGATATCGCCAAACTGGTAGCCGAACACGACGCGGTCATCCTGTCGGGCGGCGCCGAGAAGCCGCGCGACCTGCCGATTCCGGGCCGCGAGCTGAAGGGCATCCATTTCGCCATGGATTTCCTGCCGCAGCAGAATCGCCGCGTCGGCAACGAGCCGCTCGGCGCACTTGAGCCGATCCTCGCCACCGGCAAAAAGGTCGTCGTCATCGGCGGCGGCGACACCGGCTCGGACTGCATCGGCACCTCGATCCGCCAGGGCGCAACGTCGGTTGCCAATTTCGAGATCATGCCGCAGCCGCCGGCGCTGGAAAACAAGATGCTGACCTGGCCGGATTGGCCGCTCAAGCTGCGCACTTCGTCGAGCCATCTGGAAGGCGTGGAGCGCGACTTCGCTGTCGGCACGCAGAGCTTTTCCGGCGATAACGGCCAGGTGAAGAAGCTGCATTGCGCCCGGCTCGACGACAAATTCAAACCGATCCCCGGCACCGAATTCGATATCGAGGCCGATCTGGTGCTGCTGGCCATGGGTTTCGTGCATCCGCTGCACGAAGGAATGCTGAAGTCGCTCAATGTCGCGCTCGATCCGCGCGGCAATGTCTCAGCCGACACCAACGCCTATCTCACCTCGCTACCGAAGGTGTTCGCCGCCGGCGACATGCGCCGCGGCCAGTCACTGGTCGTGTGGGCGATCCGCGAAGGTCGCCAGTGCGCGCACGCGGTCGACAAATTCCTGATGGGCAAGACGACCCTGCCCCGCTAACTGCCGACCGGCGGCTTACCGCATCCAGCCGAACGGACCGCCGGTCGACGCCGCGGCGCGCGGCTGTTTTGCTTCGGCCGCTTTGGGCGCAGCGGCAGGCTGCGCCGGCTTCGGCTTAGTCTCTGTCGTCGACGTGGGTTTCCCAGCCGGTTCTGGCTTCGACGCGTCCCTGGCCGGCAGCGCAATCGCGGCCGACGCGCCAGTTTGCGGCACGGCGGCGGCTTGCGGCGCGGCGCCGCCACGCGGCCAGATAAAATCGTCGGCGCGGCCGGACGGCGCCGCTACCGCGTCGCCTTTCACCAGAACGCCGGCCGCCGTCGCGTCGGCGCGCGCGGAGGTCGCGCCCGCGCCACCCAGCAGTTCGTCGGAATTTCCGGTCGTCAGCGTCAACGGCACCACCGGCCCGGCCAACGGCCGCGCCACCGATTTCGGATCGATCGTCAGCGGCCCCATCGGCCCGGAAGGCAGCGCCACCGGTCCGCGATTGCTCATGTAACGGCGCAGCTCGCGCTCGACATAATGCGCCAGCTTGCGCGCGCCATACTTGGTGAAAAAGACGCCGTCGGCCGAACGCAGACGGCGCATCTGGCCTTCATAATCGGGGCCGAAATTGGTGTACTTGCCGGCCTCGTCGATAAAGCCGTCCCACACATCGATATACACGGCGCCGGCCTTCTCGGCGCGGGCGCGATAAAGATCGTTGAGATAGACCACGTCGGCGGTCGACTTGGTGCCGCGAATGGACGGCAAACCGACCCAGAATACCGGCACGCCCTTGCTCTTGAGCGCCGCGACGGTTTCGTCGATCCGGCGACTGTAGATCTTTTCCCAGGCATCGCCGCGGAATTCGATAACGCCATTGGCTCGCTTGCCAAGCGCCGGTTCCGGCGCGGCGATCGAAGGCGGTTCGTCGTCATCGGCCTCTTTGGTCAAGGCGCTCTTGTCGGCAGCTGATGAGTCCTTGTTGGCCGCATCCTTGTCGGCTTGATCCTTGGTCGCGGCATTCTTGCCGTCCGGCTTCTTGTCGGCTTCCTTTTTGGCGGCTTCTTTTTTATCCGCTTCCTTTTTGTCGGATTCCTTGGCGACATCCTTTTCGCGGATATTTTGCCGGTCGCTGACGCCGAGCATCATGATCACGTAATCGGGCTTCTCGGGACCGAGGATGTCGCGGGCGACGCGCCACCAGTCGAGATCGCCTTTGGCGTCGTAGCGGATCAAGCCGGAATGAATCTTGCTCCTGCGGGCGATGCCGATCTCGGGCGCGTCGGCAAACGCATCCTCGAGACCATAGGCCAGCCAGTCGGCCATGCCGTCGCCGAGCACCATCACCGACGTCGTCGTCGGCACCGGCTCGGCTTTCGGGTCCAGTTTGCGCGCAGCCGGCGCGCGTGAATTGTCGCTTGGCGCCTGCTGCTGAAGATCGCGGTCGTCCTGCCGCCGATTGGCCGGCCCGAACAATTGCTGGAAAAAACCCTCGCTGCGTGCCGGGCGTTGGCGGCTCAGGAACGGATAATCCTGCGCCATCGCAGGGCCGACCATGCCGGGAACGGCCAGTCCGGCATAGTCGGCGGCGCTCAAAAGGGCGACGATCGCCAACCGTTGCAAAAACCTGTTGTTCCGCGTCATGCCGATGCCCAAATCTGAAACAGGCCTGGAAAATGTTGCCGAGGCACATGGACCAATAGCCAGCCAAAAATGTCAACTCGAAGGTCAGGCGTTGGTTAGTTGCGCGCAGGGCAGGATTAACGCCGGCGCAGCCGCTCCAGCACATCGGCCGAGGCAAAACCGTCCGGCACATGGCCTATCCGGCTCTGGAAAATGCGCAGCGCATCGCGGGTTTTCAGACCGAGCCGGCCGTCCGGCTCGCCGACCTCAAAACCGTGCCGCTCCAGCAGTTGCTGAAGTTCCAGCCGCTCAGCGCGGGTCAGAACCCGCTCGTAGCGCGGCCATATTTGCGCGAACGGCCCGGCGCCGCGGAGCCGGTCGGCCAGATGGCCGATCGCCAAAGCATAGGCCTCGGCCGGATTGTAGCGCATGATCGCCTTGAAGTTCGGCAGCATCAGAAAGCCGGGTCCCTGCACCCCGGCCGGCACCAGCAGATAGGCGCTGTTGCCCGGATGCGGCAGCGGCTTGCCGTCAGGCCGGGTGATTCCGTGACGTTCCCATGCGGCAACGGTCATGCTGCGGTGCTGGTCGGCCAGCAGGAAATCGAAATTTGCCGGGATCACGACTTCGTAGCCCCAGGTCTGGCCGCTGGCCCAGCCGATCTTACTGAGATTGTTGGCGGTCGAGGCGATCAGATCCGGCATCGAATCGATGACGTCGCGATGGCCGTCATTGTCGAAGTCGACGGCATAACGCTTGAACGCCGTCGGCATGA
Organism: uncultured Hyphomicrobiales bacterium; assembly: GCA_903892675.1. GTDB lineage: Bacteria > Pseudomonadota > Alphaproteobacteria > Rhizobiales > Xanthobacteraceae > Pseudolabrys. The sequence continues at coordinate 39,973 of CAITJJ010000068.1, read as the reverse complement.
ACTGCGTCGGGCCGAAGGCGCCGGCCCAGGAACCGATCAGCCGGTCCGCCGGCACATCGCCGCGATTGACGATATCCAGCGCGGCGAGGAATTCGTCGCTGAAATATCGCTGGCGCCGGCCGACGCAGGCGAGCGTGGCGGTCGAGCGCAACACCGGCCGGTCGCCGCCAATGGCGCCGTAATTGGTTTCGACGCCCCAGATAGCGGCGATGATGAAGCGGTCGACGCCATAGGCCCGCTCAACCGCATCGAATGTAGCGCGGTATTTTTCCAGAACGGCGCGACCTTTGGCGATACGGGTCTCGTTGACCAGAACATCCAGGTAGTCCCACACCGCTTTGGTGAATTCGGGCTGGCTGTCGAGCAAATCCATGATGCGCAGGTCGGGCGACAGCGCCGCGGTCATGCGTTCAAAAGCAGCGCGCGATATCCCGCGCCGGGACGCTTGCGGCCATAGCCGTTCGAGGCAGGCAGGGAAGTCCGCGGCCGCCTGCCGGATCGCAGCCGCCTTCATCAGCGGATGGCCGGAGGCGCCGTCCTCACCGCTCCAGTCGCGCGCATCCGGCGGGCCGGGCAGCGCGGCAGACGGAATCGTACCGGTACGATCGCCACCGTCCTGCGCCGACGCGGCAGCGCAAACGGCGGCCAGCAGCGTCGCGGTCAGAAGCAGGAATAGCGGTCTGGTCGTTCGCATGGTTGGAGCCGGCCTGTGTGCCTTGAATGGGTCCCGCCCTCAGGGGTGGCGCGATATCGTTTCGGGGACGTTAACAGTCTTGGACTATCGACCTATGCAGCCGCAATGTGGACTAATATGGACCTTAGGACCCGGCCGTGCTTTTTATCCGCGCCGGCGTTTCCCGGTCCCGCAACGAGTTTTCCCGCACCATGAGCCGAATCCGCAAAGCCATTTTCCCTGTCGCCGGTCTGGGCACCCGCTTCCTGCCGGCCACCAAAGCCATGCCGAAGGAAATGTTGCCGGTGGTCGACCGGCCGCTGATCCAGCACGTCGTCGATGAGGCGAGGCAGGCCGGCATCGAGCATTGCATATTCGTCACCGGCCGCAACAAGAGCGTGATCGAGGATCATTTCGACCGCCAGTTCGAGCTTGAGGTGACCCTGATCGAGCGCGGCAAGAAGAGCGAACTCAAGCTGCTGGAAACCGACCTGCCCGACGCCGGCGGCACCAGCTTCACCCGCCAGCAGTCGCCGCTGGGTCTCGGCCACGCCGTCTGGTGCGCGCGCGAATTGGTCGGCAATGAGCCCTTCGCGGTGATCCTGCCGGACGTGCTGGTGAAAAACCCGCGTGGCTGTCTGGCGCAAATGATGGACGCTGCAAAAGATCTCGACGCCAACGCCAACATCGTCGCGGTCGAGGAAGTCCCGATGGATCGTATCCATATGTACGGCGTGGTCGGCGTCGGCAAGCCGAAGGGCAAGGCGTTTGAAATCACCCAGATGGTCGAAAAGCCGAAGGCGGCGGATGCGCCATCCAATCTTTCAATCACAGGGCGCTATATCCTGCAGCCGCAAATTTTCGAATTGCTCGGCAAGCAGGCGGCTGGCGCCGGCGGAGAAATCCAGTTGACTGACGCCATGCTGGCGTTGGCGAAGACGCAACCTTTCTATGGCCTCAAATTCGATGGCCGCAGTTATGATTGCGGTTCGAAGATCGGCTTCCTCACCGCCAATGTCGCCTATGCGCTCGATCGCCCCGACCTCGCCACGGAGTTTCGTAGCGAGTTGAACCGGATCCTCAGCGGTAAGTGATATCTATTGTTGGAAGCGCAGGCCGAGCATGAAGATGCTGGCGGTGTAGTCGTTGCCGCTGACATTCGAGCGCAGCCAGTCCTGGCGGAATTCGCCTTTGATCTGGGTCGTGCGGTTGAGCTTGTAGGTCAGGCCGGCGCCGGCCGAAAAGCGCTTGTCCTCGCGGTCGGCGGCGGTGCCGCCCGGCGTCGACACGACGCAATCGCAAATCACGGCCGTCGTCCCGCCGATACCGATGTCGGTCCCTTTATAGCTGTCGAAGCCGGCGCCAAACTTGACGCTGCCGATCAGCCAGCGCCGGAACGAGTGATCGACCTGCAAGCCGACATCGCGCGAGAACACGCCGGAGACGCCGGCAATGGTGGATTCCTGTATCGCCGATGCCGCCGTGAACTTGACCGAGGTCAGCGCATTGGCGGTCCACACCAGTGAGGCGTTGCCGATCAAGCCGCTGAGCGACGCCAACCGCGCATCGTCGTAATCGCGCCGCGTATAACCGGCGGCGACTTCGCCAGTCAGCAAGCGCGACAATTCAAAGGTCGAGCCCAACTGACCGGTGACGCCTTTGGAATTGCGCTGATAGCCGTAGGAGTCGGCAACGAGATCGTGGCGCCGCGTATCAGTGCCGGCTTCGACGAAGGGCGTGACGCCAGGCGTCAATTCGTAACCGCCGCGAAGTTTGACGCCATACTGATCGTAGTTGCGGTCGTCATTGCTGGCGGTCGAACCGTCGGTCAGCCTGGAGGCCTGATAAGCGGTGCGTTCGGCGTCGCCTCTCAGCGACAGATCGAAGCGGTTGATCTTTTGCCCGATGCCGACGCTGCCGCCGAAGGTAGTGTAGACCGGCAACTTGGCGAGTCCGGCCTGCAGATTCGGACTGCCCGGATTGTCGGTCGCCACCAGCAGCCGGCCGCCGAGATCGATCCGCGTCATGCTGGTAACATCGACACGGCCATCGATTTTGCCATTGACGTTCGGGCGGCTCAAAGTCGGCTCGGCATCCGGGCTATAACCGGTATAGCTGCCGCGCAATTCGCCTTTGAGTTCGTGGCGCGACCAGTTCGATTGTGCCCGCAGTTCCGGCGCCACCGAATAAAGCGTCGCGCCCTTGGCGCTCGGCGCGCGCGCCGGATTGGTGTCGTAGCCGCCGATTGCTTCGATCGCCGGATAAAGCAGAAAGCTCCCGGCGTGCACGCCGAGCGGTGCGTAAGGATCGTCGGGCTCGCTATGCGCCTTGCGCTTGGGCACCGGTTTGCGAATCGGACCGCTCTCGAACGGCGGCGCCGGTGCGTAGACGCCGGTGCCCGATGCCTGAAACGGCTTCTGATAGGGCGATATCGCCAGTGCCGGCGTCCCATCGGGCGTCGGTGCCGATGTGCCGCTACCCGCCTTCGGCTTCGGTTTGGCTTTGCCCGCGGCCTTCGCCTTGGCTTTGTTCTTGTTGGTCGAGTCGAAACCGGTATCGCCGGCTGCCGACGGTGGCGGCGTGAAATTCGTAGGTGGCCCGAGTTGCGCCTGTGCCGCCTGACCGAACTGCTGGAAGCGCGGCGGCTTGCGCGGATCGGTTTGCAGCTTGGGCGCCAGCGGGTCGGGAAAATCCGGCGCTGCCATTTGCGCCCATGCCGCGCCGCAGCCGAGCGCCAGCGCGCAGACAGCCGTCATCAGGCCTGCGCCATAGGGCGCGGCCGCGATTGGGCGAGGAAGGCGTGGCACGTTCAGTCGATAGCCTCCGTCCATGGCACACGGCCCGCGGAACCGGCGGGAAGTGGTTAACGGACGTTAAAGGCCTATGGTTAATGAGGCGTTGATAGTGGCCAAAGCGCCCTGTTTCGGGCCGTTCAGACCCAGCCTTGCAGCTCGCGCATCGCCACATCGCGGATGACCGCGATACCGCCCGGACTATCGTTGAGGCAGGGAATCGCCGCGAAATTCTCGCCGCCGGCATGGCGGAAGATTTCCGCATTCTCCATGGCGATCTCTTCCAAAGTCTCCAGGCAATCGGAGGAGAAGCCGGGCGTGATGACAGCGAGGTTTTTGACGCCCCGCTCGGCCAGCGCTTTCACCGTCCCATCGGTATAGGGCTTGAGCCACTCCGCCGGCCCGAAGCGCGACTGGAATGTCAGCATCAGTTGCGTGTCGTCGAGCTTGAGGCGTTCGCGCAGCAGCCGCGCCGTGGCGTGGCACTGGCAATAATAGGGATCGCCCTTGCGCAAATAGTCTTCCGGCATGCCGTGGAACGAGGCGATGATCACCTCGGGCTTGAAGCTCAATTTGGCAAGGCTTTGCTCCAGCGACGTTGCCAGGGCGTCGATATAGACCGGGCTGTCGAAATAGGCCGGCGCGACGCGCAAGGCCGGCTGCCAGCGCATCGCGGCCAGCGCCTCGAAGGCCTTGTCGCAGACTGTCGCGGTGGTCGCTGCCGCATATTGCGGATAAAGCGGCACGATCAATATACGGTCGCAGCCGGAGGCCTGCATCGCATCCAGCTTCGAGCGGATCGACGGATTGCCGTAGCGCATCGCCCAATCGACCAGAATGCGCGGCTCGCCGGACAGCGCGGCGCCGAGCTTGTCCGATTGCGAGCGCGTGATGGTTTTCAGGAAAGACTCATCAAGCGCCTTGTTCCAGATCTTGTCGTAGTCGCGGCCCTTGCGGCCGGGGCGCACGGTCAGGATGATCAGGTTCAGCACCAGCCACCACTTGACCGGGTTTTCCTCGATCACGCGCCGGTCGGACAGAAATTCCTTGAGGTAGCGCCGCATCGACCAGTAATCGGTGGCGTCGGGCGTACCGAGATTGACCAGCAGCACGCCAATCCGGCGAGACGGCAGTTTCGGATGGTCCGGCGGCAAATGGGAGACGGCTATCATGACGGCTATCAGCGGGAAATGGCGCGCGCGGTCAAGTGCTGCCTAGCCGACCGGCCGTTCGTCCGCGATCACCTTGCCGTCATTCGGCAGCGAGCCCGGGCTGACCAGATTCACGACGCCTTTGATTTTGGTAACCGACTGCAATGTCGCGGCGACGGCCTCGGCCAGTGCGGCGTCGGATGATGCGGCCTCGGCCAGCAGCGTCATGGTGTCCTGCTCGGCGGCGCGGCCGACGACCAGGCGCAGACGAGACAACTCGGGATGGCGCCGGCCAATCTCAGCCACTTGTTTGGGATGGACGAACATGCCCTTGACCTTGGCGGTCTGGTCGGCACGGCCCATCCAGCCCTTGATACGCAAATTGGTGCGGCCGCAACCTGACACGCCGTCATGAATCGCCGAAAGGTCGCCGGTGGCGAGCCGGATCATCGGATAATCGGGATTAAATGTCGTCACCACGATTTCGCCGACCTCGCCCGGAGCGAGCGGATCGCCGGTGCCGGGACGGACGATTTCAAGGATCAGGTTCTCGTTGACGATCATGCCCTGCATGGCGTCACTCTCGTAAGCGACAATGCCAAGTTCGGCGGTGGCATAGCATTGCACCACGGCGACGCCGCGCGCGCGCAACTCATCGCGCAAGGAGCCGGGCAACGCCGCGCCGGATACCAGGCCGCGTGTGAACGAAGCGGCGTCTTTGCCAGACTTTTGTGCGGTATCGAGCAGTATCTTGAGAAAGTCCGGCGTGCCGACATAACCTGTCGGCCTGTAGTGCGCGATGGCTTCCAGCTGCTGTTCGGTATTGCCGACGCCACCGGGAATCACCGCGCAGCCGAGCGCATGCACGCCGGATTCCAGCATGAAGGCGCCGGGCGTCAGATGATAGGCAAACGAATTATGGACAATGTCGCCGGCGCGGAAGCCGGCGGCAAAGCAGGCGCGCGCCGCGCCCCAGCCATCGACGCCCAGGCCTTCCGGCTCGAAGATCGGCCCCGGCGACATCAACAGGCGCCTGGCCTTGCCCGGCGGCGTGACGTTAAGACCGCCAAACGGCGGATGCTCATTTTGCAGGGCCACGAGATCGGATTTGCGGAATACCGGCAGTTTCGCCAGCGCTTCGCGCGACGTCACGGCAGCCGGATCGATGCCGGATAGATGCTTCGCCCAGCCGGGCGCGGTCAGCGCGCGCGCAAGCGTCGCCGGCAATGCGGCGAATTGTTCGCTTTCGCGGAGCGCCGGATTTCGGGTTTCCAATGGATCGTAGTAGTCGGCCATTTCGGCTAGGCCAGCCAGCGCTTGCGGCGGCGATAATGCTTGCCTTCGCGGAACGATTTGCGGCGTCCGTCGGAAATGCCGAGGTAGAATTCCTTGACGTCCTCATTCTCGGACAGCGACTTGGCGTCGCCATCCATCACCACCCGGCCGTTTTCGAGAATGTAGCCGTAGCGCGCATAGCGCAGCGCCATATTGGTGTTCTGCTCGGCCAAGAGGAACGACACCTGTTCCTTTTCGTTGAGATGCTTCACGATCTCGAAAATTTCCTCGACGATCTGCGGCGCCAGCCCCATCGACGGCTCATCGAGCAGGATCATCTTCGGCCGCGACATCAGCGCGCGGCCGACCGCGCACATCTGCTGCTCGCCGCCGGACGTATAGCCGGCCTGCGAATCCCGGCGCTGCTTCAGCTTGGGGAAATAACCATAGACCAGTTCGAGGTCGCGCATCACCGCGGCCTTGCCGTCGGTGCGCGTGAAAGCGCCGGTCATCAGGTTCTCTTCGATGGTGAGATGGCCGAAACAATGACGGCCCTCCATCACCTGGATGCAGCCGCGCCGCACCAACTCGTTCGGCGACAGGTTCTGAACCTCTTTGTCCTCGAACAGAATCGCGCCCTTGGTGACGTCGCCGCGTTCGGCGCGCAACAGATTGGAAATCGCCTTGAGCGTCGTCGACTTGCCGGCCCCATTGGCCCCCAACAGCGCGACGATGCCGCCCGCCGGCACGTCGAGCGACACGCCCTTGAGCACCAGAATGACGGAATTGTAGATCACCTCGATGTTGTTCACCGAGAGCAGAGATTTCTTCGGTAGCGTCGATGCGGCGGCGGCGACGGATGACACGCGATCAACTCCGATCCTGACGTCAGAAAAATGTGGGAGGCGGCGGCGACGCCGCCTCCCGATGCTTACTCGCGATCAGCTTTCCTTCGCGCAGTCGCGAACGGTGATCTTCTTCTCGGCCGCGTACTTGGCCGCCGCTTCCTTGACCAGCGGGTCAAGAATGGAGAGATCGGCCTTGTAGTTGCCGGAAATGACTTTCCATTCCTTGCCGTCCCACTGCTGAACGCGCGCGATATCGGCGCCCTGGTGGTCCTGGCAGCTCAGTTGAATCGGCCCCACCATGCCTTCGAAGCCGAGTTCCTTGATGCGTTCCGCGGTCAGATTGAGGTTTTCTAAACCCCAGCGCACCTGCTCGCCGGTCATCGGCTTGTTGCCGTACTTCTTCATCGCGGTGCGGATTGCCTCGGTGCCCAGCATCGAGTTGAGCAGACCACGGTTGTAGAGCACCTGCGCGAAGTCGTCCTTGGCGACCGATTTACCCTTCGAGACGACGAACTTTTCGAGATCCGCGTGCACCTTGAACTTGCCAGCGCCGTGCTGGAGCATCAGCGCCTTATAGCCCGTCGACTGATCGCCCGCGGGTGTCACGTCAGGCTCGGCGCCCGACCACCACACACCGATCATCTTGTCGCGCGGATAGCCGACTGCCGCGGCTTCCTTGATCGCGGTCGAGTTCATCACGCCCCAGCCCCAGAGCAGGACATAGTCGGGACGATCCTGGCGGATGGCGAGCCACTGCGACTTCTGTTCGACGCCCGGATGCGTGACCGGGATCGCCTTGAAGACGAAGCCGTTGACCTTGGCGCGCGCCTCGAGCGCCATGATTGGCTCCTTGCCATAGGGACTGTCGTGATAGACGAGGCTGACTTTCTTGTCCTTCAGCTTGTCCATGCCGCCCAGTTCCTTGGCGATATGCTGGATGGCAACGTCGGCCGCGGTCCAGTAGCTGCCGACGGCGATGAAATTCCACGGGAACACCGCGCCGTCTTTACTCTCGGAACGGCCGTAACCCATCGTCAGCAACGGGATCTTGTCGCCCGGCGCCTTCTCGGTCAGCGCGAAAGTGATGCCGGTAGAGAGCGGCGAGAAATAGCCGGCGCCGGTCGGGCCTTTGCCTTTGAGGCGTTCGTAGCATTCGACGCCCTTGTCGGTGGCGTAGCCGGTTTCGCATTCTTCCGAGATGATCTTGACGCCGTTGATGCCGCCATCACGTTCGTTCAGCAGCGTCCAGTAGTCGGCAACGCCGTCGGCGAACGGAATGCCGTTCGGCGCATAAGGACCAGTGCGATACACGAGCGCCGGCAGGAACTGCTCGTTCTGCTGCGCCAATGCCGGTTCGGTCATCGCCGTCGCACCCAGCGCCAAGGCGCCGAGAGCCAAAGTGAGCCTTCTCATGTCTTCCTCCCTGTGAGTCCGGCCGGAGCCGGGTCGATGAAGCGATTATTGTTTTTAAGATGCCAGCGCGCCGCTCCTTTTGCGCGCTCCACCTTCGAAACCCCGAGCCTATGCCTTCAATAGGGGTAAGGCCAGAGCCTCAGCTTCTCCTTCCCGGTCGACCAAAGTCTAGCAAAACCGCGCGGTTCGACGATCAACAGCCAGCAGATCAGCGCCCCGGTGACGACAAATACCAGCAGTGAGACCGTCTCGACCGATACCGGCACGCCGAGCGCATGCGGTACCTGATCGAGCAGAATCGGCAGCACCAGTATGAAGGCCGCGCCCAGAAACGACCCGAGGATCGAGCCGAGCCCGCCGATGATCACCATGAACAGAATCTGGAACGACCGGTCGATGTTGAAGGCAAGCGGCTCCCAGGCGCCAAGATAGACAAAGGCCCACAGCGCGCCAGCCACGCCCATCACGAAGGACGACAGCGCGAAGGCCGAAAGCTTGGCGTAAAGCGGCCGGATGCCCATCAATTCAGCGGCGATATCCATGTCGCGCGTCGCCATCCATTGTCTGCCGATGTTGCCGCGCACCAGGTTTTTCGCCAGCAGCGCGAAGATCGACACGAAGACGAGGCACAGCAGATAGCGATGGATCGGCGTCGTGACGGTAAAGCCGAAAAACACCAGATCGGGCGCGGCCACCGAGCCTGACGATGTGTAGTTGGTGAACCACTTCACGCGGATAAACACCCAGTCAAAGAAGAATTGCGCGGCGAGGGTCGCCACGGCCAGGTACAGCCCCTTGATGCGCAGGCTGGGAATGCCGAACAGGATACCGACGAAAGCCGACATCAGCGCGCCGAGCAGGATCGACGGCAGCACCGGCAGCGGCGGAATTGAAATGGTGAACAGCTCGAGCGGAATATGCACGCCAGTGCAGAATTTATAGGTGCTGTAGGCGCCGATCGCCATGAAGGCGCCGCTGCCGAGCGACAACTGACCGCAATAACCGGTCAGGATATTGAGACCGATGGCCGCCAGCGACAGGATCAGGAAGGGGATCAGAATCGCCCGCAATATGTACTCGCCGCCGAACGGCCAGACCTGAAAGAAGTCGAGCAGCGGCACGGCGACGAAAGCCGCTGCGAGCACGACCCACAGCGCGATGCGATCCTGGCGAATGGGAAAGATCGCCATGTCGGCGGCGTAGCTGCTCTTGAACTGGCCGGTCTCGCGATAAAACAAATTCGACCTCTATCTTGTTTTGCGCATGATCTGATCCGAAAACCGGTGCCCACTTTTCGGGATCATGCGCGTTAGATTCTCTCGATAATGCGCTCGCCGAACAGGCCTTGCGGCCGCGCCATCAGCACGACGAGCGCCAGCACATAGGCAAACCAGTATTCGATGCCGCCGCCAATGAACGGGCCGAGATAGGCCTCGGCTATTTTTTCGCCAGCGCCGATGATCAAGCCGCCGACAATGGCGCCAGGCACCGAAGTGAAGCCGCCGATGATCAACACCGGAAGCGCCTTCAGCGCCAGGAAGGTGATGGAGAACTGCACGCCCAGCTTGGTGCCCCAGACGGTCGCGGCGACCAGCGCCACCAGGCCGGCGACCAGCCAGACGATGAACCAGATCCAGTTGAGCGAAATGCCGACCGACTGCGCCGCGGCGTGATCGTCGGCAACGGCGCGAAGCGCGCGCCCGGTCTTGGTCTTTTGGAAGAACAGCGCCAGGCCGACGACCAGCACCGCCGCGATCATGCCGCCCCAGACGTCGATCTTGCTGACCAGAATGCCGCCGGGAAATGAACTCTCGAACAAGAACCAGGCATCGCTCGGAAACAGCCGCAGCGGATAGACATCGGAGCCGAAAAGCATCTGCGCGCCGCCTTCGATCATGAAGGTGACGCCGATGGTCGACATGAACAGGGTGAGCCCGTCCTGATTGATCAGCGGGCCGAGCACGAAGCGCTCCACCAACCAGGCGGTGATCGCCATGATCAGCGCGGCAAACAGGAGGGCGATGATGATCGCCGCCCAGAACGGCAGGCCTTTCGCCACCATGAAGTCAAGCGAACGCACCAAAGCGAGACCGGCAAGCAGCACCATCGCGCCTTGCGCGAAGTTGAACACGCCGGACGCCTTGAAGATCAACACGAAGCCGAGCGCCACCAGCGAATAGAGCACGCCGGCCAGGAGGCCGCTGACGAGGACTTCGAGGAATTGGCCAAAGGCGATCATCAATGCGCCACTCCCAGATAGGCGTCGATCACCGCCTGATTGCTTTTGACTTCATTCGGCGTGCCGTCGGCGATCTTGATGCCGTGGTCGAGCACGACCACGCGGTCGGACAGATCCATCACCACGCCCATGTCATGCTCGATCAGGGCGATGGTGGTGCCGTAATGATCGTTCACATCGAGAATGAAGCGCGACATGTCCTCTTTCTCTTCGATGTTCATACCGGCCATCGGCTCGTCGAGCAGCAACAGTTCCGGCTCCATGGCGAGCGCGCGGCCAAGCTCGACGCGCTTCTGCAAGCCATAGGGCAGCCGGCTGACCGGCGTGCGGCGGATTTCCTGAATCTTGAGAAAGTCGATGATCTCCTCGACCCGGTGGCGATGTTCGACTTCCTCGGCCAAGGCCGGCCCAACGCGCAGCATCTGCCAGAACATGTTGCGCCGCATTTTCAGCGTGCGGCCGGCCATGATGTTGTCGAGCGCGGTCATACCGCGAAACAGCGCGACGTTCTGGAAGGTGCGGGCAATGCCGCCATCGGCGGCGTCGTGCGGACGCATCTTGGCGCGCGCCTCGCCCTTGTAGGTGATGACGCCTTCCTGCGGGTGATAGAACCCGTTGATGATGTTGAGCATCGATGTCTTGCCGGCGCCGTTCGGTCCGATGATGGCGCGGATTTCGCCCTTGCGTATATCGAACGAGACGCCGCTCACGGCTTTGACGCCGCCGAACGACAGCGAGACATTGTCAATCGACAGCAGCACGTCGCCGGCCGTCACCGGTGGTCCGTCCGGCGCCCTCATGCCGCTTTCCCCAAGGTCCCGGAAATCGCGACCGGCTGCATGTCCGCGATCTTGACGCGCGCGCTGAGCGTGCCCTTGCGGCCGTCCTCGAACGTTACTTCGGTGGAAATGTCGGCTTCGCTGGACCCGTTATAAAGCGCATCGACCAGCGGCGCATAACGCTCGGCGACAAAGCCGCGCCGCACCTTCTGGGTCCGCGTCAATTCGCCATCGTCGGCGTCGAGTTCCTTGTGAAGAATGAGAAACCGCTTGATCTGGTTGCCGGCCAGCATTTTGTCGGCAGCCATCGCGCTGTTCACGTCGGCGATGTGCTTTTCCATCATGGCATAGACGAGCGGATGCCCGGCCAGTTCCTGATAGGAGCCATAGGAGACATTGTTGCGCTCGGCCCAGCTGCCGACCGCCGTGAGATCGATATTGAGCATCACGGTGACGAAGTCGCGCATGTCGCCGTAAGCCACCGCCTCGCGGATGTCGGGGAAGAACTTGAGCTTGTTCTCGATATATTTCGGCGGAAACATCGTGCCGTCATTGAGCCGGCCGACATCCTTGGCGCGGTCGATGATTTTGAGATGGCCGGTCTTCTCGTCGAAATAGCCGGCGTCGCCGGTTTTCACGAATCCGTCCGGCGTCATCACCTCGGCGGTCTTGGCGGCGTCCTTGAAATAGCCAATGAACATGCCCGGCGACTTGAACAGAACCTCGCCATTGTCGGCGATGCGGATATCGACATGCGGACAGGCCGGACCGACCGTGTCGGAATGGATTTCGCCATCCGGCTGAGCGGTGACGTAAAGGAAGGCTTCGGTCTGGCCGTAAAGCTGTTTGAAGTTCAGCCCGATCGACCGATAGAAAGCGAAAAGGTCCGGGCCGATCGCCTCACCGGCGGTGTAGGCGACGCGCACGCGCGAGAAGCCGAGCACGTTCTTGAGCGGCGCATAGACAAGGACGTTGCCGATCCAATAGAGCAACCGCCCTGTGAAAGGCACCGGCTGGCCGTTGAGAATGCGCTCGCCGTATTGCCGTGCCACGCCGATGAAGTAGTGGAACATCTTGCGCTTGAGGGCGCTGGCGTCCTCCATGCGGATCATCACGCGTGTCAGCAGCACTTCGAGCGTGCGCGGCGGCGCGAAATAGAAGCTCGGGCCAATCTCGCGCAGATCGGAGGTCGCGGTGTCGGCGCTTTCCGGGCAAGCCATGCAGAAGCCGGCCACTAGACCTTGCGCGTAATTGAGATAGTGATCGCCGACCCAGGCCAGCGGCAAATAAGCCAGCGCAACGTCTTTCTCGGTCAATCTGTCAAAGGCGACGGTGTCGGTCGCCGCCTGGATCGATCGCTCGCCGGACAGCACCACGCCTTTCGACGCGCCGGTGGTGCCGGAGGTGTAGAGAATGATCGACGGGTCCGAACCCTTGCCAGCGGCGATCTCGCCATCGAGCCATTCGCCGAGCTTGGGATCGGCTGCCAGCGCCTTGCGGCCAGCGGCGATGACATCGTCCATCGCGCGCAGCTTGGCGTGGTCATAGTCGCGCAAGCCCCGCGTTTCGTCATAGACCATCAGCTCTAACTTCGGCAGACGGTCGAGCACCGACTGGATCTTGTCGATCTGCTCCTGATCCTCCACCGCGGCGAAGCGCACATCGGCATGCGCCAGCACGAAGGAGAGTTCGTCGGCGACCGCGTCGGCATAGACCGGCACCGGGACCGCGCCCAGCATCTGCGCCGCCATCACCGACCAGTACAGTTTGGGCCGGTTGGAGCCGACAATGGCGATCGTCTCGCCGCGCTTGAGGCCAAGCCGGTTGAGGCCGACGGCATAGGCACGCACCAGCTCAAGAGCCTGGGCCCAGGTCCAGCTCTGCCAGATGCCGAGGTCCTTGTGCCGCATCGACGGCCGGGAGCCATACAGGCGGGCATTGCGAACCAGCAATTTAGGAAACGTATCCGCCTTCGCGGCGGCATCGAACGCCACAGCCATTACCTCCCCCTCAGCCGGCGCCATCGACGCCAGCCCGCGTCTTCCCCTCAGCCGTCATTTAAGGACGGTCTTGTTTGTATTGATATGAAATCACTGCCGAAGGCGGGTCAAGCCTTCGACGGTTCAGTAATTGGTAGCAAGCGCGACCAATTCACTTGTTTGTGTAACGAACGGGCCGAGCCGCACAATAATTCGGCTATTCGGCCGCCTTGAGGAACGACGCAGCACCGGCACGGAACTGTTCGGTCAGCGCCTGCTCCTCGGCTTTGGCCACAGCAAGGCTGCGCAGCTTGACCGGTCCGAAGCCGCGAATTTTTTCCGGAACCGAGGCAATCGCCACCGCCGTTGCATAATTGGACGACGACAGCTCGGCCAACATTGTCTCGATCCTGGCCCGGTACTCCGCCACCAATCGCCGCTCCATGCGGCGCTCGCCGGTATAGCCGAACGGATCGAGTGGCGTGCCGCGTAACAATTTGAATTTTGCCAGCACTGCGAAAGCCTTCAGCATCCACGGACCGAACGACATTTTTTTCGGCTCGCCGGTTACCGGATCGACCTTGGCCAGCAGCGGCGGCGCCAGATGGAATTCAAAGCGCAGGTCTCCAGCCGCGAAAGTCGACTTCACGCGCTCGATGAACGACGTGTCGGTATAAAGCCGCGCGACCTCGTATTCATCCTTGTAGGCCATCAGCTTGAACAGATTGCGCGCCACCGCTTCCGACAGCGCCGTCTGGCCGGGCGTCTTCTCGGCTTCCGCCGTGACGACTTTGTCCACGACGGCACGATATTGCCGCGCATAGCGCGCGCTCTGATAGGCGGTGAGGAAAACGACACGGCGCGCGACGATCTCGTCAAAGCTCTGCGACAGACGCAAAGAGTCGTTTTCCTCCGCCGGACGCGGCGCGATCAGAGACTCGACGGCGGCCGGATCGACCGCGGCGCGGCGGCCGTAGCGGAACGCGGCGAGATTCATCGGCACCGCCTCGCCGTTCATCTCGATGGCTTTCTCGACCGCTTCCGCCGACAGCGGCAGACCGCCATTCTGATAGGCGTAGCCGAGCATGAACATGTTGGCGCCGATCGAATTGCCGAGCAGCGCGGTCGCCAGGCGCGTGGCGTCAATGAAATGGCTGCGGTCGCGGCCGGCGGCGCCGGTGATGGCGCGCCTGAGTTTTTCGGTCGGCAGCGAGAAATCGGCATTGCGGGCGAAATCGCCGGGCAGGAATTCGGCGGTGTTGACGATCATCCGGGTGTTGCCCGGCTTGATCGCGCCCAGCACCTTTTTCGAGCCGACCACGACGATGTCGCCGCCGAGCACCAGATCGGCGCCGCCTGCCGCGACGCGGATGGCGTGAATGTCATCCGGCGAATTGGCGATACGGATATGGCTGTAAACCGCGCCGCCTTTCTGAGCGAGACCGGCCATATCGATGATGCCGACGCCCTTGCCTTCCAGATGCGCCGCCATACCGACAATGGCGCCGATGGTGACGATGCCGGTGCCGCCAATGCCGGTGACGATGATCCCGTAGGGATGATTGATCAGCGGCACGCTCGGCGCCGGCAGCGCCGGCCAGCCGGCCGGCTCGGAAATGCCTTCGCCTTTTTTCAATTTGGCGCCGTGCACGGTGACAAAGGACGGGCAGAAGCCCTTCACACAGGAATAGTCCTTGTTGCAGCTCGACTGGTCGATGGTGCGCTTGCGGCCCCATTCGGTCGCCAGCGGCTGCACCGAGACGCAATTCGATTTGACACCGCAGTCGCCACAGCCTTCGCAGACCAGATCGTTGATGACGACGCGCTTGTCCGGATCGGGGAAGGTGCCGCGCTTGCGGCGGCGGCGCTTCTCGGCGGCGCAGGTCTGATCATAAATGAGAATGCTGACGCCGGACACCGTCGCCAGCTCGCGCTGCAGTGCGTCGAGATCGTCGCGGTGGTGAATGGTCAGGCCTTTCGGCCATTCAGTGTCGCTCGGATACTTGTCCGGCTCGTCCGTGACGACGATGATTCGTTTGGCGCCTTCGGCCGCCACCTGCGCTGCGATCTGCGGCACGTTGAGGCCGCCATCGTTGGCCTGACCACCGGTCATCGCCACCGCGTCGTTGAACAAAATCTTGTAAGTCATGGTAATGCCGGAGGCGATGGCCGCGCGAATGGCGAGATAGCCGGAGTGATTGTAGGTGCCATCGCCGAGATTCTGGAACACGTGATCGCGCTTGCTGAACGGCGCTTCGCCGATCCAGTTGGCGCCCTCGCCGCCCATCTGGGTGTAACCCAGCGTCTTGCGGTCCATCCATTGCGACATGTAATGGCAGCCGATGCCGGCATAGGCGCGGCTGCCTTCCGGCACGCGCGTCGAGGTGTTGTGCGGGCAGCCCGAGCAGAAATACGGGATGCGCTGAGCGACGTCGTTTGTTTCGTTCAATATCCGCTGCGCCGACTTCAAACGCGCGACATTGGCCGCCATCTCATCATTGGCGCCCAAATTGAGAATGCGCTCGCCAATGGCGATGGCGATATCGTTGGCGTCGAGCGCACCCTTGACCGGGAACAGCCAGTTGCCGTTCTCGTCTTTCTTGCCGACGCAGACCGGCTGATTGGCCGTGCCGTAGAGTTCCTCGCGCACCTGCACTTCGATCAGCGAGCGCTTTTCCTCGACCACGATGATGAGATCGAGACCGGCGGCGAATTCCAGCAATTCCTCGCGCGGGATCGGCCAGACGCAGCCGATCTTGAACAGGCGAATGCCGATATCGTTGCACTTGATTTCGTCGAGGCCGAGTTCGTCGAAGGCCTGGCGCACATCGAGATAGGCCTTGCCGGTGGTGATGATGCCGATCTTCGGCGCACGGCCGCCCGACATGATCGTCCTGTTGATCTTGTTGGCGCGCACGAAG
Source organism: uncultured Hyphomicrobiales bacterium (assembly GCA_903892675.1). Taxonomy (GTDB): domain Bacteria; phylum Pseudomonadota; class Alphaproteobacteria; order Rhizobiales; family Xanthobacteraceae; genus Pseudolabrys. The sequence continues at coordinate 23,903 of CAITJJ010000068.1, read as the reverse complement.
GCCAGCATGGCGTCGCGCTTGTAGTCGTGTAGCCGCGCTTCCTGGCCGAGAATGGTGTCGACCAGACGCACATTCAGCCCGCCCTCGGGCATGGCGAAGTCGGTCGGAATGACGATATTGAGACGATCGAGCGCGCCATCGATGACGCCGGTCGATTCGACCGTCTCGTGCATGCATTTGAGCGCGGTCCATGTGCCGGTGTAACGCGACATCGCCCAGCCCAGGAGCGCGTAGTCGACGATCTCCTGCACGCCGGCCGGATTGAGGATCGGCATCATGACGTCGACGAAATGGAATTCGGACTGATGCGCGGTGGTCGAGGATTCGGCGGTGTGGTCGTCGCCCATCAAGGCCAGCACGCCGCCATTCTTCGAGGTGCCGGCGAGGTTGGCGTGGCGGAACACGTCGCCGGAGCGGTCGACGCCCGGCCCCTTGCCATACCACAGGCCGAAAACACCATCGAATTTGCCCTCGCCTCGCAATTCCGCCTGCTGCGCGCCCCAAACGGCGGTCGCGGCGAGTTCTTCATTGAGGCCGGGCAGAAACGTGACGTCGGCGGCAGTCAGTTCGCGCCCCGCGCGCATGAACTGCTGGTCGAGACCGCCCAATGGCGAGCCGCGATACCCGGTGAGATAGCCGCCGGTATTCAGGCCGGCGCGGCGATCACGCTCTTTCTGCATCAGGATGGCGCGGATCAATGCCTGATAGCCCGTCACCAGCACATGCGACTGGCCAAGGTCGTATTTGTCGTCGAGGCTGACCGGTTTGAGCGTCATCAGGGGGCCCTTTGGGTGGCCTTTGGCCAATGCGGCATTGTCGAAAAAGACCATCGAACCGGCGCCGACGTCTCTCTCATATAGGCTGTACAGCCATTACGCAAAGCGTCGAAAATCGAAATAAAAGCTTACACTGGAGAGCCTTGCGGTCAATTTCGTTTCCGGCATGGCGGGGAGAAGGAAGTTTCAGCGACCCCGCATTTGACGCACTTTGGCGCAATGCAGCAAATGGTTCTGTAGCAACGCAGTCTCCCGTTGACGCGGCTGGTCAAATTATGGGCGGCCTGTAAAAGGGTCCGCCAGCCGGGTGCGCCTTTCCATGTTGCAATCGCCGTCATCGTCCGTCGAAACTAAGGCGTCATGGATTGTCGCAAGCGCAGCCTTGGGTGCGCTGATGCTGTCGTCCGGGGCCGCCTGGATCGCCGCGGTCGCGCTCAAGGATATCGCCGCCGAGGTCGATGGCGCGCGGTCGATTCCGGCGCTGGCCAGCGCCTTGGCCTGGTTCGGTTCCGGCATCGGCGGCATCATGATGGGCCGTATCGCCGACCGCATCGGCACCCGCTGGACCGTCGCCTTCGGCGCGGTGATGATCGCGTTCGGTCTGGCGCTGTCGAGCCTCGGGCCCTCCTGGCCGCTGTGGGTCGGCCATGGCTTGTTCATCGGCCTGATCGGCTTCGGCGGCATCAATGCGCCGCTTTACGTTTACGTCAGCCGCTGGTTCGACAAAAGGCGCGGCTCGGCGCTGGCGCTGATTTCGAGCGGTACTTACCTCGCCGGCGCGCTATGGCCGCCGGTGTTCGAGCGCGCCATCGCCGCGCTTGGCTGGCGCGAGACCATGCTGTGGTACGCCTTGCTCGAAGGCGTGGTCGTCGTGTCGATCGCGCTGATCTTTTTCAGGCACCCGCCGGAAGTGATCCATCCCGCCCCGGCGCCGGTCGCCGGTAGCGCGCCAGCGCGCGTATTGGGCCTGCCGCCCAATCTCGTCTTCGGCGCGATGTGCATGGCGGCGATCATGTGCTGCATTCCGATGGCGATGCCGCAAGGCCACCTCGTCGCCTTCTGCAGCGACCTCGGCATCAGCCGCTCGGTCGGCGCGGTGATGCTGTCGGTGCTGCTCGGCACCGCGTTTCTCAGCCGGCAGATCTGGGGCGCGGTGTCCGACCGCATTGGCGGCTTGACGACAGTGCTGGTCGGCTCGCTGTGGCAATGCGCGGCGATGATCGCCTTCCTGCTGACGCAGAGCGAGGTCGGCCTGTTCACGGTGTCGGCGGTGTTCGGGCTGGGCTTCTCCGGCATCATCCCGGCCTATGTGCTGGCACTGCGCGAAATGTTTCCGGCGTCGCAGGCGTCATGGCGCATCCCGACGCTCTTGATGTTCACCGCGCTCGGCATGGCGTCGGGCGGCTGGCTCGCCGGCTTGCTGTACGACCACTTCGGCTATTACGCGCCGGCCTTCGCCGTCGGCGTCGGCGCCAATCTGATCAACCTGACGATTGTCGGCACGCTGGTGGCGCGCCGTCACTGGCGCGCGAACTGCGTATGATTGCGTAGCGCCGGCCTCTGGTGAAACTTTCCGAACCGTGAAACATTTGTCCCCAATAGAACGCCCGCCGGGGCGTATCGCATAAGGGGAAACGTCATGGGCACCGATCGCCGCGCTATTTTCGCCGCCGCTATTGTCGCAACCGCGCTGGCTGCGGGCGCGGTCGTCACCGCATCGCCCGTCTTCGCGCAAAATTATCCGGCGCATTCGGTCCGCCTCATCGTGCCCTACCCGCCGGGCGGCGGCACAGATTTCTTCGCGCGCGTCGTGGCGACCGAGATGGGTGCCAGCCTTGGCCAGACCGTCGTGGTCGAGAACCGTCCCGGCGCCGGCACCTTGATCGGCGCTGAAGCGGTCGCGCGCGCGCAGCCTGACGGCTACACATTCCTGCTAGGCGACACGTCGACCTATGCCTCGAACCGCAGCCTTTATGCCAAACTCCCTTACGATGCCGACAAGGATTTCGCGCCGGTTTCCCTGACCGGACGCTTCGCCATCGTGCTGCTGGTCAACACCGACAAGCTCAAGGTCAATTCGGTCAAGGAACTGATCGCAGCGGCGAAAAAATCGCCGGGCGCTATCGACTATGGCAGCGCCGGCATCGGCAGCCCGTTCCATCTCGCCGGTGAACTGTTCGCGCAAGGCGCCGGCGTCAAGCTCAACCATATTCCGTATAAAGGCGCGGCGCCGGCGATCCAGGATCTCGTCTCCGGTCAGATCGGCATGATGTTCGTCGACTACGCGACCGCGCGTGGCCAATTGGCGGTGAAGCAAATCAAGGCGATCGCGGTTGCCTCGCCCGGCGAGTTCGCCGGCCTGCCCGGTGTGCCGCCGGTTTCGGCCGACGTGCCGGGCTTCGAGGCCTGGGCCTGGCAGGGCTTTGCCGTCCCGGCGGCGACGCCGAAAGACGCGATCGCCAAACTCAACGCCGCCTACGCCAAGGCGGTCGGCAATGCCGAGATCAGGCAGAAGCTGATCGGCGCCGGCATCGATCCGCTGCAAAGCTCGCCAGCCGACATGGCCGCCTACATCAAGAGCGAGGCTGCCAAGTGGGAAAAGGTGATCAAGACGGCGAATATCAAGCTGGACTAAACTTTCGGCACCATCCGAAACATCGCCTCGCCGTACATGCCCCGCGCCTCGGCAAGCAGCGGCTGCACGGCGGCGACGAAGGCGTCGTGCTCCGATGCGTTGAGTTCGACGATTTCGCAGCCGGCTGCTTCGATCGCCTGACGCGACTGGGTATTTTCCTCGACCGCGAGCTGACGCTGGAACGCCACCGCTTCGATCACCGCCTCGCGCATGGCATTTTGCAAGTCGAGCGGCCATGCGTCGAACGAGGCGCGGTGCAGGAAAATCGGCCGCGAAATATAGAAGTGCGAGGTCAGCGTGTGATATTTGTGAAAGTTATGCACGCCATAGGTGACCGTATTCGCGAGCGGATTTTCCTGCGCATCCAGCGTGCCGGCCTTGATCATGGCGATGGCCTCGGTGAGATCCATGCGCATCGCCTGCGCGCCGAGCAATTCGAAGGTGCGGCGCTGGATTTCGCTCGGCAGTACGCGGATCTTCATGTCCTTCATGTCGGCCGGCAAATGGATGGGACGCAGCTTGTTGGAGATGTGGCGGAAGCCGTTCTCGAACCAGCCGAGAATGCGATAGCCGACGCTGGCTTCGACCTTTTGCGCGAGGAAGCGGCCGAGATCGCCGTCCATCGCGCCGCGCGCCTGTGCGTTATTGGCGAACAGGAACGGCAGATCGACGAAGCCCAATTCCGGCACGCGGTCGGTGAGATAGCTCGACGACTGATAGCCGAGCGTGATCTCGCCGCTCTCCACCAGCGTCAGGATGTCCTCGGCCTTGTGGCCGTGGTCCATGATGTTCCAGATGTAGTCGATTGCGATGCGGTCGCCGAACTGCGCTTCCAGCGTGTTGCCGATGAGCTTGAGCGACTTGCTGAAGCCCGTATTGGCCGGGCCGTAGCCGCCCATGACGATTTTGATCGGCGTCGACTGAACTGGCATGTTTCACGTCCTGAAAGCGCCGATGCCCGGCGCGCCGGACATTAGCCACGCTTTGCCGGCAAGTGAAAGAGCAGACTAAGGCGCGTTCTTGCGCCCCTCGCCCGGACCCCATTGCCAGAAGTCGCGCCCTTCATTGCGCATGAATTTCGCCAGCACCATCATGTGCACTTCGGAGGCGCCGTCGACCAGTCTGGCCGATCGGGCGTAGCGATAAATCCACTCGACGACGGTGTCCTTGGAATAGCCGCGCGCGCCCTGCAACTGGATTGCCATGTCGGCGGCGCGATGCAGCGTCTCGGCGACGTGGACCTTGGCCATCGACACCTCTTTACGCGCGCGCCCGCCCTGATCGAGCATCCAGGCGGCGTGCATGGTCAGCAAGCGGCCGATCTGAATCTGCTGGCCGATCTCGCCCAGTTTCATCTGCACGCTTTCGCGGTCGGCGAGCTTGATGCCGAAGCCCTCGCGCTCCGCGACATATTCCTGCGCGATCTCGACGCAGCGTTTGGCAAAGCCGGTCCAGCGCATGCAATGCGTCAACCGCGCCGGCCCAAGCCGCACCTGCATCAGGCGCAAGCCCTCGCCCTCGCCCATCAGTATGTTTTCTTCCGGTATTTCGAGGCCGTCGAATTCAAGTTCGCAATGGCCGCCATGTTCTTCCGGGCCCATGATCGGAATGCGGCGGACGATGCGCCAACCCGGCTGGTCCTTGTGATAGAGAAACGCTGTGAGGCCCTTGCGCGCGTCGTCGGAGGTGCGCGCCATCAAAATAAAATGCGCCGCGCCGTCGGCGCCGGTGATGAACCATTTGCGCCCGCTGATGATGTATTTGTTGCCGCGCTTCTCGGCGCGGGTGCGGATCATGGTCGGGTCGGAGCCGCCGCCGGGCGACGGCTCCGTCATGGCGAAGGCCGAGCGCACTTTGCCGGCAACTAGCGGCGCCAGCCATTTGTCTTTCTGCGCTTGGGTACCGGCAAGGCGCAGCATGTTCATGTTGCCGTCGTCTGGCGCCATGCAATGGATCGCCAGCGGCCCGAAGATCGAGCGCGCCGCTTCCTCATAGACCGCGGCCCAGACGACCATCGGCAATTCCATGCCGCCATATTCCTTCGGCGCCTGAGGCGCCCACAGACCCGCCGCGCGCGCCTTGACGCGCACCGGCTCGAGCAAATGGTGCGGGATGTTCTCGTTGTCGGCGAAATTGGCCGGATCTTTCTCCAGCGGCAGCACGTGCTCGTCGATGAAAGCGCGCGCCTTGAGGCGCAGGGCTTCGTGTTCGGGCGAGAGTGAGAAGTCCATGACCTGACCTTTGCGTAATGGAATTGCCGGTTGATATAACCGATTATGCTGGCAAAGGCTTCAAGAGTGACGAGACGAAGGGCTGTCACTTCTTTTTGAGGGCAACTCTGCGCTTACGACGCGGCTGCCGCTCTGAATCTTGCTGCGCCATAAATCTGGAAAAACTGACCGGCCGTTCTTCTTCCGGCAACCTTTCACCAACGTCCATTGGCTTATCAGCCGGGTAACGGGAGGCGGTAGCCCCTTGCGCAGAAGACTTCCCTGCCGCAGAACCTACGCTCTCCGACGGTGGGTTAGGAGCCTGCGGAGATGGCTGGGAGGACGTGCTATCCCCCAAGCCGCGGCCGTAAGTGTCCGGCATCACCAACAAGAGCGGCCGCAGGTCGACGTCGACCAACGAATAGTCCCCCACGTCCGTGAGCATCTCCAGCAATCCGGGCTCATCCTTCCACCGCGAGGCCGATACGTTTCTCTGCTCCGCGAGGTCGTTTAGCGCGTCAGGGTTCGCCAAAAGATCGCCAATTAATTGCGGCCAACGCAACAGAAGTGCGGTAAACGCGCCCAGCTGTGCCAAAGTCAATTGCGAACCCGAGCCGGGCCTCCCGGGCAACCGCAAGATATTCGTCGATAAGGCGATCATCACCCGCAATCGCAGAACACTGACAAATTGTTTGACACGACGTGGATTGAATTCAAATATTTTCGCCATGTCCGCGACGATCTTGTCGAATCCTTCCGGGTCCGAGCCGGCGACAATCTCGAACGCGGCGGATTCGGATTCGCGGTCAGGCTCCTGATCGGGGTTTCTGGAAACGGCCTCCGGGCCGGTTAGGCTTGCGACAAGATTTTCGATGTTCTGGATAACCGGAACGCGAAACGGCACCTGCACGAACTTTTCAAGAAATGAATAGCCGTATTCAACGCCACCCCTCGCAATCGGAGGCGAATTCGCGGCGGTTCGGTTTGCAGCCAGATACGGCAGGATTTTCTCATGCTTGGCAGCGAGCCCGGCGGCCACCATTTCGCGGTCGATGCCGAGAATGAAATAGAGATTAGCCTGGTCAGTTGATAGGAGCAGGTTGATTGCCTGCATCAGATCGGCGGCGCGCGGCACATCACAGCGGTCCAGATCATCAATGAAGACAAATATTCGGCCTTTGGTTCCTGCGTAACAATGGATGATATTTGAAAAATCGTCCTGGAAACGGTCGATGAATGCAAGTTTGTCTTGGTAGCGTGGATTGCGGCGAAGTCTGGTCAAGTCGGCGGACAAAGGACTACCAAAAATATCTCGGACCTTCTTTGCGGCTGTCCACGCCGTCGCCAGCAAAGCCACGACTGACGCTCCGGCCACCGGCGCGACTTTCTCCGACTCGGCAATACCCGGATTCTTGAAATATATGACCGCAATGACCGCAAGCGCGGCGGTCGCTAGCGCAAACAGCGTGAGTTGAAAGAGCTGCCATCGCGCCGCGCCTCGATCCAGTCGCGACCAAAGCAAAAGCAGATTGCCTATAACTTTCCTCCAGAACGGAATGCGCCGGGTGAGCTGTCGCAGAAATGTAATCGCAAAGGCCGCCCAGAGCGCCTCATCCTTGTCATTCCGCCACGCGTTAAAGCGGATCGACACCGTTTCTGGCTTCGGGCCTGCACCGATGGATTCCCACCGTTTGACCTGATCGGCCGCCACATTGGCAATTGCCTTTTCAAGCTGGAGCATGAACGACGATTTGCCAGATCCCCACGGCGCTTCGATGGAAATCGTCAGTGGCGCTACGGTTTTCTCACTCATTAAAAACCAGGCAAGCGCCCGCACGTAGGGCTTGAAGCCGACAGAATCTTCATCAGTCGGACTGTCCGACAGGCCGCCAGGATTGACTTGAATATTGCGTAAAGCGCTCCCAGTCTCGAAAGACTGATCTGTTGCAAATACACTTGCAGCCATGGCGAGTCCCCCGCCTATCTTGGCTAACTCGGCCGTTACGCGCAAGAGTTGCAGAGTTGCACTACCCCTTGATCTGTACCACCTGCCCGCCATCGACAACAATCGTCGCGCCGGCCATGTAGGCGCCCGCATCCGACACCAGCAATAAAAGCGCGCCATCGAGGTCGCCGGCATTGCCGAACCGGCCCATGGGAATATCGCGCTTCAATGCCAAGCCTGCCTCGCTTTCGAGATAGGTGTCATTGATCTCGGTCACGAACCAACCCGGCGCGATGGCATTGACCCGCACGCCCTTGAAGGCAAGCTCCACCGCCAGCGCCTTGGTGGTCTGCACCACCGCCGCCTTGGCGACCGCGTAGGCCGCCGTGCCCTTGGACACGCCGAAGCCGAGCACCGAGGCGATGTTGACGATGGCGCCCTGTTTCCCGGCGGCGATCATGCGGCGCGCGGCTTCCTGCGCCCAGTAGAATACCGCGTCGAGATCGACGCCGAGGACGCGCCGCCATTCTTCCGGGGTCACGTCGGTGGCGCGCACCGACTGCTGCGCCACGCCGGCATTGTTGACGAGGATGGTGACGGTGCCGAAGGCCTTCTCGGCCGCATTGAACGCGGCGACCATGGCGGCGCGGTCGGTAACGTCTGCTTCGACGGCGAGCGCCTTGCCGCCTTTGGCTTCGATTTCCTGTTGCAGGTCGAGCAACCGGTCGGTGCGCCGCGCCGCCAAAACCACCGCGGCGCCGTTATCGGCGAGCGCGCGGGCGAATTGCTGGCCGAGCCCGCTCGACGCGCCGGTCACCAGCGCGACGCGGCCGATGAGATTGAACATATCGGCAGCTTTCATTCGACGACCTCTGCGATAGGGCTGTTCTGCGCGGGAGAAACCTACATCGGCATTGCGGGATGGACACCATAAAAGATGCTGGCTAGGTTGCCCGCCTTGCGCAAGGCGGGGCGGACAAATTGCTTGCATAGAATTTGGCGTGCGACCATCAACAGCTGGAAAGGCCTTCTTGCTGCGGCGCAATCGGATCTGGCCGTCCGCCAGGAGCTTGTGCTGCTGGCGTTGTCGATCCCGCTATCTCTGTACTTGACCCCGGACTTTCCCAAGCGTCTGGCGCTGGTCGGCTCGCTGGTCTTCGTCATGGCGGTCGAGTTGCTGAATACCGCCATCGAGAAACTTTGCGACCGCCTCACCGGCGACCAGGACCCCGCCATCGGCCGCGTCAAGGACATGGCGTCGGCCGCCGTCGGCTTCTCGCTGCTGCTGGCCGGCGCGATCTGGCTCTGGGTCGTGATCGAGTGGGTGTGGCGCTAGTGGTCCGATTCTAATATTCGCATCCCGTCTGCGGCACCACTTTAGCGCGGCAAACGGGGTAGCGAAGGTCAAATCCGCTTCACTAGCGATAGAAAAAGTGCGGCAGCGCGGTGGCAAGCCCCGGCACGAACCACAGCACCACCAGCGCAAACAACTGGATGACAACGAACGGGATGATGCCGACATAGATGTGCCGGGTGGTGATTTCCGGCGGGGCCACGCTGCGCAGGAAAAACAAGGTCGGCCCGAGCGGCGGGTGCATGTAGGACGTCTGCAAATTCACCGCCATCATGATGCCGAGCCAGACCGGATCGACGCCGGGCATCTTCAACAGCGCCGGCGCGACGATCGGCACCACCACGAAAATGATCTCGAAGGCGTCCATGACGAAGCCGAGCAGGAAAATCGCCAGCATCACGACCAGCACCGCGCCGTTGGCGCCGCCGGGCAGATCGGTCAGCGCGCGCTCGACCATGGCGTCGCCGCCGAGCGCGCGGAACACCAGGCTGAAGAGTGTCGCGCCGATCAGGATGAGAAAAATCATGGCGGTGATCTGCGCTGTCTTCTCGACCACCGGCCGCATCACCACGCGCAGATCGGACTTCGGCGCGGCGAGCAGGATGGCGCCGACCGCGCCGATCGAGGCCGCTTCGGTCGGCGTCGCAATCCCCAGCAGGATCGAGCCCAGCACGGCGAGGATGAGCGCCACAGGCGCGACCAGCACCTGCGCGAGCTTGCGCGCCAGCGCCAGGCCGCGCGGCGCGGCAGGATCGGGCGGCATCGCCGGCGCGGCTTTCGGCCAGATGAACGCGACCGTGATCAGGTAGGCGAGATAAAGGGCCACCAGCGCGAAGCCCGGCAGCAGCGCGCCGGCGAACAGATCGCTGACATTGACCACGTCCGGCGAGAACTTGCCCTGCGCCAGTTGCGCCGCCTGATAGGAATTGCCGAGTTGATCGCCGAGCAGCACCAGCACTGTGGCCGGCGGGAAAATCTGCGCCAAGGTCGCCGTGGCCGCGACGGTGCCGGAGGCCAGCCTTTTGTCGTAGCCGTAACGCAGCATGGTCGGCAGCACGATCAGGCCCATCGTCACCGTGGTGGCGCCGACCACACCCTTGGCCGCCGCCAGCAGCGTGCCGACGAGGATCACCGCGATACCGAGCCCGCCACGCAACGTGCCGAACAGCCGGCCCATCGTCTCCAGCAATTCCTCGGCGACGCGCGAGCGCTCCAGCATCACGCCCATGAAGATGAACATCGGGATCGCCAGCAGCGTCGGATTGGTCATCACCCCGAAGATGCGCTGCGGCAGCGCGCCGATGATGGAGAAATCCATGGCGCCCGTCGCATGGCCGAACATGGCAAAGCCGAGCGAGACGCCGGCGAGCGTCAGCGCCACCGGATAGCCGGCCATCAAAGCAATGACGACGGCGGCGACCATGACAACGGCAAGAAGTTCGGGGAAGCTCATGGCTGCTTCCTCGTCAGAGCCTGCGCCGCGCGGGTCGCCTGCGCGATGCCTTGCAGGGCCATCAAGACGGCAAAGATCGGGATCAGTGTCTTGAGCGCGAAGACCAGCGGCAGGCCGCTTGCTTCCTGCGAACGCTCGAACACGGCCCACGAGCGGGCCGCATAGGGTGCCGATAGCCACAGCAGGACCAGCGCGAAGGGCAGCAACAACAGCAGCGCCCCGGCAAGGTCGACAAGCGCCCGCGCGCGCGGCGTAGCATCGGCGTAAAAGATATCGACCCGGACATGGCCGCCGGCTCGCAAGGTCCAGGCCGACGCCATCAGGAACAAGGTGGCATGGCCATAGATGATCGCCTCGGTCAGCCAGATCGAGCCGAGGCCGAAAACGTAGCGCGCCACAACCAGGGCGAATTGCAGCACGACGACCGCGAGGACCAGCCAGGACGAGACACGTCCAAGGATCGTCGTCAAAAAATCGACGGTATTAGCAAACCGATTCATGCATCGGATGATGGCACAGACGCCGGAGTTCCGCTAAATTTGGCCCCATTGAATCGGCAAACGGGCTTTATGAAACCGACAGACGAAGACCTCTTGCGCCGCGCTTTTGACGTCGCCGAAAGCGCGCTGGAAAACGGCTATCTGCCCGACGGCGACATGACCGCCCATGCCGAACGCCTGCTGGCGACCGCGGCCTGCAAGGCTTTCGAGCCAGACGAACTGGCGGAGTGCACGCTGTATTCCTCGGCCGAGCCCTGTGCAATGTGCGCCGGCGCGATCTATTGGGCCGGCATTGGCCGCATCGTCTACGGCCTGTCGGAAGCGCGGCTCAAGACCATCACTGGCGACCACGACGAAAATCCGACGCTGGATTTGCCCTGCCGCACCGTCTTTGCCTCCGGCCAGCGCAAGGTCGAGGTCACTGGCCCGCTGCTGGAAGACGAGGCGGCGGCGCAGCACGAAGGCGTCTGGGATTAGACACATGGCTCGGTTATAGTCTCGCCATGGCCCAAGATCACGACCACCATCATCACGACCACGATCACGAACATTCCGAGCTGTCAGAGACGCAGTTGCGCGTGCGTGCGCTGGAAACCGTGCTCACCGAAAAAGGCTATGTCGATCCGGCTGCACTCGACGCCATCGTCGAGGCCTATGAAACCAAGATCGGACCGCGCAATGGCGCACGCGTCGTCGCCAGAGCATGGACCGATCCGGCCTTCAAGCAGGCGCTGCTCGACGACGCCACGAAAGCAATCGGTACGCTTGGCCATGTCAGCCGCGTTGGCGATCACCTGATCGCGGTCGAGAATACACCGCAGCGGCACAATATGGTCGTCTGCACGTTATGCTCCTGCTACCCGTGGGAAATGCTCGGCCTGCCGCCGGTCTGGTACAAGGCCTCGCCCTATCGCTCGCGCGCGGTCAAGGACCCGCGCGGCGTGCTGGCCGATTTCGGCGTCACGCTGACGAAGGACACCGAAATCCGCGTCTGGGATTCGACCGCCGAGACACGCTTTCTCGTTCTGCCGATGCGCCCCGCCGGTACAGAAGGCTGGAGCGAGGAACGCCTCGCCGAGGTTGTCACCCGCGACAGCATGATTGGCACTGGACTGCCGAAGGCCGCGCCATGAATGGCGTGCATGATATGGGCGGCATGGATGGATTTGGCAAAGTGGAGCCGGAGCCGAACGAGCCGACCTTCCATGAAAAATGGGAGGGCCGTGTCATGGCGATGGTGCGCGCCATTGGCGCCAATGGCGGGCTGAATATCGACTCGCAGCGATACGCGCGCGAATCCCTGCCGCCCGAGGTCTATCTCGCCAGTTCCTATTACAAGAAGTGGTTCCTGGCGATCACCGATCAGCTGATCGAACGCGGCATGATCGGCCGCGATGAAATCGGTGCCGGCCATTCGCTGCGGCAAGGTCCGCCGCTCAAGCGCGGCAAATTCACCGCCGGCGACGTCGAGCGCATCATGGTGCGCGGCAGTTTCGGCCGCGAGGCGAAGGCGCCGGCCATCTTCAAGCCCGGCGACAAAGTGCGCGCGAAAAATATCAATCCAGCGACGCATACAAGACTGCCGCGCTATGTGCGCGGCCACGCCGGCATCGTCGAACGAATTAATGGCTGTCACGTTTTCCCGGATACGGCTGCGCACGGCAAAGGCGAGAATCCGCAATGGCTCTATACGGTCGTGTTCGCCAGCCGTGACTTGTGGGGCGACGACGCCGATCCGACGTTGAAAGTCTCGATCGAGGCGTTCGAGCCATATCTGGAGAAGGCCTGATGACCAACGCGACCGTATCGCAGGCCACCGCGGCGGTGCCCGGCATTCCGCAAGATCAAGACGGCCCGGTGTTCAAGGAGCCCTGGGAAGCGCAGGCTTTCGCCATGACCCTGGCGCTGTACGATCGCGGGCTGTTCACCTGGAGCGAATGGGCGGGCACTTTGGCTGACGAGATCAAGCGCGCCCAGGCTGCCGGCGATCCCGACACCGGCGAGACCTATTATTCGCACTGGCTGGCAGCGCTCGAAAGACTGGTGGCGGAAAAAGGCGTGGCGACCACGGAGACCCTGCATCGCACGCGCGATGCCTGGGACCATGCCTGCGACCGCACGCCGCACGGCCAGCCGATCGAATTACGCGCCAGCGATTTCCACGATTAGAGTTTCCATCAACTTTTCCGCCGGCATCGCTCTCGCGCGCGTGACGCCGCGACCTGCCCACAGAGAAATATAATCGGCCGTGCCTTTTTTCCCGGATTCGGTGCGCATCGGCCGCGTCAGATCGTTCTGCTGGCGGAACGGCAGGATCGGAATGTCCGCTGTCATGTCGATGAAGGCATTGCGCAGGCCGCGCGCCTCACGCCCCGAATAGGCGCGGGTGATGACGGTGGTTTCCGCCCTCGCGTCGATCAGCGCCTGCTTGTACGGCGCGGCGGCGCCGCTTTCCGGGCAGACAATGAACGCGGTGCCGAGTTGCCCCGCCTGCGCGCCGGCGGCAAGCGCGCGGGAAATATCGCGGCCGTCCATCAGGCCGCCAGCGGCGAAGACCGGCACCGATACGGCGGCGGCAGTGGCGCGCGTCAATTCAAGCGTCGGCACCATCGAGTCTTCCATGCTGCCGATAAAGGTGCCGCGATGCGCGCCGGCCTCCTCGCCTTGCGCGACGATCGATTCGACGCCGGCCTGCTCTAGCGCCCTCGCTTCCTGCACGGTCGTCGCCGTGCCGCAGGTGCGGATGCCGGCGCGGCGCAAACGCGCCAGCGCATCGGCATTGGGAATCCCGAATGTAAAGCTGAACAATGCCGGCCGGGCTTCGATCACCGCAGCGAACTGATCCTCGAACGGATTGTCCGGGTTGGGCGGCAATACCGGCGGCGGCAGGCCGAGCTTGGCGTGGGCCTGCGCTACTTTTGCCAGCATCGGCGCGGCATCGACTTCCGGGCGCAGGCCATAGCCGCCAGCGAACAGATTGAGCGCGAACGGCTTGCCGGTCAGCGTACGAATTGCTTTGGCGGCGTCCAGTATTTGCTGCGGCGTTGCATAGGCGCCGGCCCAAGAGCCGAGCCCGCCGGCATTCGACACCGTGCCGACCAATTCCGGTGAGCCGATGCCGCCGGCCATCGGCGCCAGGATGATTGGATGTTCGACGCCTAATTCGCGCAGGAAATTACCGGCCATGTTTCGCTCCCTGACGTCAGACTAGCAGCAGGGCGCGGCGTGACCATTCGCATCTGACGATGGCAGGCTTGCAAATGCGCGATGGCGGTCAGACGCCGATCATTCGTTCACTAACCATATAGCCCATCAGCAGTAGCGCGCCGAACGCGACGATGACGCCGGCGGCGGCCGTTTCGACGCCACGCAACAGCAACATGCCCGAGCCGGGCTTTGATCTGGCCAGTCTGCCGGCAAGGCCTCGCGCAGCGACGGCGATCGTGGCGATCGCTGACACCGTGATCGCAGTGCCGAGGCCCATGACGAAGGTCGAGGCGACGCCGATCCAGAACATGCCCTGCGCCAGCGCGAATACCAGAACGATGATCGCTCCCGAACAAGGCCGCAATCCAACGGCGACGATGGCCGACAGGCCGCGCTTTAGCCAGTCGCGGCCACCGAGGTCGCGCGGCTCCGGTGCATGCGCATGGCCCCACGCATGCACTTCATCGGCGTGGTCGGGATAGTCGTGGCGGTGACCATGATCGTGTGTGCGCCCATGATCGTGACCGTGACCGTGATGATGATCGTGAGCCTGCGAATGATCGTGAGGCGCATGATCGTTATGCGCATCGCCATGCGCGGGCGCTTTCGCCTCTGTGCGCATGAGATTGAGAAAGGCGCGGCCCTTCACCCACAACAGCCGCAGGCCGATCAACACAATCAGGCCGTAACTGACCACTTCGATGACCCGCACTGTGTCGCCCATGACCTTGGAGGTCGCGCCGAGCAGCACGGCGACGATAGCCACGACGGCGACCGCGGTGATTGCCTGCAATATCGCCGAGGCGAATGATAGCGCGATACCGCGCCGCCAGGTCTCGTCATTGGCGACGAGATAGGACGAGATCACCGCCTTGCCGTGACCGGGACCGGCGGCATGAAACACGCCGTAGGCAAATGAAATGCCGAGCAGCGCCCATGTGGCGCTGCCGTCGGCCTTCGCCGCGCGGATCGCGCCCGACAGCATGCGGTAAAAGGCGGCCTGCTGATGCAGCACCCAGCCGGTGAAGCCACCGACGTCGGCCTGGCCCGGTCCGCCGGAAACGCCGAACGGCGCGGCCTGCGCCATGTCGATGGCGCCAGCGACCGCCAAAACAAAGCCGGTCAGGATGAAGCATTGCGTCAGAGCAGAGCGCCGCGAGAGCCACGTCATGTTCGAACAGTCCCCGTCGCCGCCCCCGCGGATTCGAAAGCATTCAAATTAAGGGCAATGCACCAGAATCTTGTTGGCGAATTCGGCGCCGATCGCCATCGACACGTTCGGCTGGTCGGCGGGAATCTCGCTGAGCTTCTTGCCTTCGGCATAGGTCATTTCGCGCGGCAGCTTGGTATCGAGGATGCATCCCGACGGCGCACCGGAAAGCTTGACCGGGTCTTTCTTGGGAAACTCGAAATCGACGAAGATGGTCGGATCGTAGATGTCGATTTTCAACTCCTTGAACTTCACCGGCTGTTCGAACGGGATGGTGAAGTGCAGCGTCAGCACGGCGTTCTCGAAGCTGAGATGATAGTCCGGCAGCGGATCGCGCATCTTGATTTTCTTGCCGTCGACGGTCGCATAGGTGAAGTAGTCGTACTCCTTCAGCGATTCGACATTGACCTTGGCCAGCGGCGCCAGCTCCTCGCGGGTGAACTGGCCCTTCACCTTGCTCTCATAGCCCTGCGTGGCGAAGGCCGAGAACATGTCGTCGAAGGCCCAGTCATGCCGCACGCCGGTGACGGTGCCGTCGGGCGCGAACAAGACCTCGGAATGCATCGACACCCAGACATGCGGATGCGCCAGTGCGGGCGCAGCGAAAGCCAGGCCGAGCGTGGCGGCAATGAGGGTGAGGATCGGCGTTTTCATGGACGGCACATTATCACGGACTGCGGCATAAACGAGGCGCGTTACATTATTACGAATACGCCTCTTTTACGCCGATGGTTAAACGCCCGCCGCGCCCCCATCGGCGCGCGGGTCGTGGCCGCCTTCGAGCGTGCCGTTCGGATGGAATATGACAGCACCGGCGTGTCCCATCGTATCGGAATAGGGCTCGTTCAGGACTGCGACATCATGGCCGGCCGACATCAGGCGGTCGATCAGATGGCCATCAAAGCGTGATTCCATTCTCAGATTCGTCTGGCTTGAGCCCCAGGTGCGGCCCAGCAGCCAGCGCGGCGCGTCGAGCGCCTTGTCGAGCGGTTGGCGATAGGTGACGTGCCGCGTAAACACGGCCGCCTGCGATTGCGGCTGGCCGTCGCCGCCCATCGTGCCATAGGCCATGACGCGGCCGTCCTTGAGCATGGCGAGCGCCGGATTGAGCGTATGAAACGGCCGCCGGCCCGGCTCCAGCGCATTCAATGCTTTCGGATCGAGCGAGAAGCTGGCGCCGCGATTCTGCATCAATATGCCGGTCGCCGGCAGCACGCAGCCGGAGCCGAACTCCCAATAGATCGACTGGATATAGGAGACGACAAGGCCGGAGGAATCCGCCGCGCCCATCCAGATGGTGTCGCCGCGCGCTTCGCTCGAAGGCCAGCGCGCCGCGCGGCGTATGTCGATTTTTTCGGCCTCGGGGTCGAGAAAGACCGCGTCGAGATAACGGTTGAGATTGCCGTCGATCTTGTCGGGGTCAGTAACCTCGCGGTCACGGACGATGAAGGCGCGCTTGGTCGCTTCGACTAGACCGTGAATATGGGCGAAGCTTTCCGCGTCCGGCACACGCAGGCGATCGAACAGTGCAAGGATCATCAGCGAAGCCAGGCCTTGCGTCGGCGGCGGCGTGTTGTAGAGCGTCGTGCCGCTGATCTTGACGCTGAGCGGCTCGGCTATTTTCGCTTCGTATTTTTCCAGGTCGGCGCGCGTCACCGGGGAACCGATACGTTCGAGGTCGGCGGCGATCTCGCGGGCGACATCGCCGCGATAGAAATCCTGCAGGCCGGTTTTGGCAAGATGGTCGAGCGTCTCGGCAAATTTC
This sequence comes from uncultured Hyphomicrobiales bacterium, assembly GCA_903892675.1. Taxonomy (GTDB): domain Bacteria; phylum Pseudomonadota; class Alphaproteobacteria; order Rhizobiales; family Xanthobacteraceae; genus Pseudolabrys. The sequence continues at coordinate 6,848 of CAITJJ010000068.1, read as the reverse complement.
GTCTGTTTGAGAATCGCGCCCGCTTCGGGCGGCTTGCCATCGATCAGAAATGCGTTGAGAAAGCCGGGCGCTGTTTCCAGCTCGGCATATTTATCGACGGTCAGTTGCGCCTGGCTGCGCGACACCTTGTAACCTTCGCGCGCGCGCCTGATCGCGGCGTCGAACAGCACATGCAGCGGCAGACGCGACGCGCCCTTGTTGATGCCCTTGCCGGTCTGGGCCTTGGCCGCTTCCAGCGCCAGCATCCAGCCTGCCGCGGCCCCGGGCACAGTCAGCGCAGCGAGCGGCCCGCGCGCCGGAATTTCATAATGCCCGGCATCTTTGTAAAACCGCACCGTCGCCTTCGCACCCGCACGACCCGCGCCCATGATGGCGCGAACGCGGCCATTCGGCTCGCGGATCAGCCAGAAGCCGTCGCCGCCGATATGATTCATGTGCGGATAGACGGCGGCGATCGACGCCGCCATGGCCAGCATCGCCTCGATGGCGTTGCCGCCTTCTTCGAGAATGGCGCGGCCATCCTCGACCGCCGCGGCGTGCGGCGCGCAGACGACACCTTTGCGATGGCCGGCGGTGTAGAGTTCGGTCATCTCACTTCCTGTCGTCCCGGCCAAGCGAAGCGCGAGCCGGGACCCATACTCCGTGGTCTATCGATCGTGCACGGCGTATGGGTCCCCGCTTTCGCGGGGACGACAAGAAAATTACGCTGCATCGGAAAGTCCGCGCTTTTTCAACAGCGGCTCGACCGACGGCAGACGGCCGCGAAACGCTTTATAGGCCTCGCCCGGATCGCGCAGATTGCCGGCCGAATAGATGAAGTCGCGCAGCTTTTTCGCGGTCGCCGGATCGAAGGCATTGCCGGTTTCGGTGAAGGCCTCGAAAGCGTCGGCGTCGAGCACTTCCGACCACATGTAAGAGTAATAGCCGGCGGCATAACCGCCGCCGGAAAAAAGATGCTGGAAATGCGGCAGGCGGTGCCGCATGACGATTTCCGACGGCATGTTCATGGCGGCAAGCGTGTCGCGTTCGAATTTGGTCACGTCGAGCGTGCCCGCATCCGGCAGCGCATGGATGTCGAGATCGACCAAAGCGCAGGACGTGTATTCGACCGTAGCGAAGCCCTGGCCATAGGTGCGCGTCGCCAGCAACTTGTCGAACATCGCCTTCGGCATCGGCTCATTTGTTTTGGCGTGGCGCGCGTATTTCTGCAAAATCTCCGGCACTTCGAGCCAGTGTTCGTAAAGCTGCGACGGCAGCTCGACGAAATCGCTCGATACCGAAGTGCCGGCGAGCAGCGGAAAGGTCACGTTCGACAGCAGACCGTGCAGGCCGTGGCCGAATTCGTGAAACAAGGTGCGGGCGTCGTCGAACGACAGCAGCGCCGGCTGCCCGGCGGCGGGCTTGGAGAAATTGCAGACATTGAGAATGATCGGGCGCACGTCGCCTGACAGTTTCTCCTGATCGCGCAGTGACGTCATCCAGGCGCCGGAGTGTTTGGAACCGCGCGCGAAATAATCGCCGATGAAAAGACCGACATGTTTGCCCGACGCGTCCGTCACGTCCCATGCGCGGGCATCGGCGTGATAAAGCGGCACGTCGACCGGCTTGAAGGTGAGGCCGAACAGCCGCGTCGCGGTCTCGAAGGCGGCGTCGATCATCTTGTCGAGCTGGAAATACGGCTTGATCTCGGATTCATCGAGATCGTATCGCGCCTTGCGCAGTTTCTCGGCGTAGTAGCGCCAGTCATGCGCGGCCAGCGCGAAGTTGCCGCCTTCCTGCGCGATCATCTCCTGCAGCGCGTCGCGCTCGGCGACGGCCTTGAGCTTGGCGCGGCCCCAGACATTGTCGAGCAGCGTGCGGGCGGCTGCCGGCGTCTTGGCCATTGAGTCATCGAGCCTGTAATCGGCAAAAGTAGCGAAGCCCAGAAGACGTGCGCGCTCGCCGCGCAGCGCCACCATTTCGGCAATGAGCGCGCGGTTGTCGGTCGCGCCGCCGTTCTCGCCCCGCTTGACCCAGGCGCTGAACACCTTCTCGCGCAAATCGCGCCGCGACGAAAACTGGAGAAAGCCCTCGCAAGAACTGCGCGCCAGAGTGATGGCGTATTTGCCCTTGTGGCCGCGCTCCTCGGCGGCTGCGGTCGCGGCAGCGCGGGCGAAATCCGGCAGGCCGGCCAGATCCGCCTCATCGAGAATGAGCGCGTAGGCTTTCTCGTCGGCCAGCACGTTCTGGCCGAACTGGGTGCCGAGCGTGGCCAGCCGTTCGTTGATCGCGGCGAGACGATCCTGTGCCGCCTGTGCGAGCGCGCCGCCGGCCCGCACGAAGCGGGTATGATAGCGATCGAGTACGCGCGCCTGCTCGGCATTGAGGCCGAGCGTGTCGCGGCGGGCATGGAGATCGCCGATACGGGCATAGAGCGCGCGGTCGAGATACATCGCGTTCGAGTGGCGCGCCAGAAGCGGCGACATGTCGCGCTCGACTGCCTCAATGGCCTCGCCGGTGTCCGCGCCGGCCTTGACGAAGAACACGTTGGCGACGCGGTCGAGGTCGCGGCCGCTTTTCTCCAGCGCGACAATGGTGTTGTCGAAAGTCGGTTTGTCAGGGTTCGCCGAAATGGCGTCCAGCTCGGCGCGGTGCGCGGCCAGCGCCGTGTCGAAGGCCGGCCGGAAATGCTCCGGCGTCAGCGTCGCAAAAGGCGGCAGACCGTAGGCGCCGGTCCAGTCGGCAAGAAGCGGATTTTGGGTGGATGCTAAAGGCTGGGTCATGCCGTCTATCTAGTTCGGAACGCACGGCATGGCCAGCCCGCGCCTTGAAGCGCGGCTTTGCCTTTCACGTCCGGCGCAGAAAGTCGATGGCGTATCGAAGCTGCTTGTCACCGTCGCCGAGCCAGACGTCCTGGTCTTTGCACGACCTGCTGACGCGATCCGCGGCCGGCCCTTCCGTCTGTTCGACGACAATGTCCGGCGTGATGCCGTTGCCCTCGATCTGCCTCCCGGCCGGCGTATACAGTCGGCTGGTGGTCAAGCGCAGCGCGCCCGCGACGGGAGTCAGCGGGAATATCGTTTGCACCGTTCCGCTGCCAATTGACGGCATGCCGACCAATGTCGCACGCTTGTTTTCCTGCAAGGCGCCCGCCAACATTTCGGCTCCGCTCGCGGTCCGGCCATTGACCAGAACGACGATCGGCTTGCCCTGTGCAAGGTCCCCCGCTGTTGCCGCATAGGTGTCTTCCCAGCTCCGGCCACGCGCGGCAACGATCTTGCCGCCATCGAGAAACAGATCGGCGACAGAGACTGCCTGGTCCAGCAGCCCGCCGTGATTGTCCCGCACATCGAGGGCCCAGCCCTTCAGACGAGCTGGCGCTATTTGTGCGTGAACGGCGTCGATCGCCGCTTTCACCGCCTCGGTCGTTTGCTCGTTGAAGTGCGACAGGCGGATGTAGCCGATGTCATCGTCGGTTCTGAACCGGACGCTGGTGGGACGAACAACCTCGCGGATAAGCTCTATGTCGGCCCGCCATTTCCCCTTTTGGCTTCCGAGCGAAAGCGTCACGGCCGAATGGACCCGCCCTCTTAATCTTCCCACCGCCTCCGGCAACGTCAGGCCAGCGACCGGCGCCCCGTCAATGGCAATAATGACATCGCCGCAGACCAGCCCGGCGCGGGCCGCCACTGCCCCCTCCATCGAACGGACAACCTTGATGAGGCCCGATTGCAGGGTGAGCTCCAGCCCAACCCCTCCGATCTGCTCCTGCAACGAAGAATCGCGAAGTTCCTGCTGCGGGATGTAGAACGAGAGTCCGTCCAGCGCGGTCATCATGCCGCCGATCGCCGCCTGCACAAGCCGCAGGCCGGCCGCGCCCGCTTCGCGCCGGCTAAACCGATCGAACGCGGCGTCAAAATCGGACAGTGCAGGTCCGGTGGCCGGCCGGGACGCCGAACCGGCGACGTCCGGGCCATGAGGCCCGCTCAGGCTGGCCATGCCGTCGATCGCTTTTGCGACCAGCACTCCGGCATCGACGCGGTCGACATAGTCCGAGAGAACCCGGTCCAAGGCCTGGGCGAAAATCCTGCGCGAGACCGCGTCAGCCTCGGGTTGCGCCCCGGCGGACGCCCACGACGCGGCCCACAATGCGCTTGCGATCAAAACAAACGAACATCGCCGTTCGACCGACACGCCTGCCCCCGCACCCGCCGTCAACCACGAACACTGAAGACAAGCATATACAACCTAAGCGTTCAATGGTTGTAACGAACGCGCGTAAACAAAAATACCCTGGCCTAGCCAGGGTCTTTTCGGATCGTCAGCGTCCCCAAGGGGCCCCGCACCGATCTTTCCGCCCGTTCGGGCAGGCTGGCCGCGGTTGACCGCGGCCGTTTACTTACGCGGCCAGCTTACGCCGCCAATTTACGCCGCGCCAAAGCGCGCAGCGCGTTAAGCGCGTAATGCCCGCAACGCGTTGAAGATCACCGCGACATCTATGATTTCCTGCAACAGTGCGCCCTCGACCGGCACGATGAGGCCGAAAGCCGACGCGACCATGGCGATGACGGAAAGGCCGATGCCGGCGACGACGCTCTGCCGCGCAATGCGCCGCGAGCGGCGTGCGATCTGGATTGCCGGCAGCACGCGGTCGAGGCGATCGACCAGCAGCACCACATCGGCGGCCTCGGCCGACGCCGCCGTGCCGCGCGCGCCCATGGCCATGCCGATATCGGCGGCAGCCAGCGCGGGGGCATCATTGACGCCGTCACCGATCATCATCACCGGGCCGTTCTTGCGTTCGGACAGCACCAGCAGCACCTTCTGGTCGGGTGTCAGTTCCGAACGCACCGCGTCGAGGCCAAGGCCTTCGCTGACGGAGTTGGCAACCTCGCGCCGGTCTCCGGTCGCCAGCACGATGCGCTCGACCTCCAGTTGGCGCAGCGACGCCAGCAGTTGTTCGGAGCCGGCGCGCAGTTCGTCGGCCAGCACCAACACACCGATCAATTTGCCGTCCGCGGCCACCGCCGCCGCCAGCGCGCCCGGCGGACGGTCGTGGTCGAGCACATGGTGGGCGTCGCCACCGATCCGGTCGGCGACATAACGCAGTCCGCCGACCAGCACGGCGCGGCCCTCGACGCGGCCGGCGACGCCTTCGCCCGCGGTCTCCACGACGTCGGTGGGTATCGCCAGCGGCAACCCCTTGGCCCGCGCCGCCGCGACGATGGTCTGGCCGACAATGTGCTTGGAGGCCTGATCGAGCGAGGCGGCCAGCCGCAGCACCTCATCGGCGTCGGCGCCGTCGAAAACCCGCGTATCGACGAGCTTGGCCTGCCCTACCGTGAGCGTGCCCGTCTTATCGATGACGAGTACCCTGATGCGCGCCAGCATCTCGATGGCGCGGCCGCCTTTGATGAGGATGCCGAGCCTGGCCGCGCGCGACAGACCCGACACCAGCGCCACCGGCACAGCCAGAATGAGCGGGCACGGCGTCGCCACCACCAGCACCGCCACCGCCCGGATCGGGTCGCCGGTCAGCCACCAGGCGGCGGTGGCCAGCGCCACGGTCACGGCCAGAAAAACCACGGCAAAGCGGTCGGCCATCCGCGCCATCGGCGCGCGCGAATGCTGCGCCGCCTCCACCAGCCGCACGATGCCGGCATAGGTACTATCCGCCGCCCGGCGCGTGGCCACGAGGTCAAAAGCGTCCCCTGAATTCGTTGACCCACTGAGAACGGGCTCGCCGGCGCCAAGCTGCACCGGCAGCGATTCGCCGGTGAGTGCCGACTGGTCGAGCACGGCCACGCGGGAGGCCACCGCGCCGTCGACCGGCACCACGTCGCCCTGCCGAATCAGTAGCCGGTCGCCCGGCAGGATAAGGTCGAGTTCGACCTCCTCCAGCCGCCCGTCACGGTGCCGCAGCGCCGTGCGCGGCACCCGCGACAGCAGCGCAGTCATCTCGCGACGCGCCGCGCGCTCGGCAAAGGCCTCGAGAAACTGGCCGCCCGAATACATCAGCGCCACGATGGCCGCCGCCAGGCTCTCGCCAAAGGCCAAGGCAGCGCTCATCGACAGCGCCGCGACGATATCGAGGCCGACGTCGCCGCGCCGCAGTGAGGTCACGATCTGCACGACAAGCACCGCCAGCACCGGCAGCGTCACCGCCGTCCAGACCGGGCCCGACCACGCGGCATGGCCGGCAATTCGCAGTGCAAATCCCGCCACTAGCCCGAGAGCGACCAGGCCGGCGAGGAACTGGCGCAGGAAGATGAGAGGCCGAACAACTGTCATTTTGCCATGCTGGCCTGGTCGGACAGGCCGCACCATGCGCAAGATCAATTGGGCGAGGCGGCCCGATTCATGTTGATTCATGGGCCAAATTCGGGTTGATTGCCGCCAGATTCAGAGGAAATTGCCATGATCCAAGGCCGCCGTATCATCTGGCTCAACGTCGTCACCGTCGTCAGCGCCGCCATTTTGATCGGCGCGGAAGTCTTCGGCGCGGCCTTCGCCGGCTCCTGGGCGCTCGCCACTCTGTTCGATCTCGGCACGACCGGCCAGCGCATCCTCGACGGCATCTTCGTGCTCGGCGGCGCCGTCGTCATGGCGCAGTTCATCCGCTACGCGCACCGCATCGAGCCGTTCACCGCGCGCGCCTAAGCGCGACGCGCTGACGACTTCTCAAAAAGTTAAGGAAGTTTTCCGGTGCGGAGAAGAAATTCTCTTGCACTCCGCGCAGAAAATGTTATTTCAGTTTTGCCCAATTTCGCACGTGCCTGTGGTCGTGTGTCAATCGGTAGGTAGCGGGACAAGAGGCCCGCCAGCCGCCTGAGGTAAGCGAGCTTCTCCTACGGGAAAAGTAAGTAGCC
>CAITJJ010000067.1 GCA_903892675.1 uncultured Hyphomicrobiales bacterium | reverse complement strand
CGGCGGAGCCTTGCCGCATCAGACCCGTCAACAGCCAGCGCCGGGATGTCGTCCAGCGCGGTTTCGACGGGCATGAGCGCGTCGGCGAGGCTTCCCTCACCGGCAGCGGCTCTATGGCACAGGGCCTCCAAATCTTCCAGTAGAATCATGGTTTCGCCGGTAAACGAGCCGACCGAGACCCGACGCAAGGCGCTGACATGGCCGAAACAGCCGAGCGCCAGGCCAATATCGCGGGCGAGCGAGCGGACATAGGTTCCCTTGCCGCATTCGGCTTCCAGCACGGCATGGCCGGCGTCAGGCACCTCAACCAGCTCCAGACGGCCGATATCGACGGTTCTCGCCTTCAATTCGACGGTCTGGCCGTCGCGGGCGAGGTCATAGGCGCGTTCGCCCTCGATCTTGATGGCGGAATACTGCGGCGGGATCTGTTCGATGGTGCCGACGTAATTCGGCAAAACGGCTCGAATTTCATCCGGAGTGGGGCGTTTATCGCTCGACTGGGTGATTTTGCCCTCGGAATCGTCAGTATCGCGCTGTTCGCCCCACTGGACGGTAAATCGGTACAGTTTTCGGCTGTCCTGGACGAAGGGGACCGTCTTGGTCGCCTCGCCGAGCGCGATCGGCAGGCAGCCGGTAGCGAGCGGATCGAGCGTGCCGGCGTGCCCTGCCCGTTTGGCCGAGAACAGCCGCTTGATGACGCTCACCGCGTGGGTCGAAGTCATGCCGAGCGGCTTGTCGAGCACGACCCAGCCGTGCACGTCGCGCTTGTCGCGGCGGAATTGCTGCTTTTTCTGCCGCGGCTCGCCGGCCGGTGCCGGCGGCGTGTCGGCGGGCGCCAGGAGTTCGTTATCGATTTCGTTCACTCGCCGTCCTTTTCCGCGTCGTCTTTTTCCAGATCGCGGCGCACTTGCGGCGAGCGCAAAAGCTTGTCGATGCGCTCGGCCTCCTCGAACCTGTTGTCGATGTGAAAGCGCAGATCGGGCGCAAACTTCAGATTGACCTGGTGGGCGACTTCGCCGCGCATGTATTTCTTGTTGCGCTCGAGCGCGGCGACGACTTCCTCGGCGTCGCGCCCGGCCAAAGGCATGACGTAGACCGTGGCGAGCCGCAGATCGGGCGACATACGCACTTCCGGCACGGTGATGAGATGGCCTTCGATCACCGGGTCATGCACCTCGCCGCGCGCCAAGAGCGAGGCGATGGCGTGGCGCACCAGTTCGCCGACGCGCAACTGGCGCTGCGACTGGCCGAGCGGTGACGCGCTCTCGCGCTTGGGTTTCTTGCTTCGTGACATGTTCTATTCTCTGCGGTCATCGTCCGAGAAAACGGACGATCCAGCCCTTTGCGAAAAAGGGCTGGATACCCCGCCTTCGCGGGGTATGACGGTGGATAATACGATGGAGCTAGATTTCTAGCGAAGCCGCGAGATTTGGACTCACAGGCTGCGTTGAATCGTCTCCACCCGGTAACATTCGATGACGTCGCCGGCACGCATGTCCTGATAGCCTTCGAAGGCCATGCCGCATTCCATGCCGGAAGAGACTTCCTTGACGTCGTCCTTGAAGCGCTTGAGCTGCGACAGCTTGCCCTCGTGAACAACGACGTTGTCGCGAATGAGGCGCACGCTGGCGCCGCGCTCGACATTGCCGTCGGTGACGCGGCAGCCGGCGATGTTGCCGACTTTCGACACCTTGAATACTTCGAGAATTTGAGCGTTGCCGAGCATGGTTTCGCGGATGGTCGGCGGCAGCAGGCCGGACATGGCCTTTTTCACGTCGTCGACCAGATCGTAGATGAT
>CAITJJ010000066.1 GCA_903892675.1 uncultured Hyphomicrobiales bacterium | reverse complement strand
GGGTGCGTCGTACGAGCATAACTGGAACGCGAAGTGGAAGACCTCGGCCTACGGTGGCTACTCGAAGGTCGAGCTGGATGCTTTGGCTTGTACCGCTGCTGCCATCGCGACTGGCTGCTCGGGCAATTGGAGCACCTGGCAGGTCGGTACCCGCACCGCGTGGGCTCCGGTTAGCAACCTCGAAATCGGCATCGACGTGTTGTACGACAAGCTCAATGCCCGTAACACCGGCACTGTTGCGACGTCGGTCGACCAGAGCGCCTGGCTCACCCACCTGCGCATTCAGCGTAACTTCTATCCTTGATCGCTTGATCGAGGCGAAGTTCGCCTAATGTAAAGAGCCCCCGGCAGGAAACTGCCGGGGGTTTCTTTTTGTGCCCTTGGCACTTTCCAATAGCGCTTTTGCCTGACATTCCGGGGCGGTAAGGCGACCGGCGTTGCCAGCGCGCCGCATTTCGTTTTATACGGACGTGGATCGGCACTTGACCTCGCACCGTTCCACCACAGGGGCCCCCATGACCGCGCGTATTTACAAGCCGGCGAAGACCGCGATGCAGTCGGGATCTGCCAATACCAAGGCCTGGGTACTTGAATTCGAGCTGGAGGAACCGCGCCGGGTCGAGCCGCTGATGGGCTGGACCTCATCCGGCGACATGCGCCAGCAGCTGCGCCTGCGTTTCGACACGCAAGCCGAGGCGGTGGCCTATTGCGAGCGTCATGGCATTGCCTATCAGGCCTTCGAAGCCAAACCGCGCAGCCGCCGGATCATGTCCTATTCGGATAATTTTGCCTTCAAGCGTTGCGACGCCTGGACGCACTAAGTCCGGGATTTGGGAAAAGACTATTTGCCGACGGGCGCCAGAGTGCGGCCATTGGCGCCGGCGCGCTGGCGCAGCAGCGAAATGAAGCGTTCTTCCGGCATCGGCTGGCCGAGCAGGAAACCCTGGCCGAAATCGCAACCCATGCTGACCAGCGCCATGGCGTCGGCGGCCTTCTCGATACCCATGGCGACCGCGACCCGGCCGTAATTATGGGCGAGGTCGATCACCGTCTTGCAAAGCGGCGCGTTGACCCGGTCGGAGCCGCAGTCGGCGACGAAGGAGCGGTCGAGCTTGAGTTCGGCGAACGGCATCTCGCCGAGCCGGGCCAGCGATGAGGTCCCGCGGCCGAAATCGTCGATGGCGAGGCGCACATTGCAGCGTTCGAGGCGGGTGGCGAGTTTGCTGGCGAGAGCGAGATCGGTGACGATCTGCTCTTCCGGCACGTCGATGATGAGGCCGGCCCACTTCGACGCGATCGGCCTATGGCTGCGGACGATATCCTCGACCTGCATCTTTTCCAGCGCATTCACCGGAATATTGACCGTCAGGCGCAGGTTCAATCCGAGCTTCGAGAACGTCAGGCCGGCTTTAAGCGCGCTGCTCAGCGCCATTTCGGACAGCCTGATGACGCTCGATTCGGTCGCATTCGGCATGAAAGCGCCCGGCAGGGCAGTGCCATAGAGAGGATGACGGGCCCGCGCATAGGCCTCGGCGCCGGCCAGCTGTTTCTTGCGCAGGTCGATCTTGGGTTGATACCAGAATTCCATCCAGCCGTTGGTGATTGCCTCGTCGAGGTCGATGGTCGAGGCCGCCGCCGCCGCCGTGCCGAGCTTGAGATCGCTCAGGATCTTGATGATGGCGTCGGTCTCGAACGGCTTTTTGAGCGCCGGCAGCATGTTGAGTTTGTGTTGCAGGCCGATGTTCTTGACATGATCGAGCACCGCGGCGCCGCGCATGCTGGTCAACTGAACGTGGCCGTGAAAGCCGGCATTGCCGAGCGCAATCACCGTCTCGATCGAGTCGGCGGCTTCAAGCGAGATGTTGAGGAAGACGAGGTCGGGAACGCGGCGTTGCAGCGCGGCGCGCAAGCCGCTGCCGTCCGGGAATTCCATCGTGTCGACGCCGGCGCCGTGCAACACCAGCGACAGAAAGTGGCGAATGCTGGCGTCATCGTCGACCACATAACATAGCGGCGCCGTCGCCGGCGCCAAAGGCGGCGAGTCCGCGGTTTCGAACGGCGTTTGTTCGGGCGTCTCGGCCATACAATATCGAGCGCACTGGTGACGATAAGGACGCTAAGCGGGTCCGGTTAGGTATCAGTGTGCCAAACTTGTTAAATTTGGGTTTCCTGACAAGCTGGTTTGCCAAACGAGATAGGCACAAAATTAGCGCAAAACCTATTCAGTTTAGTGAATTGGAACCGCAGCTTGCGGACGGGATCGACGCCTGAAGCATGCAGCACGTCCGGTCACTACTACATGCGGTAGGCCGGCTAATCGCAGCGCACGCTCATGCCGCCATCGACCACGATCTCGGCTCCGGTGACAAAGCGGGCCTCGTCCGAAGCTAGGTAAAGCGCGGCATTGGCCGTGTCGCGGCCGTCGCCCATGAATCCAGCGGGAATGCGCTTGAGCCTTTGCTTAAGCAACGCCTCGACGTCGCCGCCGGCGCGTTGCCCGGCGAGGCGGGCCTCGACCATCGGCGTATGCAACTGGCCGGGGATCACCGTATTCACACGAATGCCCCTTGCGGCATACTGCACGGCGACGACGCGCGAGAGCTGGATGACGCCGGCCTTGGTGGCGGCATAGCCGACCTGGGCGGCGCCGGTAAAACGAATGCCGGAGGTCGAGGCGAGATTGACGATTGAACCCCGCTGCTGGCGTTCCATCACCGGCAAGACATGCTTGAGAGTGAGAAACACGCTTTTCAGATTGAAGTCGACTTGCGAATCCCAGACTTCTTCCGACATTTCGACAGGGCCGCCCGGCGCCGAGCCGCCGACGTTGTTGACCAATACATCGACGCGGCCGAAGCGGGCGACGCAAGCGGCCGCCATCGCGGCGACCGCCGCACTGTCGGTGACGTCACAGCGATGCACGGCGATCTCGCCGCCGGCGGCCTGTACCCGGGCAACTGTTTCCTGAAGGCTGTCGAGATCGCGGTCGACGGCGAAAATCCGCGCGCCTTCTTCGGCGAAACGCACGGCGGTGGCGCGGCCATTGCCCCAGCCGGGGCCGACCGAGCCGGCGCCGCTGACGATGGCAACGCGGTCCTGCAAACGTCCGCTCATAGGAGTGTCTCCGAATGGTGCGTGCGCGCGTCTATCGGTGCGAAGCCATAAAGCCGTTGCGGATTGTCGACCAGCAACGCCTGTCGCGCGCCTTGCGTCGGTGCGATTTTGGCGATGAGGTCGACCAGCGCACCGTCGTCGGGAACAGGGCCCTGGTGATTGGGGTGCGGCCAGTCGGTGCCCCACAGGACGCGGTCAGCGAAATCGGCAACGAGTTTGGCGGCGTAAGGCACGGCGTCGCTGTAAGGCGGGCCCTGGCGGGAGGCGCGATCGCACCCGCTGACTTTCACCCAGAGATGAGAATGATCCATCAGGCGCAGTAAATTCGTAAACGCCGGCTGGTCGAGGCCGAGTGACGCATCAATACGACCCATATGGTCGATGACAACCGGCACCGGCGAGGTGGCGATAGCCGCGCTCAATTCGCCGATCAGTTCGGCCGCCATGTGGATCTGCAAGTGCCAGCCGAGATCGGCGAGCCGTTTGCCGAAAGCGATCACATCGCGGATCGGTGTGCTGTGGCCAAGATGCTGCATGTAATGAAAGCGCGCGCCGCGAAAGCCCTGTCTATCGAGCCGCTTGAGTTCGGCATCGGCGATGGCGACCGGCACCAAAGCAATGCCGCGATAGTCGTCCGGCCTGGCGGCAAGCGCGTCGGCGGTGGCGGCGTTATCGGTGCCGTGCGCCTGCGTATGGACGACCACACCGCGCTCGATACCGAGAAGCGAATGCAGTGCAAACAGCGCCTCCTTTGGCGCGTCGGCCGGGGTGATGGCGCGGCC
>CAITJJ010000065.1 GCA_903892675.1 uncultured Hyphomicrobiales bacterium | reverse complement strand
GCCGCGAGGCCACCCTTTTTCATTGAGAGCCGCCGGCCACGACCGCTAGCAGCGATCGCGCGACACGCGATAATAGTTGCCGTCGCCACGACGCTGCCAGCAGCGCCCGTTATGCCAGTAATAGCCGCGGCTCCATCTGCGACCCGAGCGCCGCGCCGGCGGCAGCTCCAATGACGCCGCCGGCAATCGCGCCGCCGGCGCTGTTGGTTGCCGCGCCGCCAATGACAGCGCCGACGCCGCCGCCGATGATGGCGCCGCCCAACGTATTGTTCTGCGCCGCTGCCGGGCTGGCCGCCGCCAGCGTCACCAGAGCAGCCGTCGCCAGCGCGGTTACGATCCGAATCATGAGAGTTTCTCCCTGTTCCCTACCGATGGCATTCATAGGCCAATCGATGGAACTTTTCAATTTGCGTCAATCGCACGCCGCCGAACGGGACAGGCGCAAGGCGCTGCTCAGGCGGCGGCAACCTTGTCGGAGAACGCCGGGTATGCGCCGCCTTCGGCGCCGAGCGTGTCCATCGCCTCGACCAATTGCAGGAACGAACTGCCGGGCAACGGCGGTGCGAACACGTAGCCCTGCGCCGAGCGGACACCCAGATTGCGCAGGTGCATGACCTGCTCGAAATTCTCGACGCCTTCGGCGACCACGTCCATGCGCATATTGTGCGCCAGATCGACCAGTGTCTCGACGATTGTCGTCGAGTTGCGATCGGTGCCGATTGAATCGACGAACATCTTGTCGATCTTGATAATATCGACGCCGAGCTTGAGCATATAGGACAGGCCGCTGTGGCCGGTACCGACGTCGTCGATGGCGATACGCACGCCCATTCCCTGCAACGCGGCGATGACCTGGCGCGTCAGCGTGAAATTTTCGATCGGGTCCCGCTCGGTGACTTCCAGCACCACCTGTGACAGCTTGATCGGCGTCGCCGCAAAGGTATTGCGCACGTCCTTGATGATGGTCTCATCGCTGAACAGCATGCCGGTGAAGTTGAACGAGATTTTCAGCGCCGGCCGCTGACCGATCACCGCGCCGGCCTCGACGCAGACTCGCCGCATCAGATCGAACGTCATGGCGCGGATCAGGCCGCTGGATTCGGCGAGCGGAATGAACGAACCCGGCAGAACCACCGAGCCGTCCGCCTTTCGCCAGCGTACCAGCACTTCGGCGCCGCGCAGCTTGCCGGACTGGATATCGACGATCGGCTGGTAATACGGCACGAACTCACCGGCCTTGAGGGCGCGTTCCAGTTCGGCGACCGGATTGTTCGGCAGATGTGTCGGCACCATCAAGGCGAAGGCAATCAGGATAACCACAACGATGCCGGTGACGAACAGGCCGAGCCACTTCAGATCGACATTGCCGGCAATGATGCGTCCGCGATGGGTCATGACACTGGCGGTGAATCCATACTTCGCCGATTGCGAGGCGGCGGCGAACACGTCCGCGACATTATTCGGGCGCTCGCCCGATTCGCCGATCACCGCGCCATCGCGCGTCTCGATACGGACATGGGCATAGAAGCGATCGCTCGACGACGTTGCCTGCGGCAGGAACAGGGTCGCCGGCATCAAGGCCGCGATCTCGTTCAACCCCTCGCCTGTACCCCGGCGCAGCCGCACCATCTGTGGGCCATTGGCGATACTCATGACGTCGAGCGAATAGCCGCCGCCTGGTGCAAGCGGGCCGGATGACGCAACACGGCGCTGTATTGGATCGAGGCCGGTCGAACGATCCGCGCCGGCTGCGACAAAAGCGATATTCAAATGCGAGCACAGATTGATGCCGGCCGGGCCGACGATCGCCACTTCCTTGATCGGCGCCGTGACCAAAGCGGCAGTTTGCAAAGCCACTGCATTGACCGCATCGCAAGTGGTCACACGGCGCTGGACAAGGTCGTCAAGCACGCGCGTCACCTCGCCGACGCGCGACTCGCCAAGCGCGACCATGCGTCGCGCGGCGGAATCGGTTTCCGCCTGCCCCTGTCGGTCGATCACGCCGCTGAGCCAGAAATTGAACGCGACCAATGGCGCGCTGGCAACCAGAACGCCAACGGCAATCGCAACAATATGCTGACGCGTGAATGCGCGCACCCTCAGTCCCATTCTGGCTCCGGCCGCCCACCTCTTCTGGTGCCCCGGTAGTGAGCCATGTGGCCGTAAAGACCGGCTTAAGCCGGCTCCAGCGCGCTCCTGCCAAGGCCGCAAAACGGCGCCGCCGCAGCCTTATGGTTAGCAACGGGTTAATATTTTAGGTACCTTGTATGATGACCGGGAAAAGTGACAACTTTTCCAGCATGCAAAGGAATGCGGCATGAGTTTTTTTCCCGGCAAAGATCCCGCCGCCGGCGACGTTTACGCGTGCGAAGCCATCGCCCATGTCGTCGTGCCTCGCACCGTCGATCTCGGGGACGGATTTTCGGTGCGCCGCGCGCTGCCGTCGGCGCGCTCGCGCATGGTCGGGCCCTTCATCTTTTTCGATCACTTCGGCCCGGCCGAATTCCGCGCCGGCACGGGGCTCGACGTGCGGCCGCATCCGCATATCGGGCTCGCGACCGTCACGTATTTGTTCGACGGCGAGATCATGCACCGCGACTCGCTCGGCACCGAACTGGCGATCAAGCCCGGCGAGGTGAACTGGATGACCGCCGGGCGCGGCATCGTTCATTCCGAGCGGACCGACACCGCGTTGCGCTCAAGCGGCAGCCCGATCCACGGCTTGCAGATGTGGGTGGCGTTGCCGCAAGCAAAGGAAGAAATGGATGCCGGCTTTGCCCATCACGAAACCGCCGAATTCCCGATGATCAGAGACAACGGCAAATCCGTGCGCGTCGTTGTCGGCTCGCTCTATGGCGAGAAATCGCCGGTGCCAACCATGCATGAAACGATATTCGGCGATGTCACATTGCAGGCCGGGTCGTCGCTGCCCATCGATGCCGGTCACGAGGAGCGTGCGCTCTATGTGATCGAAGGCACCATCGATATTGCCGGCGACAAATTCGAGCCCGGCCGCCTGCTGGTGTTCAAGCCCGGCGACCGGATAACGGTCACCGCCGTGACGCCGGCGCATTTCGTCATCGTCGGCGGCGCGCCGATGGACGGGCCGCGTCACATCTGGTGGAATTTCGTGTCGTCGCGGAAGGACCGCATCGAACAGGCCAAGGCGGAATGGAAAGCCGGCCACTTCGGCAAAGTGCCGGGCGACGAGATCGAGTTCATACCGTTGCCGGATAAGTAACTACTGCGCCTTGCGCGGCCCGAACAACCGTTCGGCATTGCCGTGCGCGATGCGCTCGGCCTGCGCTCTCGGCAATTGTTTCAGCCAGGAGCGATAGCCGCTCATGATCTGGTCATAGGATAGCCAGCGTTCGGGAATCCAGGTGTCCGAGCCGATGAGAAAGCGGTCGGAGAAGCGCGCGAACAGATCGCGCCATTCAGCGGAGATCGCACCATCGCTCTGGGTGATGCCGCTGCGGTAAGACAATTCCGGCCACAGCGCCGGATATTTTTCGAGATATTGCGCCACGCGCGCCGGCGGCGTCGAGAAACCGGTATGCGCCCATATGATTTTGGCGCGCGCATTGTGGCCATACAGGATCAGCAGCGCTTCGTCGTCGCAATGGCAATGCAGATAGAGGTCCTTGGCGACGGCGAAATCGACCGCCTTCTTGACCCATTCGGTTGACGCCGCCCGGCCGGACAAATGGAATTCGCCAATACCGCGGTAATAGCCGCGTTTGAATTCGTCCTCGATCAGTTCGAAGCTCGCTGGATCGCCGAACCAGGTCTGGATATCGGCGCGGATGCGATACGGCCGGATGAACGGCACCACCCACAAGCCCTGCGGCTTGGCATCCATCAACTGATGGGTGCCCTTGTTCGGGCGGCTGGTGGCGAGAACGCCGCTGACGTTGTTGCGCTTGAAGACGTCGAGGAGCTTGTCCAGCGTGTAAGTCGGATTGGGCTCCTGATTGTAATGCATATGCGCGTCGAAGATCGGCATCTCCTGCGCGCGAGCGGACGCGAAGCCCAGCACCAGGGACGCCGCAATCAACAACGCGCGCCCGAGTATCAGCATCGCAGCCGCTCCTATTTTTTCGGCAGATTCAGACTGATATGCAATTCCTTGAGCTGCTTCGGCGTCACTTCCGAGGGCGCGCTCATCAAAAGGTCTTCGGCCTTCTGGTTCATCGGAAACAGCACGACCTCGCGCAGGTTTTCCTCGCCGGCGAGCAGCATGATGACACGGTCGACGCCCGCCGCCATGCCGCCATGCGGCGGCGCGCCGTATTGGAACGCGCGGTACATGCCGCCAAAGCGGTCGATGACCGTTTGCTCGCTGTAGCCGGCGATCTCGAAAGCCTT
>CAITJJ010000064.1 GCA_903892675.1 uncultured Hyphomicrobiales bacterium | reverse complement strand
GCCTCGACCCGGCGACGCCGGCCGCGGCGATTGCCCGCGCCACGCGGCCCGACCAAGAGGTCATTGCCGCGCCGATCGCCGAACTGCCGGTGCTGCTGGCGCAAGCCGCGCTGCCGGGGCCGGTGCTGGTGATGATCGGGCAAGGCGTCGGCGGCGCCGCCTCGATGGGCGCCATCGCAGGCATTCCCCGTTCCGCCGCCGGCTGACGCCACGGCCTAAAGCTAATGGCGCTGCGGCGCGCGCGCCGCGTCGGCGCGCTTTTCCGAATGCTTGGGCGCGGTATCCGGTCGCGCCTGCGGCATAGGCACAAAGACCATTTCAGCCGCTTCGGCGTGCGCCTTGGTGGGAGCCGGCGCTTCGGCGCGCGGCGTCACCTTGACGGGGCTCTCGGCCTCAGCCGCGGCGGCGGCTGCCGCCGCTGGCTGCGCCGGCGGCGAGATGAACGTGTCGGGCGAATAGACGTAGGCATTGTAAAGGTTGGACCGGATCGGCTGGTTCGCATCGCGGATGATGCGGTCGCCCTCGCGCCGGTTTTCGTAGACCACGCCACGGCCGCTGAAACTGACCGAGTAAGTGGCCGGCGTATCGAGCAGTGGGTCGCTGGTGACGATGGCGCGATCGAATTCGCGCTTGTCGTAGAAGACGATGCCGCGGTCGAGGAAGGCGGTCGCGACGTTCGGGTTGAGCTTGATCGCCTGGTTTATATCGCGTGCCGAGCGTTCGTAGTCGCGCTTGTCGTAATAGGCGAAGCCGCGGTTATAGAGGGCCAGCGCATAGTCCGGTTCGAGCGCCAGCGCCTGATTGTAGTCGATGATGGCGCGCTCGACGTCGCGCTTGTTGCGATAGGCGAAGCCGCGATTGTTGAAGGCGCGCGCATATTTCGGATCGAGCTTAATCGCCTGGCCGAAATTCAGGATCGCCTGATCGAGGTCATTCTTGCTGTCATAGGCGATGCCGCGCCCGTTATAAGCGGCCGCCAGATTGCTGTCGAGCTTGATCGCCGCATCGTAGTCGGCGATGGCGCGGTCGTAATCGCGCTTCTCATAATAGGTGTTGGCGCGGTTGAAATAGGCGATGGTGTAGCCGACGTCGAGCTTGATGGCTTCGCTGAAGTCGGCGATGGCCCGGTCGGCGTCGCCTTTGTTGCGCCAGGCGAAGCCGCGGTTGTTGCGGGCGACGGCGTTCTTGACATCGAGTTTGATCGCGGCATCGAGATCCTGAATGGCGCGGTCATTGTCGCCACGCAAGCCATGCGTGGTGCCGCGGTCGATCAGAGCCGAAGCGAGTTTCGGATCGAGCCGAATGGCCTGATCGAGGTCGGCGAGCGCGCGCTCGATGTCGCCTTTCATGCGGAAGGCGCGGCCACGATTGCCGAAGGCCAGCGCATTCTTGCCGTCGAGCCGGATCGCCTGGCTGAAATCGTTGATGGAGCGCTCATAGTCGCGCTTTTCACGATAGGCGAGGCCACGATGATAATAGGCATTTTCATAGGCTGCGTTGAGCGACAGCGCGGACGAGAAATCGGCCACCGCGCGGTCCATATCGTTCTTTTCGAAATAGGCGCTGCCACGCTGGTAGAAGCCGAGCGTCAGTTTCTGGTCGAGTTTCACCGCCTCGGAGAAGTCGGCAATGGAGCGATCGAGGTCACCTTTGAGCCGGAAGGCAATGCCCCGATTGTAGTAAGCGAGAGCATTGGCGCCATCATACTTCACCGCTGAGGTAAAATCGGCGATGGCGCGGTCGACGTCGCCCTTGGCGCCGTGGCTGAGAGCGCGATCGTAATAGGCCACCGCATAGTCCGGCTTGAGCTTGATCGCGGCGTCGAAGTCGGCGATGGCGCGGCCGAAGTCGCGCTTGAATTCATAGGCGTTGCCGCGGTTATAGAAGGCGACCGCGTAGTTCGGGTTGAGCTTGATCGCCTGATCGAAATTCTCGATGGCGCGGTCGACCGCGTTCTTGTCCCGGAACGCCAGGCCGCGATTGTAATAAGCGAGACTGTTGCCGGCGTCGTATTTTACCGCCTGATCGAAATCGAGAATGGCGCGATCGAGGTCGCCTTTGGCCCCGAAGGCGACGCCTCGGTCGTTGTAACCTTGCGCATAAGCCGGATTGATCTTGAGGGCCTGGGTCAGGTCGGCAACGGCACGCTCGAAATCGCGCCGGTTGGCATAGGCATTGCCGCGATTGTGCCAGGCCAGCGTATCGTTCGGACTGATCTTGATCGTATTTGAATAATCGAGCGCGGCCTGGGCAAAGTCGCCCATATCGTAGCGGGCGTTGCCGCGATTGTAGTAGGCGACGGCGTAGCCGTCATTGAGCTTGATCGCCTGATCGTAATCCTGAACGGCGCGTTCGAGTTGGTTCTTGGAGGCGTAGGCAATAGCGCGATTGTTGAATACTGAGGCGAAGGACGCATTGATCGCGACCGCTTGATCGAAGTCGGCGATGGCGCGGTCCGGATCGCCCTTGAGGCCAAAGACGATACCGCGATCGTTGTAAGCGACGGAATCGCCGGCAGCGAGCTTTACCGCCTGGGTCAGGTCGGCGACAGCCTTGTCGTAATCGCCCCTGCTGGCCTGCGCGTAGCCGCGCGCGCTGAAGGCGGCCGCGAGGCTTGGGTTGATCTTTATCGCCTGGCTGAAGCTTTCGACGGCGCGGTCAAATTCGCGCTTCTCGTGCAATGCGACGCCGAGATTGTAGAAAGCCGAGGCGTTCTTGGCATCGAGTCTGGTTGCCTGCTCAAAGTCGGCGGCGGCGCGATCGAAATTGGCGCGGTCGTAATGGGCGACGCCGCGGTCGTAATAGGCCATTGCGTCCTTCGGATTCAGCCGGATCGCGCTGTCATAGTTGACGATCGCACGCTCGATGTCGCGCTTCTGGAAGAACGCGGTGCCGCGATTGTAGTAGGCGGCGGAGAAATTCGAATTGAGCCTGATGGCATGATCGAAATCGGCGATGGCGCGGTCAAAGTCCTTCTTCCCGGCCGCGGCGATGCCGCGTTCGTTATAGGCCAGCGCGAAGATCGGGCTGACGCGGATCGGTTGGGCCACCTGCATGACGTCGCGGTCGAAACCGCGCTGGCTGCGAACTTCGTTGCTCCGCGGAGTCGGCGCGATCGTGTAGGCGGGTTTGAGTTTGATCGTCGCTTCGAAATCGGCAATGGCGCGTTCGTGGTCATTCTTCTCGTAGTAGGCGATGCCGCGGTCGTGCATCGAATAGACGTCCTTGCCGTCGACCTTGAGCGCCTGGGTGAAGTCGGCGATGGCGCGATCGAGGTCGTTCTTGTCGAAGTAGGCATTGCCGCGGTTGTAGAGCGCGGCGACATAATTCGGCTTCAGCTTGAGCGCTTCAACATAATCGGTGATGGCGCGGTCGGTGTCGCCCCGGCGTTGATAGGCGAGGCCACGATTATTGAGCGCGACGGCGTTTTTCGGGTCGAGATTGAGCGCGAAGTCGAAATCGGCGATGGCGTGGTCGGAGTCGCCCTTGGCGCCGAAGGCGATGCCACGATCGTAATAGGCGCGCACAAAAGCAGGATTGAGTTTGATTGCCTGGTTGAGATCGGCGATGGCGCGGTCATAGTCACGCTTGTCGTAATAGGCGTTGCCGCGGTTCGAAAAAGCGATCGAGAAGTTCGGATCGAGGCGCGTGGCCTGGCTAAAGTCGGCGAGTGCCTGGTCGATGTCGCCCTTGGCCCGGTAGGCCAGCCCGCGGTTGTTGTAGCCCTGCGCGAATTGCGGATCGACGCGAACCGCCTGGCTGAAGTCGGCGATGGCGCGATCAAACTCGTTCTTGTTGCTCAGCGCCAGGCCGCGCGTATTGAACGCCACGACGTTTCCGGTGTTTTGCCGGATGACCTGATCGAGGTCCTTGATGGCGCGGTCGTGGTAGCCGAGCTTCTCCAAAGTCTCGCCGCGGTTGAGCAGCGCCACGGTGAAGCTGGAATTGATCGCCAGCGCCGCGTCGAAATCCTTCAGCGCGCGATCCAGTTCACCTTTGCTCTTGTAGGCCATGCCGCGGTTGTTCAGCGCGGAATCGAAGTAGGTATTGGCTTTGATGGCCCGGTCGAAGTCGGCGATGGCGCGGTCGAATTCGCCGCGGCTCTGGTAGATCGAGCCGCGGTTGTTGAGCGCGGCGGCAAAGACCGGATCGAGCTTGATCGCCTGATCGAAGTCGGCCAGCGCTTTGGCTTGATCGCCTTTTCGCTGATGCAGCAGCGCCCGGCTGTTGAACACACCGGCGTAGCTCGGGTTGAACTTGATCGCCTGCTCGTAATCCAGCAAGGCGCGGTCGATCATACCGCGCGCGGCATAGGTATTGCCGCGTTCGGTGAAGGCAGCGGCGTATTTTGGATCAAGTTTGATAGCGGTGTCATAATTCTGGATGGCGTTGTCGTAGTCACCCTTGCCCTGAAAAGCATTACCGCGATCGACATAAGCCGCGGTGAATTTCGGATCGAGCCGCAGCGCCTGATCGTAATCGGCGATAGCGCGCTCGAAGTCGCGACGTTCACGATAGGCGAGACCGCGGGCATGGACCGCGAGCGGATCACGTGGGTCGACGCGGACCGCTTGCGCAAGGTCGGCGATGGCGCGGTCAAAATCGCGGCGCTCGAAATAGGCGAGGCCGCGGTTATAGTAGGCGGTCGCGAAGTTCGGGTTGAGCTTGATCGCCTGGTCGTAATCGGCGAAAGCCATATCGTCCGCGTTGCGGCTCATATGACTGAAGCCGCGTGCATTATAGGCGGCGGCATTGTTTGGTTCGAGTTTGATGGCGCGGGTGAAATCGGCGATGGCCGGCTCGAACTCGCGTTTGTCCTGGCGCGCAAGGCCGCGATTGAAATAGGCGATCGCGTAGCCCGGATTGGCCTTGATGGCCTGATCGAAATCGGCGATGGCGCGGTCGAAGTCGCGCTTGCGCTGATAGGCCATGCCGCGGTTGGTAAATGCCGGCGCGAAAGTCGGATCGATGCGCAGCGCCTGATCGAAATCGGCGATGGCACGGTCGTCGTCGCCCTTGCCGTTATAGGCGAGGCCTCGCAGGTTGAAGGCGGCGGTATAGTCCGGCTTGATATTGATGGCCAGGTTCAGATCGGTAATGGCGCGCTCATAGTCGCGTTTATCGGAGCGGGCGCGGGCGCGCTCGAAATAGGCAAGAGCACTGGTCGGATCGATGGTGATTGATTGATCGAGGTCGGCCAGCGAGCGGTCGATTTCGCCACGGTTGCGATAGGCAATGCCGCGATTGTAGAAGGCCAGTGCATTCTTGGGGTCGAATTTGACGGCCTGGCTGAAATCGCTGATGGCGCGTTCTTCCTCGCCCTTGCCGCGCAGGACGAGGCCGCGGTTGTAGAACGCCAGCGCGTTCTTTGGGTCGATACGGATCGATTGATCGAAGTCGGCGATGGCCTTGTCGGCGTCGCCGCGCGCGGCGTGGGTGACGCCGCGATTATAGTAGGAAAGCGTATCCTTGGGATCGAGTTTGATTGCCAGCGTGAGGTCCGACAATGCCTTGTCGTAGTCGCGCTTTTCGAAATACGAAACGCCGCGATCGTAATAGGCCAGCGCGTAGTTCTTGTCGAGACTGATCGCCATGTCGTAATTGCGGATCGCGCGATCGTAGTCGCGCTTGTCGTAAAAGGCATTGCCGCGGTTGTAATAGGCCAGCACGTAATTGCCGTTCAGCAAAATGGCCTGATCGTAGTCCTTGATTGCGCGGTCGACTTGGCCCCGGTTGCGATAGGCAAGGCCGCGGTTGTTGTAGGCGAAAGCGTCGCGTGGATCGAGCAGGATAGCCTGGTCGAAATCCTGAATGGCGCGATCGACTTGCCCCTTGGCCGCATAGGCGATGCCGCGATCGTTCAGCGCCAGAATGTAGTTCGGCTTGAGCCGCAGCGCCTGGTCGAAGTCCTGAATGGCGCGCTCGTAATCGCGAATGTCGCGATAGGCGAGGCCGCGGCTTTGAAAGGCGACGGCGTCGTTGTCATTGAGCTTGATGGCGCGGTCGTAATCGGGAATGGCGCGGTCGGGCTCGCCCTTGGCACGATAGGCCATGCCTCGGTTGTAATAAGCCAGCCCGTCGTTCTGATTGTTGCGAATCGCTGAGTCGAGAACCGCGATGGCGCGGTCGTAATTGCGCTTGTCGTAATACAGATGGCTCAGCGTCTTGTACGCGGCTGAATTTTTCGGATCGAGTTTGATGGTCTGCTCGAAGTCCTGCAAGGCGCGGTCGGTGTCGCCGCGATCGCGCAAGGCGAGGCCGCGGTTGAAATAGGCGTCGGCTTGCTTGGGATCGAGCTGGATCGCTTCGTCGAAGTCGCGGATGGCGCTTTCAGCGTCGCCGTTGGCGCGGCTGGCGATACCCCGAGCAATCAACGGCGCGGTGATGCTCGGTTGAATAGCGGCGGGCTTCGGCGGTTCTTTGGCTTTCAGCGCGGCCGTTTTGTGTTGTTGCGCTTCCGCCTTCTGAGCTTTGGTGCCACCTTGGATCACGGCGTTACAGCTTGCAATACGCTGATCGTTCGATACGTCGATCTGGCCTGCGCACTGCCGGATCTGGTCGCGGGTAACGGCGAACGCCGCCGGTGCTGCGAGCAACATGAATGCCGCCGCCACCAGACCAGTGATGAAGTGTCGAGTTGCCTTGATCATGCGGCCTCATCGGTTCGCTTCGCGCAATTGTCCGGAACCGGAGTGCGCGTTTTACGAGATGAATTTAGACCGGACCGAACCGCAGGAGTCGCAACGGAGAATCATTTACAGGGGTTAAGATTAACTTCCGCTACCTGGTCGGCGAATTTGCATTAACGCTTTCAGGTTAACAGGCGCGCGACTGTTGGTAGAAAAACCAACGGCGCCGCGTCGAACGCGACGGCGGCGCCGTTAAGAGGGCAACAAGGCGGCGTGTGTCAGTGGGCGTTGGCGGGCGCCATTGCCGATGCGCGCGCAGCGGCGGCCATTTCCTCAAGTACGTAATCGGGCGGCATCACATAGGCCAGGACTTTGGCCTTGGGATAAACTGCCTGCCGGACAGTCAGGCCGTGATTGCCCGATACGACAATCGGATTACCTTCGCCGTCGGTACCGCGCACGACGCCGACATGGCCGGAATTGGGTCCGCCGCGCGACATAATGGCGATCGCGCCAACACGCGGGCCGTCGAGCTTCTTGCCGAAGTCCAGGAACGAGCGCGCGGCGCGCGATTTGGTGCCTTTAGCGCCGGCTTTGTTAATGACGAAATTCATGAAATCGGCGCACCACAACTGCGTCGGCAGTCCGAGCTGTTTGGCGGAGCGGCCGCGCCAGCGCAACGCTTCGAGCAACACGCCGGCGGCGCCCGGCACCTGGGCCGCGATGTCCGCCGCGTCGGTACGGCTGCGCGCTATGATTTCACCCGGCGTCGTATTGGCGAAGCGTTCTTCGCGCTTTTCGCCGGCGGCGTAGGATGGCGTCGCGATGCCAGCCGCGACGGCACAGGTGACGAGAATTGCTATCGATCGTTTCATCTTCACACCCCAACAAGGGCCGGTACGTCCGGTGCCGCCTCTTTTTCACACATCCGCGCATACCGAATGCTCAGCATGTGTAATCGTAGTTACTACAAAAGTAGCATCTCTGCGCGACAATTTTACGAAAGAGCACAGCCGTCGCAAGACGTGACCGCATTTGTTTATACAATCGATATGGCCACGGTTAACTTCGGCAGGAAAACAGGCCGTTTCACGCGGTAGACCGCGATTTCAGTTCGTTAAAAGTTTAATCAATTTATCTTAAATTATAACGCAACGGCACCGATAGCGGAATTTGGGCGCCCATCATTTCGGCGGGCGGCGGCGGCAAGGGTTGTGCGCGGTCAAGCCAGGCTAGCGCGTCGCGATCGAGAATGCTTGAGCCGGAGCTGCGCACGACGCGTGCGTTGTGCACGCCGCCACCGCGGTCGACACTGAAGGCGACTTGGGCCACGCCTTGTTCGCCGCGTGACTGCGCCTCGGCCGGGTAGCGCTTGCTACGGTCGATCTGCGCGACCAGCCGCGATTTCCAGTTCGGCACCGCATCGGAATCGCGCGCCGACGCGCCGGGCATTGGCGCGGCGGCGCGATCGGCCTTGATGTCGGCGGTACTGGGCGCGCGCGCGAGGCTGGCGTCGCGTTGACGCGGCTTCTTCTTTTCGACCTTTTTCTCCGGCGGCTTCGGCGGGGGCGTCGCGGTCAGTTCCGGCTGCGGGACGGGATCGGACGGCAGCTCGATGAGTTGCTTGGGCGTTTCTGGCTCGAACGTCGGTTCGACCAGTTTGCTCTCGACCTGGTCGGGCGGCAACTCTGTCGGTGTCGTCGTCGGGGCGACTGCGACAGGCGCTAGATCGATCATGATCAGCGGCGCATTCGCCACCAGATCGGAACTGTCGTTCCAGCGCGCTAGCAACGCAGCGGCGGCGGCTCCGTGAAAGCCAAGAGCCAGCGCAAAGCACGCGCCCCAGCGCAGCGATTGCGGCACGGCGCGCGTCACGGAACGGCCTTTTCGGCTTCAAGGCCAACCAGCGCGACATGCAGATAGCCGGCGGCCCGCAAGTCGTTCATCAACAGCATCAGTTCGCCGTAGGGCACGGTCTTGTCGGCGCGCAGGAAGACGCGCTGCTGCTTGTCACCGGATGTGGCGCGGTCAAGCGACGCGGTCAGCGCCGGGCGGGCAACGGTGTCGTTGTCGAGCGCGAGGCTCAAGTCAGACTTGAGCGTCAGGAACAACGGCTTGTCGGGGCGCGGATTGGGCGCAGCGCTGGCCGACGGCAGGTCGACCGAAATATCCACCGTCGCCAGAGGCGCCGCGATCATGAAGATGATCAGCAGAACCAGAATGACGTCGATGAAGGGCGTGACGTTAATCTCGTGAACCTCTTCGAGATCGTCGCCGCCGTGATTGAGTTTGACGCCCATGCTGATCTTCTCGCCGGTTTACTCGGCCGCGATGGCGCGGCGGCGTTCCGCCCAGCGCCGGTCGAAAGCGCCGCGGTCGAGATCGCGGCTGACGATGCGCAGGATTTCCGCCGAAGCGTCGGCATGCAATGCGCGATAGCCCGCGATCCAGCGCGAGAAAAAATTATACATCACGACCGCCGGAATCGCGGCGACGAGGCCGAGCGCGGTCGCGAGCAGGGCTTCGGCGATGCCAGGCGCGACCACGGCGAGATTGGTGGTGTGCGATTTCGATATGCCGATGAAGCTGTTCATGATGCCCCACACGGTGCCGAACAGGCCGACGAAGGGCGCGGTGGCGCCGATGGTGGCGAGAATGCCGGTGCCGCGGATCATGGCGCGGCCGGCGGCGGCTTCGGCGCGTTCCAGCCGCGAGGCGATGCGTTCTTTGACGCCCTCGGGTAACATCGCGTCCGCCGACAAGCGCAATTCGGCGTCGGTTGCCTGCACCATTACGGCGGCGCTGCCGTCCTGCGGCGCCATCGCCTCGGCCGCTTCGTCCCAATTTCGTGCCCGCGCCAGTTCGTCGATGGCCCGGCGCAGCTTGCGGCGCGCGGCCATCAGTTCCAGCGCCTTGGCAAACCAGATGGTCCAGCTCAGCACCGACGCAAAGGCCAGACCGAGCATCACCGCTTTGACGACGATGTCGGCGGCAACGAACATGCCCCAAGGCGACAGGTCGCGCGGCAGCGTCAGCGCGGCGGCCGGGGCGGCTATCGCGGGCGCGGTTGGCGTGGACGTGGCAGGTGCTGAAACGGCGGGTAGCGTGGTCGGCGCCACCGGCGTCGTCGTCTGCGCCTGAACAAATCCCGGCATCGACAGGCAGGCGGCAAAGGCCAGCGTCGGCAGCAACCGAATTCGCATTCTGGGTGATGGTTTTATCATCGCGTCTCTTTTCCGTCTCAAGCCGTGTTGCCTGCCTAGTGTAACCATATCGCGCAATGGCGTCATTCCGCCGGCCGCAATGCCACGGTCTCGCGCTTGCCGTCCAGCGCCTTGCGGCTGGCGCGCTTGCGCAGCCACATGATGACGCCGGTAATGGCGAAAATCGTCGGAAATACGCCGGTCAGGAAAACGATTGTCGCCCACACCGGACCGCTATGGCTGCCCTCGTGGATCCAGCGGATCCAGGAGGCGGCGCGGTCGCCGCTTTGCGGACCGGGTGCCACGCTGGCATGGCCGCGATGGTCGTCGACCAGGACGGTGGCGGTCTCGTCGCTTCCGGCGCGCGCGAGCTGAATGCGCCAGGCGAGACCGCGATTGGCGCCGCCGCGTTGCACCGTCGGCAGGAACAGCGTCGACGGCGAAGCATCCGGCGCCGCTGATAGGGCGATCTGCAGCGCGCGATCCGGAGAAAGTTCGGTCTGCCTTGCGACTTCGGCGGCAAAGCCGCCGCGCTGGCCTTGCGGGCTCATGGGAGCGACCGACGACATCATGTCGCGTGCAGTCTGCGGAAACGACAGATAGATGCCGGTCAGCGATACCACCGCAAGCGGGATCGCAATCCAGAATCCCAGCATGTTGTGCAGATTGAAGGTGAATCGCGACGATCGGGTCCAGCGCAACGATCTCCACAGATTTATCCACGAAGTCTGGCGCGGCCACCACAACCAGATGCCGGTGAGCGACAGGATCAACATGCCGACACCGGCCCAGCCGACGATCTGGCGGCCGCTATATTGCGGAATCGTCAGGTTCTCATGGAAGACGTGCAGGAAGCCGATAAACGAGGTGCGGAATCCCATCACGTCGAGCACAGCGGCGGTCGGCGGGTCAAGAAACACCGTCACGAAGCGCGGCCGGGCGCCGTTTTCGCCCGGTTGTCCGCGTGTGACCACGCGGACCGGCCAGCCCGGCGCTTCCGGATAGCGCAAGCCGGTTACCTGCAATTTCTGCGGATCGGTAGCGACCGCCTCGGCGGCTTTGGCCAGATAGGCCGACGGCGGCAACGCGACCTGTGCCCCGGTGACCGCGTATCGCTGCGGCGTCAGCAGGGCATCGATTTCATCGTGCCAGACCAACAGCCCGCCGGAGATCGATATCGGGATCAGCAACAGGGCCAAACCGACGCCGATCCACAAATGCACATTCAGCCAAAGCCGGCGAAGTTGCGCCGTGCGTGTTTCCGCCATTGCCGTCGCGCCCTTACGATGAATTCGATTTCGAAGAAGCTATAGCAGCCTTTGCGGGCGATAAAATAGAATTCGTCCGTAAAATCGCAGATTATAAGTATTCAAAACAGTAAATCTTTGTTTAGAAGTTTTCTAATTCCATAGTTATGCTTGATTGCCAACTAGTTCTTGACCTCGAATACAGTTCGTGGTTCCAAATAACACCTAGTAATCGTGCTGATTATTACGGTTCTAAAGTATAGTAATAGTTTGGGGGCACGAAGATGAATTGTATTGTCGCAAGTAATAGGTCGTCGTCTGTGAATGGTCGCAGCCATGGCCCGCGCGTTTTCAAATCGAACGACGGGCAAATCCATGTCGAAACCCGGATCACATCGCAATTCGACGGCCAAACAACATCGCTGACCAATACCCGCTTCCAATGTGCCAATCGTGCCGGACTATTGGCCGCCGTTAGTCTCGCCTCGCTGATGGGTGCCACCGCCGCTTCCGGTCAGGAGAGCGGCCTGCAACTGCCGACCATCGACGTCACCGGCGATCAGGGCGGCTATCAAACCACGCAACAGTCGATAACCAGGCTGCAGACACCGCTCAAGGACACGCCGCAGACGGTCAACGTCGTGCCGCAGCAGGTCATCCAGGAGCAGCGCGCCGTCAGCATGGAAGACGCGCTGCGTTCAGTACCGGGAATCACGTTTTCGGCCGGCGAAGGTGGCCAGCAGGGCGACAGCCCCATCATCCGCGGCTTCGCCGCGCGCGGCGATATTTTCCGCGATGGTTTCCGCGATCCGGGCTGGTACACGCGCGATCTGTTCAACACCGATAAGGTTGAGGTCTATAAAGGCCCGTCAGCTTTCGCCTTCGGCCGCGGCTCGACAGGCGGCGCCATCAATAACGTCACCAAGCTGCCGAGCGGCGCGACCTATGTCGAAGGCACCGCGACCGGCACATCGGCCGGCGGTTATCGTGCCGATCTCGATGCCAGCGGCAAGAACGGCAACATCTCAGGCCGCATCGCCGCGCTTTATCAAGACGTGCCGACGCCGACGCGCAACAACGTGTACACGAAGCGCTGGGGTATGGCGCCCTCGATCAGCGCGCCGCTCGACGACGCCACCAAGGCGACCTTGTCCTATATCTATCAAGGCGAAGAAAGCGTGCCCGACTACGGCGTGCCCTATCTGCCGCTGCCGGGCTACAGCGTGACGACGGGAGCGCTGACGCCGGGCCGGGCGGGCTATAATGGCGATGGTTCAGCGGTGACGCCGGTTCCGACGAACCGGCAGAATTGGTACGGTATTGCAACAGGACCGCTGCGCGATATCGTCCAGACCGAAACGCATATCCTGACCGCGACCGTCGAGCGCGACCTGGGCGGCGCGTTCAAATTAACCAACGGCACCCGCTTTATCGACAATGATCGGTTCTCGCGGGTCACCGCGCCGCGCAGTCTTGGCGATGCCAATAACAACGTGTTCACGAGCGGCAACACCGCCGGCGCTGGCGGAACCGGCGTCGGCTATCCTGTCGACCTGATGACGATCGGCCGCGAACGGCGCGATCGCGAAACCGATGCGACATTCCTCGTCAACCAGACCGACCTCACCGGCAAATTCGATACCGGCATCGTCGGTCATACGGTCGCAACTGGCATTGAGCTGTCGCGAGAAACCCGCAGCCAGTCGCGCACCGATCTGTGCGCCGGCGCCACCGTGGCTTGCCGGACCAGCCTTGCAGACCCTTCGGCCGGCGGCGTACCGGCGGCGACCAATACGATTGTGCCGGGCAACACCACCCTGTCGACCAATATCGCCGCCTACGCCTCCGATCAGATGAAGATCACGAAATATTTTGAGCTGCTGACTTCGGTGCGGTTCGATCGCTTCGCAACGCACTATGTCGACGCCAACGCCGCCGCAAGCGGGAACGATCTCAAGAGCACCGACAACCTGCTGAGTTACCGGTTCGGCGGCGTCTATCATCCTTCGTCGAATTCCAGTGTCTACGTCGCCTACGGCAATTCCTACAATCCATCGGCGGAACTTGGCACCTTGACGTCCGGCACGACCTCGCTCGCGCCGGAGAAAAACGTCTCATACGAAGCCGGCGTCAAGGTCGATGTGCTAGGCGCCGGTCTCAGCCTCACCGGTGCGGTCTTCCGCATCGACAAGGAAAACCTGCGCGTGCCGGCCGATCCGCTGAACACGACGGTCCAGATACTCGATGGCCTTGCCCGTTCGCAGGGCTTCGAAGTGGGTGCAGCCGGAAAGATCACCGATAAATGGCAGATTATGACGGGCTACACCTATCTCGACACAAGGATCGTCAAGAACAGCGATCTATCGCAGCAGGGCCGCTGGCTGCCGAACGCACCGCGCCACAACATCACGTTGTGGACGACCTATGACGTCACCCGCGCATGGACTGTCGGCGGCGGCACGACCTACCAATCGATGGCCTATGCCAACACCACCAATACGGCCTATGTGCCGGAGTTCTGGAAGTTCGACGCGATGCTCAGCTACAAGGTCGATCCGAAATCGACCATCCAGCTCAACATTTATAACATCACCGACGTTCTGTATTACGCGCAGTATTACGCTGGCCATGCCGTGCCCGGCTCAGGTCGTTCGGCTTCATTGTCGTATCGGATCAAGTGGTGAGCCGCATGGGTGACAAGAAGGCGCTCCGCCGATGATGATCCATATTCCAAACGTCCTCACGGCGGCGGAAATCGCACGCTGCCGTGAGGTCATGGAAAGGGCTGCCTGGGTCGATGGCCGCGTCACCGCGGGACATCAGTCGGCGCAGGTGAAGTTCAATCTGCAATTGCCGGAGAATGCGCCGGAAGCGCGCGAGCTCGGCGATATGGTGCTCGATGCGCTTGGGCGGTCGAACTTGTTCATGTCGGCGGTACTTCCCAAACAGGTGTTTCCGCCGTTGTTCAATCGCTACGATGCCGGCATGACCTTCGGGGCCCATGTCGATAATGCCGTCCGCGCCGGCAATGGCGCTCGCATCCGCACCGACGTGTCCTCGACCTTGTTCATCTCCGGACCGGAGGACTACGACGGTGGCGAGCTGGTTGTGCAGGACACCTACGGCGAGCACACAGTGAAACTGCCGGCCGGCGACATGATCGTCTATCCGGCGACCTCATTGCACAACGTCACGCCGATCACACGCGGTTCGCGCATCGCGTCGTTCTTCTGGACCCAGAGCATGATCCGCGACGAAAGCAGGCGTTCGCTGCTGTTCGATATGGACATGGCGATCATCAAGCTCGGCCGCGACCATCCCGATCATGCCTCGAATGTCGAACTGACCGCCGTCTATCACAACCTGCTGCGGCAGTGGGCCGAGTTGTAGCAGAGGCAATGGTCTTTGCGTCGGTCGTCTTGCTGCGTCAGGCCGCCCGAACGCGGGCAGTGAAGTCCGCTACCTTACCTTCGAGATCGTGTGCATCGGAGGACAATTTCGACGCCCATCCAGCGATCTCGCAAAAGGCGGAGGCTCCGTCGCTGACGGCCTGTTCCACCGAACGAATCTCATCCGACGCGCTCGCGGTGCGGCCCGCGGCAGTCTTGATGCTTCCGGAGATTTCATAGGTAGTCGATTCTTGCGCTTTGACGGCTGACGCTATGCTTGATGCGACCGAGGACAATCGCCCAATGACTCCTGCGATTGAAACGATTTCGGTGACGGAACGTTTCGTCGCCTCCTGGATGGCGGATATTTGCTGCGATATTTCACCGGTCGCTTGGCTGGTTTGATGGGCCAGCGCTTTCACTTCGGCTGCGACCACGGCAAATCCTCGGCCGGATTCGCCCGCGCGTGCGGCTTCTATTGTCGCGTTCAGAGCAAGAAGGTTCGTTTGCGATGCGATGTCTGAAATTAGACCAATTACCGAATCGATATGTTTGGCGGCATCGTCCAGCGTGCGGATGGTTTGTTGCGCGCGCTGAGTGTCGCCCACCGCCGAGTTTGCCATCTGCAGGCCGCGCCCGGCCTCTTCGCCGATGTGCTGAATCGCCGCGGACAAAGCTTCGGTTGCCTTGCCGGTGATTTCAACGCGCTGAGAGGTTTCCGACGCCGCGGCGGAAGCGAGTCCCATACGCGTTAATGTGTCGTCTGAAAGACTTTTCATCATCGAACCAGTCTCAGTCAACGAACATGACGCCTCGTTGATTGCGGCCAATACTTCGTTCATTGCTCGGCCAAAATCAGATATCGCGGTGTCAATTTTGTCGCGTCGAGTGCGCGCGGCCTCTTCGTGCGCTAGGCGGTGCAACATCATCGCGTTGGCGACATCGAACGCAATGAATTGCGATATGCAGTGCGCTTTCTTGACAAGTTTTCCGACAGAAAAGCGGTTTTTGCGCGCTAGCTGTTCGATCGCCGTCCGGAAAACATAATTTCCCACCGTTGCCCGCATGCGGGCATCAAGGCCGAGAGCGGCTTCTTGCTCGACGGTTGTCTCGCAGGAAGTCAAATAAGCCTCGTCAAATTTGCCGCTCAACAGCTTCTCGAAGTGGGATAGTCCGAGAGCTTTAATCAGACCTCTGTGCTTGTTCGTGATAGTGGAGATTCCCGGCATCACCGCCGTGGCTTCGAGAAATGTATCGATGGCGCGTTCAAGATGGGGTCCGGTCAGTTCCCAATCGGGTTTGATATTGTCTCGCCCGCGATCATTCAGCCCGAAAAGGGCAAGACGCGATTCAAGGCCCTGATGCAATTTGTTCATTAATATGAAGACTGTGCGGGTCAAACTTCGTTAATTTCACACCAAAGCTACGGGAAAGTAGTTATCGAGCCATTAACTATTCAGATTGGCTACATTAGCTGCCAGGATCGGCGCGAAATCACTTTTGTGGGGCAATCGCCGGTCAACACATAAGGTTGGCCCAATACGCCACCATGCCGTGGGGTACTTGCCGATTGCCCGGGGCTTTGCCGGCATGCAATTGTCCCGCCGCCGCGGCGTCTTGCCGGGCGCAACCGTTTCAGGGAAGACAACGATCATGACTTATTCGATGTCCCAGGCCAGTGTGCCGGTCTGCGAAATTGGCCTTAATGCCTTGACCGCCGTGCTGGACAAGGCGGCCGCGCACGCCGCCGCGAAGAAGATCGATCCGTCGGTGCTGCTCGGCTGGCGCTTGGCGCCGGATATGTTCGCCTTGACCCGCCAGGTTCAGATTGCCTGCGACCAGGCCAAGAATGGCTTGTCGCGGCTGGCCGGTGTCGAAGCGCCGAAATACGACGATAACGAAACCACCCTCGAGGCACTCAAAGAACGCCTGACCAAGACGGTGGCCTATATCAAGACGCTCGATGTCAAGGCGATCGATGCGTCGAGCGATCGCACCATTTCATTCCCACTGGGGCCGAAGCAGGGCCAGATGAAGGGTGGCGATTATCTCAACCACTTCGTGTTGCCGAACTTCTATTTCCACATCAGCGCGGCCTACGGCATCGTGCGCGCCTTCGGCGCCGATATCGGCAAGCGCGACTTCCTCGGTGCGATTCCAATCACGATGGTCTGATCGCGCGGCCGTCTCCGCTCCGCGCGTCGCCGCGATTAAAAACCGCCCCGCTGGTCTCCCGGCGGGGCGGTTTTGTTTAACGTTGCAGCCGAGTGAGACTGCCTCCGGTCGGCGCTGGCCTTATTTGATGCGCTTGGCCGCTTCCTGCGCCAGGCTCAGGTCGACATATTTGCTGATGTCGATCTTTTTCTTCACAAATCCCAGGTCGTAAGTGACATCGATGTTGCGCTGCAGCGCTGCGACGTTCGGGATCAGGTTGGGATCGCGGAAGGTGTCGGCCTTGGTGAACAGCCAGCCGAAGCGCTCCGGCGGCACTTTGGTGATCCGGGAGGCGATCTGGGCGACTTCGTCCTTGTTCTTCGGGTCCTGATACCAGCGGCTGATGACCAGCATGTCCTCGAAGAAATCGACCATCGCGGCGCGATTCTTGTCGATGAACGACTTGCGCGCGGTCCAGACGATCATCTGCGTCACGCCCAAAGTGTCGCGCTGTTCGAACAGGACGTTGCCTTCTTCCTTGAGCTTGGGATTCATGGAGAACGGCAACACGGCCGGGATCAGGTCGGCCTTCTTCTCAGACAGCATCGCCGGCATCGCCGGCAGCGGCCCTTCCAGCATCGTGTAGTCGCGCTTTTCTTCAAGCCCGTGCTTCTTCAGCGTGGCGCGAATGGCGACATCGATAGCGCTGCCGCCACCATTGGTACCGATCACCTTGCCTTTGAGGTCGCTCACCTTGGTAATGCCGGAGTCTTTGCGCACATAGTACTGGGTGGTGTAATAACCGGGCACGCCGTCCTGGAATTCGTCGGCGATCACGCGGATATCGCTCAAGCCTGCGTTTTCGATCGCGATGGCGAGCGACGAATAGGCCAGGTTGGACACTTCCAGCTCGTTATTGGCGATCGCCGTGATCATTTGCGGCGTGCCCTGATAGCGGACGGATTCGAGCGTGTAGGACTTGCCGAGATGCTTGGCGAGTTCCTTTTTCTCGAGAACGATCGAAGCCCAGTTCGAAATCGGGGCCACCCACGACATGCGGATTTTCACCGGCTCGGCGCTGTTGGCCGAGCCGATACCGATTGCGCCGAGCGCACATACGCCGGCCAGTGCCAATTTCAGAAATCGCATATTTTCCTCCCAGGATTCGGCGAGCCAGCCTTTGAACGGCAAGCTTCGGGCCGCGAATTGCGGCAGATTGTCGGGCGTCCAACTGTTTTTGGCAAGCCGCATAAAGGGCGGAATCGCCCGGAATGCGATACAGCACAAGATAAAAGCGATGTGGGACTACGCTGTCGCCGGCGCGTTGGCTTCCGGGTGCCAGATCAATAGTCTGCGGCGGATCAAGACCATGATCTTGATCAGGACGTAGCCGATCACCGCGATCTCGACGATGCCGGCAAAAACGCTGGTTGAGTTGGCGAACTGCGCGGCAGTGATCATCGCGCCGCCAAGCCCGTAACCACCCATAAGCATTTCCGCAACCACCGCCACGATAAGGGATAACGGCAGGGCCACTTGAAGTCCGGTCATGATCTGCGGGCTGGCGGCCGGCAGAATGACCTGGTGCAGCAATTCGCGTTTGCTGGCGCCCATGTTGCGCGCCGACCAGATCAATTCGCGTTCGACGCCCTGGATGGCGATGACGGTGGCCGCGATCACCGGAAAGATGGCGTCGACAACGATCATGGTAATCTTGGCGGTGTCATAAACGCCGAGCCACAGGATCACGACCGGCAGGAAGGCGATTTTCGGCATCGGGAAGCCGACCGAGACGATCGGATCGAAGAACCAGTTGGCGACCACATTGCGCGACATGGCCATGCCGATCGCGATGCCGAGGACGGCGCAGATCGCGAAGCCGGTCAGCGCGCGATAGAGCGTCAATCCGGCATTGATGGCGAGATCGCCGCTGACCGCGTCCGACCAGATGCGCTCCAGCACGGCGCTGAGCGCGGGCAATTGAAACGGCGTGAAGGTGCCGGTGCGCGCCAGAATTTCCCACGCCGCCAGCAGCGCGACGATGGAAAAGATGCGGGCAAAGCCCCAGACGATGGTCCAGGCCAGCCGGCCGAGCATTTCCGGAACGCCGTTGCGCGGTGTCTGCATGTCTGAGTTCATGCGACGCTCCGCCACGCCAATGTGCGCCGGACGATTTCGAGATAGGCGCGGTCGGCGGCAAACCCGAGGAACGCGACTGTCAGCACCACCGCATACATCGCGTCATAGGAGCCGCCGGCGCCGAGCGAACCGATCAGATAGCCGAAGCCTTTTTGCGCGACGATCAGTTCCGACGACACCAGCAAAATGAACGACAGCGCCAGAGCGGTGCGGATGCCGTTGAGCAGTTCCGGCATTGCGCCGGGCATCACCACGTCCCAAAGCACGCGCAATTTGCTGGCGCCCATGCTGCGCGCCGACCAGACCATGACCTGCTCGCTGGCGCGTGCGCCGTTGAAGGCGCCGATGGTCACCGGCACCATGCAGCCGAGGAAAATCAACAAAATCTTGGAGCCGTCGCCAAAGCCGAGCCAGATCACCGTGACCGGGATCAAAGCCGATTTCGGCACGGGATAGAAAACTTCGACAATCGGCGCGAGCAGCACATTGACCGGCTTCCACCAGGCCATGCC
Organism: uncultured Hyphomicrobiales bacterium; assembly: GCA_903892675.1. GTDB lineage: Bacteria > Pseudomonadota > Alphaproteobacteria > Rhizobiales > Xanthobacteraceae > Pseudolabrys. The sequence continues at coordinate 5,420 of CAITJJ010000064.1, read as the reverse complement.
GATGCCGAGAATTGTGCCGACCACAATCGCCAGGCCGAGGCCGCCGGCGATGCGGTACAGCGACGAGGCGCTGTTGCGCAACAGTTCGCCATCGAGCATCAGTTCGATCCAGGCACGCACGACGTCGCTGAGCGGCGGCAGCGCGGTGGTCGATACCCATTCGAAACGCGCCGCCATTTCCCAGACGAGCGCCAGGAGAAGGAGCGGCAGATAGCGGATGAGGGTCTTGGTCATGCGCTCCGCTTGCCCTGCGCCTTGATGGCTTCGTCCTTCACCAGATTCCAGACCTCATCGACCTTCTCGACAAAGGTCTTGTTCTTGAAAATATCCGGGTCGTTCTTGTCGAACTTGGTATCGACAATGGTCTTGATGCGCCCTGGCCGCGCCGTCATCACCGCGACGCGATCGGAAAGCAGCACGGCTTCCTGCACGTCGTGGGTGACGAAGATCACCGTTTTCGGCGCGCGCTGCCAGATGCGCAGCAGTTCCATTTGCATCAGGCCGCGGGTTTGCGCATCGAGGGCGCCGAACGGCTCGTCCATCAGCAGGATTTTCGGATCGAAGGCCAATGTGCGCGCAATCGCAGCGCGTTGCTTCATGCCGCCGGAAAGCTGGGAGGGGTAGCTGTCCTCGAAGCCGTGCAGGCCGACCAGTTCGATGTATTCCATCGCCCGGGTTTCGCGCTCGGCTTTCGCCATGCCCTGGCGCTCGAGCCCGTAGAGAACATTGCCACGCACGGTTTTCCACGGAAACAATGCGAAATGCTGGAATACGATGCCGCGGTCGGGGCCGGGTCCGGCGACCGGCTTGCCGTCGACCCGGATCTCGCCCTTTTCAACCGGCAGGAATCCGCCGATCAGATAAAGCAGCGTTGATTTGCCGCAGCCGGACGGGCCCAGAAGTGCGATGAATTCGCTCTGGCGCACCTCTAGCGAGACGGCGTCAAGCGCGAGCACCTCGCGCCCGCGCGGCGGACGATACATGTGACTGACATGGTCGATGAAAATGTGCGCGGGTTTTTGCATGGCACGCAACCCTCCCTAACGTGCGCCGTCTGTCAAGCGTCCACTGCTTAGTTTCAACGCGCCTACCGGGATACGGGTCTCCCGGAAGGTCATTGAGCGCGTGGAGCCGCTGCGCGGCCTGTCATGCGGGACAGTTACTCACCTTAGCAGTCGTCAACGCGCCCGCTCAACCGAGTTTGGACGCTTCGGCGTGGATACGCAGCAATTCCGGTACGGTGGCAGGATCGCGCCGGCCGAACCCGCACTCGGTTCCGATCGAAAAATCCTGCACGAATTGCCTCGCGGCTTCGAGGCGCCTTTTGGTGCCTTCGAGGCCATCGGTGTAGTGCACCAGCCCAAGGCACAGCCGCGTCGCTGCATCGAGCTTGAGCCGGCGCAACGGCACGAAATAGGCGGCGTCGGACCGGTCGCGCGGTACCGGCATATGGATCTGCGTGATCGGGCGCTTGAGCTGGCCCTTCAAGCGGTTGGCATAGTCGACCATGTCGCCCATGTCGGTCGGTTCGATGACGTGGCGGTGACCGGCGTCTCCGTAACAGAAGTGAAACAGCAAATCGATGTCGCTTGAAACGTGCTCGGCCAGGCGGACGACGATGGCGGAAAACGTCGCCTGCATTTCTTCTTTGGTGTTGCCGTAGGGGCTGGGTTCGCTGCGCTCGAGGCGGGCGAACACGGCGGAAGCGATGTCGAATTGAATCGCCAGCTCTTCATGCGGGATGGCGGCTACGATCCTGTCGATCTCGCGCACAACCGCGTCGTTGTAGATCGGGTCGATGGCGCGTTGCAGGCCCTCTTGCACGAACAGCCAGATGACCGAATGCGCCGGCACCAGATCGACCTGGAATTTCACATGCTGCGGAATCTTGCCGGCACGCTTGAGCGCCGCGAAGGTCGTGTAGGAGCGCTTGGCGACATCGGCATAAAAGAGATTGTCGAAGCGCACGTCTTCGATCGAAACGCCAGCTTTGAGCTGATAGCGCTTGTGTTTGGCCGCTTGGCTGTGCAACTGGAAGACTTCCGGCGACAATTCAAAGGCCGGGTTGTCGCGAAACACCGGCTCAAGCCAGGTGATCCAGTCGATCCGCTCGCCGGTCTCGCCGTCGGGAAGCGTCAGCAAGGAATTCCCGAGCGCCGCGCTCACGGTCTCGAAGACGGTCGCCGCATCCGCCATCGGTACGCTGCCGACCAGATAGACATTGCGCGCGCTCACTATAGCACTCCCCGTTTTCCTCGCCGATGGACAGTTCAGCGCCGTCCTGACCGCAAATTGACAGCGGCGTATCTATCAAGTCCAATACGAATTATGTGGCTTTCCATAGATTGAAGTTATGGCACTCGACCCCAAGCGCCTGATCGAACTCCTCGCCATCGCCGAGGCCGGCTCTTTCACCAAAGCGGCGGCGGCGCGCCGCGTGTCGCAGCCGGCGCTGTCGAGCAGCATGGCGTTGCTGGAAAAGGCCCTCGGTGTGCGCGTCCTCGAACGCGGCCGTAACGGCGCAGCCCTCACGGAATACGGCCAGTTGCTGGCCACGCATGCGTAGGCGCTGACCTCCTTGCTCACGCGGGCCGCCGATGACGTACGGTTGAAGAAGCAGGGGTTGGAAGGGATGCTCGCGATTGGCGCGTCGCCGCTCGCATGCGTCGCCCTGGTGCCCAACGCGGTGGCGAAGGTCCGCGACACCAGCCCCAATATTCTGGTGCGGATTCATGAGCGCCCCGACGACCAACTCATGCTTGGTCTGCAAACCGGCGAACTCGACGTTATCGTTAGCCCGGCGGGGCCGGAAGGCGATCCGCGCGACATTGTGTCGGACAAGCTTATGAACGACGTCGCAGTGGTCATCATGCGGCGCCGGCATCCTCTGGCGCGGCGGAAGCATATCGCATTGAAGGATCTGCGCGGCGCGAAATGGGTGTTGCCGGATGCGCACACCGCCATGTGGCGGCACATCGAGCTGCTGTTCGCCGCGGAAAACGAGCCGTGGCCGGCGAACTATGTCAGCACTAATTCCCTTTTGGCGTTACGCTCGTTGATCTTGCGTAGCGATAGCGTGATTGTTTCCTCGCCACAGATCATGAAGCTGGAAGTCGCGGCTGGCAGGCTGGTCGGCGTGCCTTTGCGGAAACCGCATTTTATGCGCGAGATCGTCATGCGGACGCGGCGCGACCAGGCGCTGTCCCCGCTCGCCCAGCGCTTTATTGCGGCGTTGCGCGCGGAGGCGGCTGCTTTGGTTGGCGGGGCTTGAACGCTTGTCTGTGCCGCTTTAAAGCTCCTGCCACGATGCCTGGCTTTCGCCCCAACAATAAGAAGAGGAAACACCTATGGCCCCTAATCTCATCGACGCTCGCCGCGAACTGTCGCTCGCCAACCGGATTGTCGCCAATGAAGGTGTGATTGACGCCTTCGGCCATGTCAGCATGCGGCATCCGGACAATCCCAATCGTTATCTGCTGTCCCGCTCGCGCGCGCCGGAGCTGGTCACGCCGGACGACTTCATCGAATACGATCTGGACTCCAATCCGGTGCGCGAGCCGTCGGTGTCGCAGTATTCCGAGCGCGTCATTCATGGCGAGATCTACAAGGCGCGGCCGGAAGTTAATTCGGTATGCCATCATCACTGCCCGGCCTTCATGCCGCTGCTTGCTACCGGCACCGATTATGTGCCGATCTTCCATCTTGGCGCGGTCGGCGGCATCAAGCCGCCTTACTGGGACCAGCACGACGAATTCGGCGACACCAATATGCTGGTCTGCAAGCCGGAGGAGGGCGCCTCGCTGGCGCGCGCCCTCGGCGCGCACTGGATGGTGCTGATGAACCGCCACGGCGTCACCGTGGCCGGCACCAGTGTTAAAGACTGTGTGTTCCGCTGTGTCTATTCGGCGCGCAACGCCGAGTATCAAGTGCGCGCGCTCACCATTGGCGAGCGCGTCGCTTCGCTTTCACCGGGCGAAACCGAAAAGGCCGGGCAAATTGTGGTGCAGACCACCGGGCTGACGCGCTCGTGGGAATACTGGTCGATGCGGGTGGCCAAAGCCGGCGGGGCGGTTGCTGCTGGAACAAAGCCGGCGACGGCGAAGAAAAAGCCGGCCGCCAATCGCAAGAAAAAGTCCGCCATACGGCGAAAATAATCTAGGATAAGAGCACGCAATCATAAGAATGGAAATTCCGCCAGGGAGAAGCGAAACATGAAATCAATTACATCCATTATCGGCGCGCTCGGCCTCATCGTTCCGTTGGCTCTCGGCCTGACCGCGGCGTCGGCCGAAGACCAGCTCAAGCTCGCAATCGGCCAGATCAACAACTGGGAAAACCAGCCGCCGACGCTCGGCCAGGATGCCGGCATCTTCAAGAAGCACGGTCTGGTGCTTGAGAACGTCGGCACGCAGGGCGCCGGCGAAACCATTCAGGCGGTCATTTCCGGCTCGGCCGATATCGGCGCCGGCGTCGGCGCGGCCGGCGTGATGCGGGCGTTTTCGAAGGGCGCGCCGGTGCGCATCCTGGCGCCGGCCTTCACCGGCACCGGCGATCTGTACTGGTACGTGAAGTCCGACTCCAAGATCCAGAGTTTGAAAGATGCGACCGCCGACAACACGATCGCCTATTCGACCAACGGCTCGTCGTCGAACAACATCGTTGTGGCCTTTGCCAGCGAGCTTGGCCTCAAAGCCAAGCCGACCGCGACCGGCGGCCCTCCGGGCACGTTGACCGGGGTGATGTCTGGCCAGATCGATATCGGCTGGGCAGCGCCGCCGTTCGGGCTGAAGGAAATCAAGGAAGGAAAAATTCGCATTGTCGCCCGTGGCAGCGACGTTCCTTCGCTGAAGGGCCAGACCGTGCGCGTCCTTTTGGTCAACGCCGAATCCTGGAAGACCAAGCATGCCGCCATCCTGCGCTTCATGGAGGCTTATCGCGAGGCGGTGGACTGGATGTATGCCGACCCGAAGGCGGTCGAGATGTATTCGGTCAAGACGAAGCTGCCGGTCGATCTGTTGAAGGAATCTATGGCCGAATTCCAGCCGAAGGCAGCCTTGCAAAGCGACACATTCGCCGATCTCGACGGCGCGGTGCGCGACGCGGTCGCCCTGAAGTTTCTCGACAAGCCGCTGACCAAGGAACAGCTGTCCGAACTGATCGTGACGCCGCCGCGCAAGAAATAGCGCCAGGAGCAAAAAAACAGGCCGCTGTGGAACAGCGGCCTGTTTCAATGCGATCGCAACATCGACCGCTTTGACTTTGACTATTTCTTCTTGGCCGGTTTCGCGGCCTTCTTGGCCTTTTTGCCCGTCCTCATGGCCTTTTCCGGCTTCGGGCATTTCGCCCAATAGCCATGGTCGAGGGCGTCGGTCGCCCGCCAGCACATCTTGCCGGTCTTGATCGCGCCCCCGCCGTTATAG
>CAITJJ010000063.1 GCA_903892675.1 uncultured Hyphomicrobiales bacterium | reverse complement strand
GGCGCGGCTGGCGCCGAAGCGGAAATGGCTGGCGGCGGCACCGGCTTCCAGTTCGGCGGCGAGCGCGGTCAGTTCGTCGAGCAGACGCTGGTTGTCGATCAATTGATGCGCGCGGCGCATTTCCTCGGTCACTTCGGCGAGCCGTTTTTCGATGCGGGCAATCGACGGCGCCAGCCGTTGCGCCTCGGGCAGGCCAAGCAAGGCCAAGGTGCGATAGGTCTCGGTCTCGATCACGCGCTGCACCACCGCGCCGGCGCGCTCCGGCCCCAGCCCACGGTCGAGCACCAGCACGCGCACAAAGCCCGCCGGATCGGCCTGGAAGTCGGTGGCGAACAATGCGCTGCCGTCGGAGTTCTCGGCCACCGCGAGGCTGGCGCGGTCGAACAGGCCTTCGACCTTGATCTTTCTTTCCGTGCCATCCGGCAGCAGATGCAGATCGAGCGCGACCAGCAGCGGTCCCGGCTGCGGCACATTGCTCATGGGTGAGGCCAGCGACGAGGCGGCCGGATGAAACGGCGTGGCTGCGTCCGACGGCAGCTCCCAGGTGTAGGTGGTGAATTCGGAATGCTGCTCCCAGCGCAAAGTCGCGCCGCCAAAGCTGACGCGGTGATGCTTGGCGCCTGCTTTCAGCGGCTCGAGATTGCGCCGCGCGCAGAAATCGGCGAGCGCGGCGCGGTCGGTCCTGGCCGCCTCGCCCGATGTGTCGAAGCCGAAATGCAGGATGCGGCGCGGCGTTTCAATAGCCGTAAACGGCCGCGCATGCACCTCGCCGAGAATGACCGCGCGCAACGGGTGCGGCGTCAGCCGTTCGTCGTTACCGATGGAAACTTCCGCGCTCATGGGTGTTTTGGTGGCATGCGAGGCGCGGTTTGACAAGGCACGGTCTCTTGTCCCGGGTGCGGCGCCGCAAGAAGTGACGCGACGCAGACCCGGGACCCAGCTTTCTATAAGTGAGCTGGGCCCCGGATCAGCGGCACACCACTTCACTTTGTTTCGTGTTGCACCGCATCCGGGGCACGCGATTTATATCCTCTGTTCCACCTCATCCGCTTTCGGCGACCGCTCGAACCTGATTCCCAACGTCTTGATCCTCGAGGCCAAAGTCGTCGGCTTGACGTCGAGCAGTTCGGCGGCTCCCCCCTGGCCGAATATTTTACCGCCCGTGGCTTCCAGCGCGGCCAATATATTGACGCGGTCGCGCTCGCGCCGGTCATCGTCGGTCAGAATGGAAGACTTGCCGGCGGAAGCCGCCACGCGCTTTCCATGATAGCCACCGGTGCCCAGGTCGGGCAGGTCGATACGCACGCGGCCCTGACGCGCCAGGATTGCCGCGCGTTCGATCACGTTCTGCAATTCGCGCACATTGCCGGGCCATGCATATTGCGCGAGCCTTCGCGCGTCGCCTTCGGTGAGGCGCAGTTCGCCGGTCTTGAGCTTCTTGCAGGCCTGCCGCAGCAGATGCATGGCGAGCGGCGCAATGTCGTCGGGACGTTCGCGCAGCGGCACCAGATCGACCGGAAACACATTGAGCCGGAAATAAAGGTCCTCGCGAAAGCGGCCGCGCCGCACCAGCGCTTTCAGATCGCGGTTGGTCGCGGCGATGACGCGGACATCGACATCGCGCGTGCGCACTTCGCCGACGCGCTCGAACTGGCCTTCCTGCAGCACACGCAGCAGCTTGCCTTGCAGCTCGATAGGGATTTCGCCGACCTCGTCGAGAAACAAGGTGCCGCCGTCGGCGAGTTCAAATCGGCCGATGCGGTCGCGCAAGGCGCCGGGGAAGGCTCCCTTGGCGTGGCCGAAGAATTCGCTCTCGAACAGATCGGCGGCGATGGTCGCGCAATTGGCTCGGATCAGCGGCCGGTTGCCGCGTCTGCTGGCCTCATGGATGGCGCGCGCCACCAGTTCCTTGCCGGTGCCGCTCTCGCCGGTAATTAGCACGGTGGCGTCGGTCGGCGCCACCAGTTCGACCTGCCGCAAGGTCTGCTGGATCGCGGCGCTGCGGCCGATGATGCCGTGGTGATTGCCGTCGATGCGGATTTCCTCTTGCAGATAGGCATTCTCCAGCTCTAACCGCTTGCGCAGCCGGTTCACCTCGTCGTGCGCGGCGCGCAGTTTCTCGTCCG
>CAITJJ010000062.1 GCA_903892675.1 uncultured Hyphomicrobiales bacterium | reverse complement strand
TTTTCGGCTTCTCGATCCAGTCGATCGCCTGCGCCGCCTCGCCCCAGAAACCTTCCGGGTCGCGCGCCCAGCGCGCATAGATGTCAGGATATCGGCTGGCGGCGGCGGTCATGGCGTTCCCCTCGAAGCGCGTCTTTGCGGGCAATTGTGTCCTGCCGGACATGCACAAACAAGGCTGGCGAACCTCCGGATGATTGCGTAGGAAACGGCCAAAGAAGGCCGCCCTTTGACCCTCATCACCGACCCTTTGTTCTACGCCCTGGCCATTCCGGCGGTGATCGCGCTCGGCCTGTCGAAAGGCGGCTTTGCCGGCGTCGGACAAATGGCGACGCCGATGCTGGCGCTGGTGATGCCGCCCTTGGAGGCCGCCGCCATCATGCTGCCGATCATGATCGTGCAGGACGCCAACGCGGTCTGGGTCTACCGCAAGGACTGGAACAGGCGCGTCGTCGCCATCGTCATTCCCGGCGCGATCCTCGGCATCGGCATCGCCTGGCTGCTGGCCGCCTATATTTCGGACGCCGCGGTGCGCGTCTTCATCGGCGTCACCACAATAGGCTTCGTCGCCTACAGCCTCATCGGCATGCTGAGTATCCCGCGCGAGCCGAGGCACCCCGGCGTCGCCGCCGGCGTGTTCTGGGGCGCGCTGTCGGGATTTACCTCGACCATCTGCCAGGCCGGCGGGCCGCCCTACCAGATGTATGTGCTCGGCCTGCGCCTGCCGAAAATGACCTATGTCGGCACCAACGCCGTCGTGTTCGCCCTCATCAACTGGCTTAAGGTGGTGCCCTATTTCGCCCTCGGCCAGTTCACGACCGAAGGCTTTGGCACGACTCTGGCGCTGTTGCCTCTGGCCATCGCCGCCAATATTTTCGGCTTCTGGCTGGTGCGGGTGACGCCGCAGGAGATTTTCTACCGCATCACGCTCGGCATCATGCTGCTGATTTCCATCGAGCTGACGCGCGAGGGAATGGTCGTGCTGCTGCACCGCTAAAGCATTGCTTGCAGCGCCCCCTTTTCGCTAACCTTGGCGAAAGAGGGGAAACACCAAATGGCGAAAACGCCTTACGACAAAACAGCCTACGATCTGGATCTCGACCGCAATCCGGCCAATTACCAGCCGCTGACGCCGCTCGGCTTTCTCGAGCGCGCGGCGGCCGTGTTCCCGGACCGGACGGCGATTATCCACGGGCCGATGCGGCGGACTTATGCCGATTTCTATGCGCGGTCGCGCAAGCTCGCCTCGGCACTGGCGAAAGCCGGCATCAAGCGCGGCGATACCGTCTCGGCGATGCTGGCCAATACGCCAGCGATGCTGGAATGCCATTACGGCGTGCCGATGACGCAGGGCGTGCTCAACACGCTCAACACGCGGCTCGACGCCGCGATCCTCGCCTTCTCGCTCGACCACGCGGACGCCAAAGTGGTCATCACCGACCGCGAATTCTCCAAGGTGATGAAGGAAGCCTTGGCGCTGGCGAAAGTGAAGCCGCTGGTCATCGACTATGACGACCCGGAATATTCCGGCAACGGCGAACGCTTGGGCTCAATCGAGTACGAGGATTTCGTCGCCTCCGGCGATCCGGACTTCGCCTGGTCGATGCCGGACGACGAATGGGACGCGATCTGCCTCAACTACACCTCCGGCACCACCGGCGATCCGAAGGGCGTGGTCTATCACCACCGCGGCGCGCATCTGCTGGCGCTCGGCAACATCGTCACCTGTTCGATGGGCAAGCATCCGGTCTATCTGTGGACGCTGCCGATGTTCCATTGCAACGGCTGGTGCTTCCCGTGGTCGATCTCGGTGGTCGCCGGCACGCATGTTTGCCTGCGCGCGGTGCGCGCCAAGGCGATGTATGACGCCATCGCGGATTACAAGGTGACGCATCTGTGCGGCGCGCCGATCGTGATGTCGGTGCTGCTCAACGCCGACGCAAGCGAGAAACGGCCGCTGCCGCACATCGTCGAGTTCTTCACCGCCGCGGCGCCGCCACCCGAGGCGGTGCTGGCCTCGATGAAGGGCGCCGGCTTCAACGTCACGCATCTTTACGGCCTAACCGAATGCTACGGCCCAGCGGTGGTCAATGACTGGCATCAGGAATGGGACACGCTGCCGCTCGCCGAACAGGCGGCAAAGAAGGCGCGCCAGGGCGTGCGCTACGGCGCGCTCGAGGCACTCGACGTCCGCGATCCGGAGTCGATGGTGCCGGTCGCCCGCGACGGCGAGACCATGGGCGAAGTGATGATGCGCGGCAATGTGGTGATGAAAGGCTATCTCAAGAACAAGGCCTCGACCGACAAGGCCTTCTTCGGCGGCTGGTTTCACACCGGCGACCTCGGCGTCATCTATCCCGACGGCTATATCCAGCTCAAGGACCGCTCCAAGGACATCATCATTTCCGGCGGTGAGAATATCTCATCCATCGAGGTCGAGGATGCCTTGTACAAGCACCCCGCCGTCATGGCGGTCGCCGTCGTCGCCAAGCAGGACGACAAATGGGGCGAGACGCCCTGCGCCTTCGTCGAGCTGAAACCCGGCGCGTCGGCAACGGCGGATGAGTTGACGCAATGGTGCAAGTCGCAGCTCGCCGGCTATAAAGTGCCGCGTCATTTTGTCTTCACCGAGATACCGAAGACGAGCACCGGGAAGATACAGAAATTCAAATTGCGAGAGATGACGAAGACTGTTTAAACCGTTTGAATGGCAGAGGTAGCAATGGATTGGCTTTTTGGAAAGCAATCTAAGGGTTCCCGTGGAGAGCCCGTTCCCGAACAAAATGAAGGTCTTCCCGATAGTAGCCGACCTTCTGGGCTATGTCCGAGATGCGAAAAGCAGTCCAGTTTTGAATGTATTGGCCACCTGCCAGTAACCTTTGACGGCGGCTACTTAGTTGAGAGAAATGGCACTCAAACCCCTACGCATTCTGACAGAGCTTCAGTTCTTATATGCCGACACTGCAAACAAGGCATTACGGTGCTGGAAGAACAATGGGTAGGTGAAAATCCTAGGCGTGAAGGTCTAAAAAGCGGCGGCACAATTTCGTGGCGCGGTTTTCATTGGTGGCCCCAGCCGCATTCAAATCTGCACCCTGCTGTTCCGGAACAGATTCGAGATGCATTTCACGAAGCGGCTCTCGCGTTAGGCGCAAACTGCCCCAGAGCCGCGTCCGTTATGGCTAGGCGAACTCTAGAAGGAATAGCGGCTGAAAGGGGCGAATCGACCGGCTCCTTAGCGGAAAAGCTCAAACAACTTTCTGAAAAGGGCGTCCTGCATCCAACACTGTCGGATTGGTCGACTGAAGTTAGATTGGTTGGCAACAGCGGCGCTCATTTTGATCCTATAGACAAGGTGACAATTGAAGACGCTCGTCAACTTATCGATTTTATTCGAGAGTTAGCTAGATACATTTATGTCCTTCCTCATGAACTGAACGCGCTCCGTCAACCTCCGCCGGTACCGCCGCGGCAAGCCTGACGATTACAAGTGAGAGCCCCCATGCCCGACATCCTGATCACCGACGACGGCCCTATCCGCACCATCCGGATGAACCGGCTGGACAAGAAGAACGCGCTGACGCTCGATATGTACGAGGCGATGGCGGAGGCGATCGGCACGGCCGCGACCGACAACGCCATTCGCTGCCTTTTGATCGCCGGCGGGCCGGATGTGTTCTGCGCCGGCAACGACATCGGCGACTTCATGAAGGCGGCGGGCTCAGGCTCGCTCGGCCAACCGATCCTGAATTTTCTTTATGCGCTGGCGCGCTGCGAGAAGCCGATCGTCGCCGCGGTCAACGGCAACGCCGTCGGCGTCGGCACGACGATGCTCTTGCATTGCGATTATGTCGTCGCCGGCAGTGACGCAAGACTGTCGACGCCCTTCGTCGCGCTCGGCCTGGTGCCGGAGGCGGCCTCCAGCCTGATCGCGCCACGCTTGATGGGGCACGCGCGCGCCTTCTCGCTTCTGGTGATGGGTCAGCCGCTGAACGCGCAGGAGGCGAAGGACGCTGGCATCGTCAACGCGGTGGTCGCCGCCGAGGAGACCGAGGCGCAGGCGCTCGCCGCCGCGCAAAAGATCGCCGCGCTGCCGCCGCAGGGCGTGCTGGTGTCGCGCTGGCTGATGCGCGGCGCGCCCGACGAAATTATCGCGCGTATCGACGAGGAAGCGGAAGCCTTCAAGGTGCGATTGAAGTCGCCCGACGCGCAGGCGGCGTTCATGGCGTTCATGTCAAGGAAGCGGTGAGTTCTCCCGCTACCGGCCCATCAGACTGTTCGGGCTGAACATCCGGTTCGAATCGTAGCGTTCGTCGAACGACTCGCGGCCGCCGAATTGAAACGAGGTATTGCCGCCCTGGATCGTGGTCCGGTCGCCCGCATTGCCGTTCATGTTCATGCGCGATTTGGCCCGGTCGGCGGGATCGGTGAATTTCGTCGCGCTGTCGGCGCCGCCGCCACCGCTCGGCTGGTCGTTGAAGGTGAAAGCCTGGGCAACCGACGCAGTCAGCAGCACTGCACCGGCCACGGCCGCCAGCAGGGCGCCAGACCGGCGCGGCGCCGGGACGGACAGGAATTTGGGCACGAACAGCATGGCGACCTCTCCGGCTGACGACGCGAAACCATCACCAAAATACGGCCAGAACGGGGCTTTGGCAAATGGTGGAGGTAAATAGAGCCTTTCCGGCTTTGATGGAATCAAAGCCGGGGCTCTAGCCTCTTGTTTTGTCGCGTTTTCTTCACGCGAACCGGTGCCCACTTCGCTCGAAAACGCTTTCGTCCCACTGGCTTGCTTTTTGCAGGCCTCCAGAGGCGGCGGCATACCGCCGCCGATCACCAGGGTGTGTTTTCATTAACGGGTTTGATTCACGCTTCATAGTCGAACGAGTCGTCGCGTTTTGCATTGCAGTTGAGTGCTGGGACCGATCAACAACGGAGGTATCCCTTGCCCACAGATCTGCCGCGCGGAAAACGCAAATCTCCCCAGTCACGTCAGGCCGCGCTCGCGGCAAAACCGACCTTGATCGGCACGCTGCTCAACAGCTTCATGATCGGCAGCGTGCTGGTGCTGTTCGCGCTCGTGCTGCTGCAGGAAAAGCGCTACGCCGATGGCGAGCCCGGCACCGTCGCCGATGCTTTTCTCCAGAAGGCGCAGGCGGCGATGATCGATGGCGCGCCCGCCGACCAAAGCGGCTTGTCGAATTAGGCGAACGGCAAGGCCGGATGAGAGCGGCCCCGGCGTGTTCGCCGGGGCGAGGCTGAACGTCATTGCACCTTCAGGCCAAGTCCGCTCACCAGCGTCCGCCACATGGTTTCTTCCTTGTCGATATCCACGCCGTAAGCCTCCGGCGTGCCGACCAGCGACTCGGCGCCTTCGGTGGTGAGCCGCTGCTGCACGTCCGCCGACGCGAGCACGTCGTTGAGCGCCTTGTTCAGCTTGTCGATGATCGGGCGCGGCGTGCCGGCAGGCGCCGCCAGGCCATAGCGCAACGCCACGTCGAAATCTTTCACAATTGATTCCTGCACGGTCGGCAGATCCGGCAGCAGCGCCGAGCGCTTCGGGCTGGTCACGGCCAGCGCCCGCAGCTTGCCGCCCTGCACGTTGCCGATGGAATTCGGAATCGGCACGAACATCATCGGAATGTGGCCGCCGATCAGGTCGGTCATCGCCGGGCCCGAACCCTTGTAGGGAATATGCTGCAGCTTGACGCCGGTCGCACTGGCGAACAGTTCGCCGGCCAGATGATTGGCGGTGCCGACGCCGGGCGAGCCATAGGACACCGGCTGGCTTTGCGCCTTCGCATAGGCGACGAATTCAGCCACCGACTTCACCGGCACCGACGGATGCACCACCATCACGCTCGGCGCGGTGCCGATCAAACCGATCGGCGCGAAATCCTTGCGCGGATCGTAGCCCGGATCGGCGTAGAGACTGGGTGCGATCGAAAACGTGCCGGTGTAGCCGAGCACGATGGTGTAACCGTCTGGCGGCGACTTCGCCGCCTGGCGCGTACCGATGGTGCCGCCGGCGCCGGCGCGATTTTCCACGACGATGTTCTGCCCGAGCAAGGTCGACATCTTGTCGGCAACGTTGCGCGCCATCACCGTGGTGCTGCCACCGGCTGGAAACGGCACGATCAGCGTGATCGGCCGGTTCGGATAATCCTGAGCGCGCGCCTGAGACGCGCCGGCGAGCATAAGCAGAGCGAGCGCAAGACCCCGCAGCAGAGACCGCATGGCATCCTCCCCCTACAGCTGTATTCTTTTTCTGTTTCTTTTAGATACTGGCTGGGATCAATCGACCTTGAGGTTGAGCTTGCGCACCAGGCCGCCCCATTTCTTTTCTTCCGCGGCGATATCGGCGGAATACTCGGCCGCGGTCGAGGTCATCGGATCGCCGCCTTCCATGTGGATGCGCTGCTGCACATCCTTGTCGTCGGCGAGCTTACGCAGCTCGGCGCTGAGTTTTTCGACGATCTCCGGCGGCGTGCCGGCCGGCGCCAGCAGACCGTAGTGCAGCACCGCCTCAAAACCCGGCAGGCCGGTTTCGTCGAAAGTCGGCGTATTGGGCAGCAGCGAGAAACGCTTTGGGCTCGCCACCGCGACCGCGCGCAGCTTGCCGGCCTCAATATTGCCGAGCGCCGGCGGCAGCACGCCGAAGGCGATCGTTACATGGCCGCCGAGCAGATCGTTCATCACCGGCGCGGTGCCCTTATACGGAATGATGGTGCCTTCGATGCCGGCTACCGACTTGAACAGCTCGGCCGCCATATAGCCGCCGGTGCCGACCGCGGAGGTGCCGATGTTGAGCTTGCCTGGTTCCTTCTTGGCGAGCGCAATAAATTCAGCAACCGTCTTGGCCGGGAATGACGGATTGGCAAGCAAAACCACCGGCATCGAGGCGATCAGGCCGATCGGAGCGAAGTCCTTGACTGGATTCATGTTGAGATTGACGTAAAGGCTCGGGTTGATCGACACCGAGCCGGTGTGACCGAGCAGCAGCGTGTACCCATCGGGTGTCGCGCGCGACACGGCGCGGTAGCCGATGGTGCCGCCGCCGCCGCCGCGGTTTTCGACATTGACCGGCTGCTTGAAGGCGTCCGACAGTTTTTGCCCGACGACGCGGGCCATGGCGTCGACGCCGCCGCCGGCCGGATAGGGCACAATGATGGTGATGGCGCGGGTCGGGTAATCCGTCGCGGCGATGGCGCCGCCGGGCGCGAAGGCGGCCACGCCTGCGAATAACGCTGCGATCAGGACTGCTTTCGGGTTTCGCATATCATTTAGCCTTCTATGAGTGCTGCGGCCGAGCCTCGGTCGCGCGGAGCCTACCAGCAATGATTTTGCAATGCCTAGGGGGCAGGTTCAGATCGCCGCCGTCCAGTTCACAAGAACCTCCCGGTAGCCGGCGCCGCTTTTTTCGACGTGGCCGACCGCCGGGAACGGATAATGGAACCCCTGCACCAGCATTCGATCGGCGACGAGCATATCATAGACCTTGCGGCGGGTGGCTTCGGCCGCGACCGGATCGACGTCGAGCATGAAGTGCCACTCCGGGTGACGCGCGAATAGAAACGGCGCGTGCGTGACGTCGGCCTGGACATAGACCGACTTGCCCCCGGATGACACGACGTGCGAGCTGTGGCCTGGTGTATGCCCGGGCGTGGCGATGGCGGTGACGCCGCCGATGACTTCCTTGCCCCAATCATAGGTGCGCAGGCGCTTGAGCACCTCGCCCGCCATCACGCGGCGGGCATTGGCAAAACCGGCGACAACGCGCGGCTTGGTGGCGCGGCTGCGTTCGCCGTCATCCGTCCAGAATTTGTGCTCGGCGGCTGGAACCAGAATTTCCGCATTGGGAAAGGCGAGCGAACCGTCGGCTTTCAGCAGACCATTAATATGGTCACCGTGGTAATGCGAGATAATGACTGCATCAATTGCGGCGGGATCGATCCCGGCGGCGGCCAGACTGAGCGGCAACCGGCCATTCAGGCCTTTGCTGGCCTGGAACGCCTGTTCGCCGGTGCCGGTATCGACCAAAGCGAGCTTCGTGCCGGTATTGATCACGATCGGATTATAGGGGCCGGCGTAGAAATCCCGTTCCAGAAAGGCCGCGTCGAGCGCGGCGTTGACCGCATCCTTGCTGGCGTTCTCGACAAAGCCTTCGGTGATCGGCATCCGGCTGACGCCGTCATTCACCACGGTGATTTCAATACTACCGACCTTGTACCGATAAAAGCCGGGCGCCTGCTGGCCGCTCTGCGGCGCAGCGGCGATAGCCGGGCGACTGCCGGCCGATGCCGCGACGGTCGCCGCCGCGCCGGCCGCGGTGACGCTCAGGAGCGCGCGACGCGAAAGACTGTCCATGGCCGTTCCCTTCCCCGCTGGTGCCGCTGTTGATCGCACGGCGCCTCGCGCGACCAACGCTAGGCCCGGCTATCGCATAAGCCAAATCAATAGTAGAAATACAGAACATTCATCAGGTGGATACACGATGCCGCTGCGGAATTTCGACTTCAACCTGCTCAAGGCGCTCGATGCGCTGATGACGGAACGCAGCGTGACGCGGGCCGGGGCAAAGCTCGGGCGGTCGCAGCCCGCGGTCAGTAATTCGCTGCACCGGCTGCGGCGCCTTCTCGGCGACGACCTGCTGGTGCGCCGCGCCGGCGGCTTCGTGCTGACGCCCCGCGCCGAAGCCCTGCGCCAGCCGTTGCGCGAGGCGCTCGGGCAGATCGGCGACTGCCTGTTCCAGACGCCGGCCTTCGACCCGGCGCACGCAACCGGCGTGTGCAGGATCAGCATGCCCGACCGCCTGACGCTGGCGGTGATTCCGCCGTTGCTCGCTCGCCTGCAAAGTTCGGCGCCGAGTCTCGATTTGCATGTCCGCACCGCCGACCGCCGGCAGGCTTTGGATTTGATCGACGGCGATCAGGTCGACATTGCGCTCGGCTGGTTCGACGAGATGCCACGCCACTTGAGTGTGGAGTTTCTGCTCGACGAACACCTTTATTGCGTTTTCCGCGCCGGTCATCCGCTGTTAAAGGCAAGGTCGAAATTCAATATCGAGGCGGTGCTGTCGTTTCCACATCTGGTGGTGAGCGCGACCGGCGGGCGCAGCGCCATCTTCGACGATCTTCTGGCGCGCTCCAATCGCAAACGTCACGCTTTGGTGTCGGTGTCTAATTTCACAGCCGTGCCGCAACTGCTGACGCGCAGCGACATGATCGGCGTTTTCAGCAAGCTCGCGGCCGACGTTTTCGAGACGTCGTTCGGCCTGGTGAAGCGGCGCATCCCGCTCGATGTCGGCAAGATCGCCACCAATATGGTCTGGCATGGCCGCAGCGAAAGGGATCGCAAACAGGCCTGGCTGCGCCAGCAGATCAAGGCGGTTTACAAAGGGTTTTGACCGAATCGATCAATCGGCCCGCCGGGGGCCTTAAAAAAGCAAAACCGCCACCCCGCGCATTCCAGGCGCGGAGCCGGCGGTTTCATCACTGACAATCGCAAAAAGAAAAAGCGACGGCCTAATGCACGCTGTCGCTTTCGGTGTGACGGATCCGCTCGATCTCGTCCTTGATCAGCAATTTACGCCGTTTGAGTTCAACAACTTCCAGATCATCGATAGCGGGATGCGCTTGGCAATCGTTTATTTTTTCGTTGAGTGCCCGGTGCTTTTTTTCAAGTTCCGCAAGATGCGATTGCATCGACATGCCGAATGTCTCCTCAATCTTTGGGTTCTGATGATGAAGTTTGGCTCTCTGTTGGCACGCTTTCAATTACGCCACCTTTAGAGATGTAAGTGTAGCCCGATTTGGCCGCAAGGGTGGCGGTAAAGCGCGGTTACCGATTGAACAATTTTTTGCCCAAAGCCCTTGGTCAATCGGGCGAATTTTGTAACGCTTGTGGGCGGCTGTGGAAAACGCAATAATTTAAGTCGCTTGCACCCAATAATACCTCTCAAGGTTCCCCGTGGCCGGGTGCCAAGCAAACAAGCGGTGGCGATGAACGACAACGAAGAAGTTGCGTTGCGCGAGCAACTGGCGCGCCTGCAACAGGAGCATCGCGACCTCGATGCCGCGATCGAGGCGCTGATGACATCGCCCGGTTCCGACCTGATCCAGGTGCAGCGGCTGAAAAAACGCAAACTGGTGTTGCGCGACAAGATCCGGCAGGTCGAGGACCAGCTGACGCCGGATATTATCGCTTAGCCCCGCCGCCCGTGCTTGCGCGCATACATCGACTTGTCGGCGGCGTCGATGATCGCCGCGGCGCTCGACTCCGGCGCGAGCGCCACCGCGCCGGCGCTGGCGCCGACTTGCAGCGCGACCCCGTCATGATCGGCGCGCACCTGCTCGATGACGTTTTCCAGCTCAACGGCCTTGGCCGCCGCACGGCCGGCATCGACGTTCCACAACAGCACGCCGAACTCGTCGCCGCCGAGCCGCGCCACCACATCGGAGGCGCGCACCTTGCCGCGCAGCGCGGCGGCCACCGCCTTGAGCAGCGCGTCGCCGGCGGCATGGCCGTGCCGGTCATTGACGCCTTTAAAGCCGTCGAGATCGATCACCATCAAAGTGGCATCGGTGCCGTAGCGGCGGACGTAAGCGAGCGAGCGCGCCAGTTCGCGCTCGAAGCCGCGGCGGTTGAGAATATCGAGCAAGGGATCGACATCGGCGCGGGCTTCCAACTCGGCGATCTTGCACTCGGCCGCGCGCAGCGCGGCGCGCAGCCGCTCGATCTCGGCCAGCAGATCCTCCGCCGGCGCCGCGGTCAGATCGCGGTCGGCGGGCAACTCCGCGGCTTCGGCCCTCGGGCTATTGGCAGTCACTATCCGACCTTTTTTGCACGCGGTCCGGTATGGCGAATCTTTTCCGCCCCGCAACGAGCATAGCGCGTTCCGCAGGTCCCTTTCACCTTGCCAGCAAGGGTTCCAGACCTATAATCCGCCGCTTCCTTAAAGCCCGCCGGGGCTTGGGACAGGGGGCAAAATGGCTGCAAAACCGGTCGCGATCATCATGGGCAGTCAATCCGACTGGGCCACGATGAAGCATACGTCAGAGACACTCGACGCCCTCAAGATCGGCTATGAGGCGCTGATCGTCTCGGCGCATCGCACGCCGAAGCGGCTTTTCGATTTCGCCCATGGCGCCCGCGACAAGGGCTTCAAGTTGGTGATCGCCGGCGCCGGCGGCGCCGCCCACCTGCCCGGCATGGCCGCGTCGATGACGCCTTTGCCGGTGCTCGGCGTGCCGATCAATACGCATGCGCTGGAAGGCAAGGATTCGCTTTTGTCGATTTTGCAGATGCCGGGCGGCATTCCGGTCGGCACGCTGGCTATCGGCAAGGCCGGCGCGATCAACGCCGCCCTGCTCGCCGCAGCGATCCTGGCATTGTCGGACAAGGCGCTCGCCAAACGGCTCGACGCCTGGCGCGCCGCGCAGACCAAGTCTGTGGCGAAGAAACCGAAGGATTAGCGCATGATCCCGAAAAGTGGGAACCGGTTTTCGGACAAGATCATGCGCAAGGAAAACGCTTAAGTGCTGAAACCCGGCTCGACGATCGGCATTCTCGGCGGCGGCCAGCTCGGCCGCATGCTGGCGCTTAGCGCCGCACGGCTCGGGCTGCATTGCCATATTTATTCGCCGGAGAAAGATTCCGGCGCGTTCGAAGTGGTGCGGGCTTCGACCTGCGCCGCATACGAAGACGAGGCGGCTTTGGCCAAATTCGCCGCCAGCGTCGACGTCATTACCTACGAGTTCGAGAATGTGCCGGCCAAAACGGCCGCCTTCCTCGCCAAGCGCAAGCCGGTATTGCCCGACCCGCACGTGCTGGAGCTGACGCAGGACCGGCTGATCGAAAAGAATTTCATCGACGGGCTGAAGATCGCGGTCGCGCCCTACGCCGCCGTGCATTCGGCCTCGCAGCTCGCCGCCGGACTCGACAAAGTCGGCCGGCCGGCGGTGCTGAAGACGACGACAATGGGGTATGACGGCAAGGGGCAGGTCAAGATCATGCCCGGCGACGACGCCAATGCGGCCTGGCGCAAATTGAAGAACGCGCCGTGTATTCTCGAAGGCTTCGTCAAGTTCGAACGCGAGGTCTCGGTGATCGCGGCGCGCTCCGCCGACGGTCATGTCGAATGTTTTGAAGTCACCGAGAACGAGCATCGCGACCACATCCTGAAAATATCGACGGTGCCGGCGAAGGTGTCGCCGGCGCTGGCAACGGAGGCCAAGCGGATCGCCACCCGCATCGCCAAGGCGCTCGACTATGTCGGCGTGCTGGCGGTCGAAATGTTCGTGGTCAAGACGGGGGGAAAACAGGCGGTGCTGGTCAACGAGATCGCGCCGCGCGTTCACAATTCAGGGCACTGGACCATGGACGGCGCCACGGTGTCGCAATTCGAGCAACATATAAGGGCGGTGGCCGGCTGGCCTCTGGCCAAGCCGATCCGGCTCGGCCGCAAGGTCGAGATGACCAATCTGATCGGATCGGACGTGAACGAGACGCAGGCCTGGCTGGCGGTACCCGGCGCTTCGGTGCATCTCTATGGCAAGACCGACGCCCGGCCGGGGCGCAAAATGGGCCATGTGACGCGGGTTTACACGAAATAGGCCCGGTTTCAGGCCCATTATGGCACTCCCGTCCGCCGCCGCGAAGGCTGCATCCCGGCGAAAACAGGCGGAACTGCCCGGAAACCGCGCTTTTTTGGCCGTTCCAATAGACTCACCGGAAAAGGTCTGCTAAAGCCACCCGACTCAAAGAGCCCATTTATCGCGGCTTTTGACCGAAATTCGATTCTTCATCAACGAAGGAGCCTGCGTGCAAGTTCTCGTTCGCGACAACAATGTCGACCAAGCCCTCAAGGCGCTCAAGAAGAAGATGCA
>CAITJJ010000061.1 GCA_903892675.1 uncultured Hyphomicrobiales bacterium | reverse complement strand
GTGTTGCAGGTCGCGCTCGAGATCGAGCTGTTCATCGAGCGTATTGGCCGCCGATGCATTGAGTGCCTGCTTGATCAGCGATAGCCCTTGCGTCGGCGCGATACTGAAATGCTGGCAGATGCGCTGCGCCTCGTAGAGCAGTGCGTTGTCGTCGACGCAACGCCAGATCATGCCCCATTCGGCGGCTTTCTCGGCCTTCAGCTCCTGGGCGATCAGCGCCAGGCCGCGCGCCCGCGCTTCTCCCACCAGCCGCGGCAGAAAGAAGGTGCCGCCCGAATCCGGAATGAGGCCGACGCGGGCGAAGGATTGCGTGAAGGTCGCGGATTTTGCCGCGACGACAATGTCGCAGGCCAGCGCGATATTGCAGCCGGCGCCGGCGGCGATGCCGTTGACGGCGGCGACCGTCGGGAACGGCAGCGCGCGCAGCCGCCGCACCAGCGGATTGAAATTGCGCTCCAGCGAGTCGCGCGTCTTCGATTTCTCGCCGGGCGCGAGCAGACGATCATTGAGATCCTGCCCGGAGCAGAAAGCGCGCCCCGCGCCGGTAATCATCAGCGCGCGGCAGTCGACATCGGCCTCGGCTTCGTCGATCGCCCCGCGCAACGCCGCATGCATCGCCTCGTTGAAGGCGTTGAGCTTGTCGGGCCGGTTCAGCGTCAGAATGCGGTAGCCGGCCTCGATCTGGGTGAGGACGAGTTGATCGCTCATGGCGTCCGGCCGAGAAATTTATTCATGACCGCGATTTCCTCCTTGCGGCCGTCCTGATCGGCCGCCATGCGTTCGTAGAAACGCGCAGCGGCAGACTGCATGGCGTGCTCGGCGAACTCCTCGCCGATAAAGTCGGCGATCTCGTCCATCTCTGCCACCCAGCGATAGGCCTTGCCATACATGCCCGGCACCATTTTGCTGAAAAAATCGAGCAACTCCGGCTGGCTTTCGGCGAGTTCGGCCTTCAGCGCCTCGGCCGAGCCGCCGCGCACCGATGCCAGCATCATCGACGCGCCGAGCGCGGTGAAACCCTTGGTAATACCGGCGTAGGACATCTTCAACGCCGAGGCGGCGGTCAGCGGTCCGTCCAGCACGCGCACGATCAGGCCGTAATCTTTCAGCGCGGCAAGATCTTTCGCAAAGGGACCTGCGGCATAAATTTTGGTGTTGCTCGAGCCGGGCTTGGGCGGCGGGCCGATAATGCCGGCGCCGACGAAGGCGCAGCCGGTCGGCTCGATGGCGTCCGCGACCTTGAGCATGGTCGGCGGACTGATAGCGTTGCATTCTACATAAACTGGTTTGTGGTTGGACGCGGCCAATACCGGCGCCAGCCGTTGCGCCAGCGCCAGGGCTTCGCCCGGCGGCACGATCGAGAACAGGAAGTCGGCTTCCGCTAGTTGCCGGTCATCGACAGCCTGCATACCGGCGTCGCTGGCGCGTTTCGCGCTTGCTGCGCTGCGGCCGGCAAGTGATGTCAGGACTTTCACATTGTGCTCGACGAGGCGTCTGGCGATGCCGGCGCCCATGCTGCCCGGCGCGATGATAGCGACCGTCGGTATCATGTTGAAACTCCCGCGGCGAAAGCTGGAACCGATTCACGGATACTGCTATGTCGAAGCCCAGACATAAAAAAGCCCTGCTACCCGATCAAGCTTCCGTTTCCCTCAACTTGCGAACGTGCGTAAGCGGCGGCCCGCTCCGGGCCAGCCGGCTTGTACCGCACATTTAGACGCAAAGGACATCAGCTTGCAGCAAGATAAAGCGCCGGCGGCTGCCGCCGGGCCAATCGACGCGCGCGTCTGGACCCAAAGACTGCTGCGCTATCGCGAACCGAGCACTTGGCGCAGCATTACCGAAATCGCCATCAGCGTCGGCCCCCTGATCGCGCTCTGGGTCGTTATGTGGCTGTCCTACCGCTACGGCTTCTGGTGGCTGGCGCTGGTCCTGTCGGTGCCGGCCGCCGGCTTTCTGGTGCGCCTGTTCATGATCCAGCACGATTGCGGCCATGGCTCGTTCTTTC
>CAITJJ010000060.1 GCA_903892675.1 uncultured Hyphomicrobiales bacterium | reverse complement strand
GCGGCGGCACGACACTCAATCATATTGCCTTCGAGATGCCCGATCTCGATTCGGTGATGCGCGGCGCCGGCCGCATGCGTGACAATGGCCGCGGCATCGAATGGGGACCCGGCCGCCACGGCCCGGGGCAAAATGTGTTCTGTTACTTCCTCGGACCGGAAAACATGCCGATCGAATATACCGGCGAGATGCAGCAGATCGACGAAAGCTATCGCGTCGGCGAGCCCGACGACTGGAAATGGCCGCCGGGACGGCTCGATCACTGGGGCATCACCGCCAAACCGAGCGAGCGCATGGAAGTGGCCGGACAGAATTATCTTTTCACCGCCGATGGCTGGCGTCTCGATGAGTGGCGATAGGAGTATCCTTTGAACAAGAAACCTTTGCGCATCGGCATTGCCGGACTGGGCGCCGTCGGTCTGGACGTTGCGCGCCGCCTGATCGATGGCGTCATTCCGGAGATGACATTAACGGCGGTCGCGGTGCGCGACGCCGACAAGGCACGCCGCACGCTGCCGCAGATCGGCGATCTGGTCGCGCTGCGCACGCTAGAGACTTTGGCCGACGACTGCGATGTCATCGTCGAGTGCCTGCCGCCGGCTTTGTTCCGCGACATCGCGATTCCGGCGATCGACAAGGGCCGCATCTTCATGCCGCTATCGGCCGGGCAGCTTCTGCACCATGGCGATCTGGTCGAGCGTGCCAAGGCGGCCGGCGCGCGCATTATCGTGCCGACCGGCGCCCTGATCGGCTTCGATGCCGTGCGAGGCGCAGCCGAAGGCACAATCCATTCAGTCGAGATGGTGACGCGCAAGCCGCCGGCCGGCCTTGAGGGCGCGCCCTATCTGGTCACCAATGGAATTTCAGTGAAGGGATTGACCGAGCCGCTCAAAGTATTCGATGGCTCGGCGCGCGACGGCGCAAAAGGTTTCCCGGCCAACGTCAATGTGGCGGCGGCGCTGAGCCTGGCCGGCATCGGACCGGACCGCACACGCTTGCAGATCTGGGCCGATCCGACGGTGACGCGCAACACCCACACCATCACGGTCGATGCCGATACCGTGCGCTTCACCATGACGATCGAGAACGTGCCGTCGGACAACCCGCGCACCGGCAAAAGCGTGGCGCCCTCCACCATCGCCGCCTTGCGCGGGCTGGTGTCGGCGCTGAAGGTCGGCAGTTAGGCTCGTCTGGCCGACAGGGCGCGTTGACTCCCCCGATCCGAGATCGTTAGCATACAAGCGATTTCGAGGACCGCCGCTCCAGGATGAGCCCATGAAGCCAGCGCCCTTTGTCCGCCATGTGCCGCGCACGCTTCAGCAGGCGCTGGCGATCCTGTCGCAGGTGGCGGGCCAGGACGGCCGCATTCTGGCCGGCGGGCAAAGCCTGGTGCCGATCATGGCCTTCCGCCTGGCCAAGCCGGCGCATCTCGTCGATATCAATGAAGTCGCCGGCCTCGACCGGCTGGCGAGCGACGGCAAGGTACTGAGCATTGGCGCGCGGGTGCGGCATGCGGCCTTCCATGCCCCCGTGGCCGATAACCGGCTGGCCGCCCTGCTCACTTACGTGGCGCGCCACATCGCGCATTATCCGATCCGCATGCGCGGCACCTTCTGCGGCAGCCTGGCGCATGCCGACCCGGCCTCCGAATGGTGCCTGACCGCGGCGACGCTGGACGCCACGATGATCGCCATGAGCCAGCGCGGGACGCGCGAAATCGCGGCGAAGGATTTCTTCGAAGGCATCATGGCAACGGCTTTGGCCGAGGACGAATTGCTGGCCGAAGTGCGCCTGCCTTTGCTGGCGGCTGACGCCAAATTCGGCTTTTACGAATTCAACCGCCGCGCCGGTGACTTTGCGATGGCCGCCGCGTTGGTTACTTACTCGCTCGTCAATGGCAAGATCAGCGACGCCCGCGTCGGCGTTGGCGGCGCAGAAAGTGCGCCGCGCAGAATTAGCGAAGCCGAAGCCGCGCTCAATGGCCGGACACCGGACGACGATGCCTTCCGTGCGGCGGCAGAAGCCGCGAGCGAGGCCGTCGATCCGCTGGAAGATCACCAGACCGATGCCGCCTATCGCCGCGATCTGGTGCGCGCCGTGGTGCGCCGGGCGCTGGAGCATTCATGCGCATGATCCCGAAAAGTGGTCACCGGTTTTCGGGCAAGATCATGCGCGAGGAAGAAAGCGTATGAATGCTCCGACAAAGGGCTCACACGGCGAAGCACTGAAATGGGTCGGCCGCGCCATCAGGCGGCTGGAAGATCCGGCTTTGGTAACGGGCCAGGGCCACTTCACCGCCGATCTTGCCGCCGAACATTGGGTGCGCTTCGTGCGCAGCCCGAATGCCGCCGGGAAAATCGACAGCATCAAGGCGCCGGACGGCGCGATGGTCGTCACCGCCGCCGATCTGACGAGCGTGAAGAAGATCACGCCGATGCTGCACAAGTTCAATTACCGGCCGGTCGCCCAATCCATTCTGGCCGACGGCGTTGTGCGTTATGTCGGCGAAGCAATCGCCGCCGTGGTGGCATCGAGCGAGGAAAAAGCCGAGGACATCGTCGATCTGGTTGAGGTGAATATCAGCGAGAGCGCGCCGCTAGTCGATGCGCGCGACGCGCTCGCCGATGGCGCGCCGCAGATCCACGCCGAGGCGCCCGGCAACGTCATTCTCAAGGGCGAAATCAAGACTGCCGGCTTCGACGACGTCTGGGCCAGCGCGGCGAAGATCGTCAGGATCGATGCGCGCTCGCACCGGCAGAATGCGACGCCGATGGAAGCGCGCGCCGCGCATGCGGCTTATGACAGAGCGAGCGGCCGCGTCACGCT
>CAITJJ010000059.1 GCA_903892675.1 uncultured Hyphomicrobiales bacterium | reverse complement strand
CGCCGGTCGGCCTCGGCCGCACGATTTCGCAGACCGTTATCACCACCTACGGCCGCGACTTCGCCACCGCCTCGACGCTTTACGAGCGGCCATCGGCGGCCGGCAAAGTCGGCCGGCAGATGCAGACCTGGGTGAAATTTCCAGAGGGCTGGCGCGTCGTCGCCGCCCACGTCAGCCTGATGGACCCGCCGAAATAGATTTGCCTACCGGCATAAAAAACGCCGCGGCCCGAAAGCCGCGGCGTCTTGCGTTTACCGTTGTGACTTACTCGATCGAAACGCCGCTCGCCTTGATCGGCGCTTCCCACTTCTTGATTTCATCGGCGGTGAATTTGCCGAGGTAGTCGGCGCTGCGCCGGTTCGGCGCGACGATGGTCGCGCCCAGACCTTCCAGGCGTTCCTTCACAGCCGGCGTGTTCATCGCCGCGACCATGGCGTCGTTGAGCTTCTTGACGATGTCGGCCGGTGTTCCCTTCGGCGCATAGAGCGCGTTCCAGGTATAGGCCTGCACGTCGAGGCCCTGTTCCTTCGCCGTCGCCAGGCTCGGCAGTACCGCCGAACGCTCGGACGTCATGATCGCCAGCGCGCGCACCGTGCCGCCGTCGATCTGCGCTTTACCCGTGCTGACGATCTCGCACAGGAAGTCGATGCGGCCGGCGACCAGGTCCTGCATCGCGGGGCCGGTGCCCTTGTACGGCACATGGGTGATGTCGGTGCCCATCGCGGTGTTCAAGACGACGCAGCCGAGATGCGTGGCCGAGCCGGCGCCGGCCGAGCCGAACTGCATCTTTTTCTGGTTCTCCTTGGAATAGGCGACGAATTCCTTGAGGTCCTTGGCCGGCAGGTCCTTGCGCACCAGAAGCGCGATCGGCACTTCGGCGATCAGGCCGACCGGGGTGAAATCGGTGATGGCGTTGTACAGCGGCTTTTTATACAGCGTCTGGCCCTGCGCCTGGGTGCCGACGGTGCCGAGCAGCATGGTGTAGCCGTCCGGCTTGGCGTCGGCCGCGCGCTTGCCGCCGGTCATGCCGCCGGCGCCGCCGACATTTTCGACAATCACGGTCTGCTTGAGCTGTTCGCCCATCGCCTGCGCCATGATGCGGCCGAGCACGTCGGTCGGTCCGCCAGCGGCGAACGGGATAATCAGGGTCACCGTGCGGTCTGGAAAGCCCTGCGCGCCGGCGATGCCCGGCAGCGCCAGCAGGCCGGCGACAGCGGCGGCGATAAATGACTTTTTCATGCGGTCCTCCCTTTTGTTGGGGAGAACCTGACTCTGCCGGCACATCCGGTCAAGTCGATAAAAGTCGCAGCGCGTCGTGCTGAAGCCTTAGCCGACTTCGGTGATTTCCTCCGGGAACTTGTGCAGGCGCTCGCCCGGGCCGTTGTCGCCGATCAGATAATTATCGCACAGCCAGTTCAGGTAACCGGCGTGGATATAGGTCGGATGAACGACGATGTTCATGTCTTTTTCGATGGTCATCGGCTCGTCGTTGCGCACCAGCGGCCGCTCGACCAGATCGTAGCCTTGGCCGTGGCAATAAAGCCGCGATTCCATCGGCCGGCCGTTCTTGCGCATGAAGGCGTTGAAGCCGTCCCACACCGCTTTGCTCGGCG
>CAITJJ010000058.1 GCA_903892675.1 uncultured Hyphomicrobiales bacterium | reverse complement strand
TCGTCGATCTGTTCGAAGCGCTGATGAAAGGCGACATCGCCGCCGCGCTCGGTGAACTGCGAGCGCAATACGACATCGGCGCCGATCCGGCGGTGGTGCTGGGCGACCTTGCCGAATTCACCCATTTCGTTACCCGCGTCAAAGTCGTGCCCAACGTCGCCGACGATGTATCGCTGTCGGAGGCCGAGCGCGTGCGCGGCAAGGCATTCGCCACGCAATTGTCGATGCGGGTGCTGTCGCGCTGCTGGCAGATGCTCTTGAAAGGCGTCAGCGAGGTGCAGGCCTCCGGCCGACCGGTCGCGGCCGCCGAAATGGTGCTGGTGCGCATTGCTTACGCCGCCGATCTGCCGACGCCTGACGAAGTGGTGCGCTCGCTCGGCGATGGCGGTGGCTCGGCCCCGGCGCGGCCGGCGACCAATGGCGGCGGACCTTCGACCGGGACGACTGCCGCGCAGAGTTTTGCGCCGCGTCAGGAAAGCCCGCGTTACGATGCGCCGCGCGGCGGCGCCCGGACGTCGGCGGCGACATCGCCGCGTCCCTCCGACGAGCCTGT
The DNA here is from genome assembly GCA_903892675.1 of uncultured Hyphomicrobiales bacterium. GTDB lineage: Bacteria > Pseudomonadota > Alphaproteobacteria > Rhizobiales > Xanthobacteraceae > Pseudolabrys. Next base: position 20,819 of record CAITJJ010000058.1, on the reverse strand, counting down.
CGCGCAACTCGGCGCGGCCGAACCGGCTGTCCCCACTTTGTCGCTCGGCTCGTTCGAGGCGCTGATCGCGCTGGTCGCCGAGAAGCGCGACATCGGCACCAAGATGGCACTGGAACGCGACGTGCGGCTGGTGCGTTTCGAGGATGGCCAGATCGAAATCGCGCTGCAGCCGAATGCGCCGAAGACTTTCGTGCACGATCTGCAACGCAAGCTTACCGCCTGGACCGGCAAGCGCTGGATCGTGGTGGTGTCGAAGGAGCAGGGCGCGCCGACCATGCGCGATCAGGCCAAGGACCGCGATGCCGAATTGCGCCAGCAAGTGATGCAGGATCCGCTGGTCATGGCAGTGTTGGCGAAATTTCCCGGTGCGACGGTGGGCGAGATTTCGCGGCGTCCCGACGACGATGCCGATGCTGTGGGTGCTGCGCCTGTCGAAGAGAACGAGGACTAGCGCATGATCCCGAAAAGTGGGAACCGGTTTTCGGACAAGATCATGCGCAAGGAGAAATAGAATGGCTGACTTCATGGGCATGATGAAGCAGGCGGCGCAGCTGCAATCGAAAATGCAGGCATTGCAGGCCGAGCTTGATACGATCACGGTCGACGGCACTGCCGGCGGCGGCATGGTCACCCTCACGCTCACCGCCAAGGGCGACCTCAAGGGCGTGAAGATCGATGAGTCGCTGATCAAGCCCGGCGAGAAAGAAATCGTCGAGGATCTCATCGTCGCGGCGCATGCCGATGCGCGCCGCAAGGCGGAGGCCGTCATGGCCGAGAAGATGAAAGTGGTGACCGGCGGTCTACCACTGCCGCCAGGGCTGTTGGGGTAATCACTTAAATGGCCACCGCGGTTGCCGGACCGGAAATCGAACGCCTGATCCAGTTGCTGGCCAAGCTGCCGGGGCTCGGGCCGCGCTCGGCGCGGCGTGCCGCGCTGCATCTGATCAAGAAGCGCGAACTGTTGATGGCGCCGCTCACCGCCGCGCTGCAGACCGCGAATGAGAAAATCGTCGTCTGCAAGACCTGCGGCAATATCGACACGCACGATCCCTGTACCGTCTGCACCGATATGCGCCGCGATCCCTCGATCCTCGTCGTCGTCGCCGATGTCGCCGATCTGTGGGCGCTGGAGCGCGCCAGCGCCGTTAATGGCCGCTACCATGTGCTCGGCGGCACTCTGTCGCCGCTCGACGGCGTCGGACCGGGCGATTTGTCGATCGACGCCCTGATCGCACGCGCGCACGAGCAGCAGGTGAAGGAAGTAATCCTGGCGCTCAACGCGACCGTCGACGGCCAGACCACGGCGCATTACATTACCGAACTGCTGCAGGACGCCAATGTGAAGGTGACGCGGCTGGCGCATGGCGTGCCGGTCGGCGGCGAGCTGGATTATCTCGACGAAGGCACTTTATCGGCGGCGATGAAACAGAGGACCTTGTTTTGATGAGGCTCCGCATCAGCCTCAGCGTTCTGGCCGCCGCCGCGCTGTTCGTGGCGTCGGCGCAGGCGCAAGATTCGAAACAAGATCAGAAGCAGGAATTTCTCAAAGCCAGCGATGTCATCCACGGATTAGTCCGCGTGGTGAATGCCAAGCATCCGAACGGCACGCCCATTGTCGCCTACCAAATCGTCAGCGACGCGCCGAAGAAATTCGCGCAGAAGGACGAGTTCTGCAAGCCGGCGCCGCCCAAGACCTTTCATCTGGTCGAGACCGACAACAAGGTCAAGGCCGGTCGCCTGAAGCGCTCGGTCGGCAAGAAGATCGACATCGTCGCCGACGAATTCATGTGCGCGCAAACCGCTTGGCATATCGGCGACGCGGTGGCGACCAAATGGCGCTTCACCGGGCCGGAGCCGCGCTAGAGCGTTTGCCTACTTGGCCGCGTGTATCCGCTCGCGGAATTCGCGCGGCGACAGGCCGGTCGCTTGCGCGAAGGTGCGGCTGAAATAGGCCGGATCGTCAAAGCCGAGCGCATAGGCGATCGTCGATATCGACAGGTTGGTATAGACGAGATTGCGCCGCGCCTCGCGCACGACGCGGTCGCGGATCATGTGCGACGCCGGGCAGCCGAAGGCTTCGCGCGTCAGCCGGCTGAGATGGGTCGGCGTCACCTTGAGCGCGCCGGCGTAATGGGCGACCGTCCAGTGTTCGTGGAAATGCACGTCCAGCATCGTCTCGAATTTTCTGATCAGACTGGCGCCATGCACGGGACCGCCGCGCGCTTTGTTCGCCGTCATGGCCCGCGCCACCAACCCGAGCAGCGTGGCCGACAGTGCCTTGAGAACATGGGCGCGGGCGAAATCGCGGCCGCCATGTTCGGCGAAAATGTCCGTCATCAGCCGGCGCATCGGCGGCGTGCCGCGCAGCACGGCAGCCTCGGACAATGCCCGGCCGAGCCCTTCCGGCGGCGTCAGCACTTCGTCGAGCGTCTCGCTGGTCAAGGTGACCACCCAGCCTTGCGTTCCCGGCTTGAAATGAAATCCGTGCACCTGGCCTGCCGGCACGTTGACGACGTCCATCGGCCGCAGCCGGTGCTCGCGGCCCTCCAAAGTCGCCCGGCCGCCGCCGCGGGCGATCAGCAGCACCTGATGCAGGCGGGCGTGGCGGTGCGGCGCGAACTCCCAGTCGTGCAGCACCGAGCGGGCCGCGATCGTTTCGCAATGGACGACGTCGGGCAGGTCGCGCACCTCGCCGAAGAGGTTGTACGACAGGATCGCCGGTTTGAGCGGGGCGTGCGGCATGTTCGATTTGTACAAGAGAAAGTGCGCTTGATCCATTCCCCATTATGCGCCGCCACTTGAAAGTGGCGGAATAATCCATAGGGGAGGATGTGTGGTGAAAACCCAGGTCTGCATTATCGGCGGCGGCCCGTCGGGCCTGCTGCTGTCGCAATTGCTCCACCTTAAAGGCATCGACACGGTGCTGCTCGAGCGGCAGAGCCGCGAATATGTGCTCAGCCGCATTCGTGCCGGCGTGCTGGAGCACGGCTTCGCCGAATTGATGCGCGAGGCGCAATGCGGCGAGCGGATGGACCGCGAAGGCGAAATCCACGAGGGCGTATTCATCGCCCATGAGCGGGGCATGGATCGCATCGATCTGCACAAGCACACGGGCGGTAGCTCAGTCATCGTTTACGGCCAGACCGAGCTGACGCGCGATCTCTACGATGCGCGCGCCAAAATGAAGGGCAACGTCATCCACAATGTCGAGGATGTGAAGCTTTGCGACCTGACCGCCGCGTCGCCTTATGTGACCTATCGCGACGGTGACAAGGTCATTCGCGTCGATTGCGATTACATCGTCGGCGCCGACGGCTTTCATGGCGTCAGCCGCAAGGCGATCCCGAAAGATATCTTGCGCGAGTATGAGCGGCTCTATCCGTTCGGCTGGCTCGGCGTGCTGTCGCAGACCAGGCCGGTGTCGCCGGAACTGATTTATGCCAAACACGAACGCGGCTTCGCGCTGTGTTCGCTGCGCTCGCAGGTGCTCAGCCGCTATTACATCCAGGTGCCGCTGACCGATACCGTGGAGGACTGGTCCGATGACGCCTTCTGGACCGAGCTGAAAAAGCGTTTGCCGGCCGATGTCGCGGCGCGACTTGTCACCGGTCTATCGATCGAGAAAAGTATCGCGCCGCTGCGCAGTTTCGTCGCCGAGCCGATGAGCTATGGCCGGCTGTATCTCGCTGGCGACGCCGCGCATATCGTGCCGCCGACCGGCGCGCGCGGCCTCAACAGCGCGGCGTCGGATATTTATTATCTCTACCACGCCATGCTCGATCACTATCAGAAGGGCGACGATGGCGGGCTCAAGGGCTATTCGCAAAAGGCGCTGGCGCGGGTGTGGAAGGCGCAGCGCTTCTCCTGCTGGATGACGACGATGCTGCACCGCTTCCCGGCCAACATTCCCTATGACGACAAATTGCAGGACACCGAATTGCAGTATCTGCTGTCGTCGCAGGTGGCCCAGCAATCGATGGCTGAAAATTATGTCGGCCTGCCGTTCTGAAACTACTGTCATGGCCGGGCATAGCCGTTCGAAAAGCGGCGTTCTTTCAGAACGCCTATGTCCCGGCCATCCACGCCTTGCTTGACTGAAGCGAAGACGTGGATGCCCGGCACAAGGCCGGGCATGACGAATTGGAGAATGAGCTAACCGGTCTTCGTCTCAAGCGCCTTGAAATGCCCCCGGGCCTGCAGCCACCACAGCAGGAACAGGCTCGGGATCGCCGATAGCGCGGTGATGACGAAAAACGTCACCCAGCCGGAATATTCGGCAATGAAGCCGCCGCCCGATGCCAATGTCGTGCGGCCGACGGCGGCGAGCGCGGTCAGCAGCGCATATTGCGTGGCGGTGTGGGCGCGGTTGCCGCACAGCGCCGACAGATAGGCGACGAAGATCACCGTGCCGATGGCGCCGGTGAAATTCTCGACGATGATGGTGATGGTCAGCGCCGGCAGGCTGGTGCCCATCACGGCGAGCCATGAGAACGTCAGGTTCGATACCATCTGCACGAAGCCGCCGATCCACAGGCTGGTGGAAAGCGGCAGCGCCCGCACCAGCGAGCCGCCGGCAAAGCCGCCGATCAGGGCGGCTGCGAGACCGACGCCCTTGACCACGGCGGCATAGGTCGCCTTGTCGAAACCGATATTGATGACAAAGGCGGCGGTCAGCGCGCCGGCGAAGGCGTCGCAGAATTTATACAGCACGACGAACAGCAGGATGGCGATGGCGGAATCGCGGGCAAGGAATTCGCCGAAGGCGCCGGTCGCGGTCTCGGCCAGGCGGCGCAACGGCGCGTGGCTGTGATCGACCACCTGTGGCGGCGCATCCGGCTCGGTCGCCAGCAAGGTCGCGACAATGCCGATCGCCATGCCGAAGGCGGCGGCGATATAGCCCCACATCCACACCTGGCTATGTGTGACGCCAAGCCGTTCCAAGAGCGCCACCAGCACCAGCACGCCGGCGCCGGAGGCCAGCATGCCGATGCGATAAGCGGCGACATAGCCGGCCATGCCGGCGCCTTGTTCGCTGGTTTCCAGGCTCTCGACGCGGAAGGCGTCGACGACGATGTCCTGCGTCGCCGAGGCGGTCGCCACCAGCACTGCGCCGAACACGATCAGCGGCAGCGAGCGCAGCGGATCGCAGAAGCCGAGAAAGACGATCGTCACGAACAGCAAAAGCTGCGTGAACACCAGCCAGCCGCGCCGCCGGCCGAGCCTGCGCGACAGCAGCGGCACGTCGAGCGCGTCGGTCAGCGGCGCCCATAAAAATTTGAATGTGTAGGGCAGGCCGACCAGCGAAAACAGGCCGATGGTGCCGAGGTCGATATTGCTCTCGGTCAGCCAGACGGCGAGCGTCGAGCCCGACAGCGCCAGCGGCAGGCCCGACGAAAAGCCGAGCAGCAGCACGATCAACACGCGAGGTTTAAGATAGACGGCAAGCGCGTCGGCGGTGGACAGTTTCGGCGCGGGGTCGGGGGCGGTCATTCGTTCTCTCCGTCATTCCGGGGCACGCGCCACAAGCGCGTTTACGCGCGTCTTTGACTCGCTATGGCGCGTGAACCCGGAATCCAGAGCCATAGGTTGCCGCCCCTGGATTCCGGGTCCGCTCACTTCGTTCGCGTCCCGAAATGACAGAAAATAAAATCACTCCGCCGCCCCGAGCTTGCGCACGGGCGCGGCGATGAGGTCGGCGCTCGCCGGGCTGTCGGCATCGAAGTCGAGGCCCTCGATCTTGCCGCCGCGCTTCTCGATCTTACCGGTAGAGATCAGGATGGCGTCGATGTCGCCATTGGTCTGGTTCAGATGATTTTGCAGCTTGCGCACGCGGTCGCCGAGCAGGCCGACATCCTTCATCATGAAGCCTACCTCGGTGCGGATCTGGTCGGCGGCCTCGCGCATTTCGGCGTCCTTGCGGACCTGCTTGATGACCTGGATCGCCATCACCATTAGTGTCGGCGACACGATCATGACGCGGGCGCGCTGCGCCTTCTGCACCAGATCGTCGAACTGCTCGTGCAGGTCGGCGTAAACCGACTCCGAGGGAATGAACATCAGCGCAATGTCCTGGGTCTCGCCCGGGATCAGATACTTCTCGGCGATGTCGCTGACGTGCTTGTTGATGTCCTGCTTGACGCGGGCGATGGCGAATTTGCGCTCTTCGTCCGTTTCGGCCGCGCGCAGCGCCGTCATGGCTTCGAGCGGAAACTTGGCGTCGATCACCAGCGGTCCGGAGTCCGGCATGAACACCACGCAGTCCGGCTTGGTGCGGTTCGACAACGTATATTGAAACTCATACGCGCCCTTCGGCAGCACGTCGGCGACGATCGCTTCAAGTTGTCCCTGGCCGAAGGCGCCGCGCGACTGCTTGTTCGACAATACGTTCTGCAGCGACGTGACCGTACCGGCCAGATCGGTGATGTTCTTCTGCGCATTGTCGATCACCGCGAGCCGCATGTGCAGTTGCTGCAAATGGTCGGTGGTGTTCTTGGTCGAGGTCTTCATCGACTCGCCGAGATTCTGGCTGACCGCGTCGAGCCGCGTGTTCACCGTGTGCTGCAGCTGGGTGTGCGAGTTCTGCAGCCAGCTTCCCATGGCGTCGAGGCGGGCATTGAGCGCCATCAGCCGCTCCTGCGCCTCAAGATCGACGACGGGTTCCGGCTTGCGCATCAGCAGCGCGATCACGGTGACCAGCCCGATGATCAGCAGCAGGCCGATCGCCAGGCCGATCACCAGCGGCAGGTTCGGCGGCAGCATGAGGTCTTGGAACGTGAGGTTTTGCAGCATGGGCCGCTTCTAGCGTGATTCGGGCGGACGGTGCGAACGAAGGGCGAACGTTACGGCGATTGGCCGAGCGGCTCAAGGCCCCGAAACCGCCGAAAACCCGTCATTGACCCCGCCAGCCCCAGCCCTTAAATCGCGGCTATGGCGATCCGTGACATTCTCATCATTCCCGAAAAGAAACTCCGGCTGAAATCGGAACTTGTCAAAACCATCGACGCGCCGGTGCGCGCGCTGGTCGATGACATGTTCGCGACCATGTACGAGGCGCCCGGCATTGGCCTCGCCGCAATCCAGATCGGCGAGCCGCTGCGGCTCATAACCATGGATGTCGCCGGCAAGGAAGAGCCGAAGGATCCGCGCGTCTTCATCAATCCGGAAATCGTCTGGTCGTCGGACGAAACCTCGGTTTATGAGGAAGGCTGCCTGTCGATCCCGGAATATTACGAGGAGGTCGTGCGCCCGGCCTCGATCAAGGTGAAGTTTCTCGACATCGACGGCAAGGAGCAGGAGCTCGCCGCCGAAGGGTTGCTCTCGACCTGTTTGCAGCACGAGATCGACCATCTCAACGGCGTTTTGTTCATCGACCATATTTCCAAGCTCAAGCGCGACATGGTGATGAAGAAGTTCAAGAAGGCGGCGAAGAAATCCGGCGGCGACGGTTCGCTCGCCGGCGACAAAGAGCCGTCGCATCATATTGGGTAGGATGCTGTCATCACCGGGCTTGTCCCGGTGATCTCGCTTAGGGACGCACCGCCCTTGCCCGCCTAAGCGGGATGGCCGGGACAAGCCCGGCCATGACGATACTGGGATGTGGATTTCCAATGCCGCTCCGCCTCATCTTCATGGGCACGCCAGATTTCGCGGTGCCGACCTTGCTGGCGCTCACCGCCGCTGGTCACGACATCGTCGCGGTCTATACCCGCGCGCCGAAGCCGGCCGGACGCGGCATGGACATGCAGGTGACGCCGATCGAGCGCGAGGCGCGGCGGCTGGCGCTGCCGGTATTCACGCCGAAGACCTTGCGCGACGAAGCGGCGCAGGATGCATTCGCTTCGCACAATGTGGACGCGGCGGTGGTCGTGGCTTACGGCCTGATCCTGCCAAAGGCGGTGTTAGAGGCGCCGCGGCTCGGCTGTTTCAATGTGCATGCTTCACTGTTGCCGCGCTGGCGCGGTGCGGCGCCGATCAACCGCGCGGTTATGGCCGGAGACAAGGAGTCTGGCGTCACCATCATGCAAATGGACGAGGGGCTTGATACGGGCGCGATGGTTATGCGCGAGGCGTTGCCGATCCTGCCGGACATGACAGCCGGCGAATTGCACGATGCGCTGGCGCAGCAGGGCGCGCGGCTGATGCCCGTGGCGCTCGCCGCCGCCGAACGTGGCGCGTTGTCGCTGACGCCGCAGCCGGAAGCGGGCGTCACCTATGCCGAGAAAATTTCAAAGAGCGAAACGCGCATCGACTGGTCCAAACCAGCAAACGAAGTTCACAACCACATTCGCGGCCTGTCGCCGTTTCCCGGCGCGTGGTTCGAGCTCGACGGCGTGCGCGTCAAGGCGTTGCGTACGACGCTCGCCGAGGGTTCCGGCGCCCCGGGCTTAGCGCTCGACGACAAACTCGCCATCGCCTGCGGCGACGGCGCCATTCGCCTCGTGCAAATCCAGCGGGCCGGCAAGCAGCCGATGAGCGCCGATGAATTCCTGCGCGGCACGCCGGTCAAGGCCGGCACGGCAGTCGCCTGATGCCCCGCTACAAACTCACCATCGAGTATGACGGCGCGCCGTTCTGCGGCTGGCAGTCGCAGGCCGACCAGATCACCGTGCAGGGCGTGCTGACCGCGGCGGTCACGGCGCTGACCGGCGAAAGCGTGCCGGTGCAGGGCGCCGGGCGCACCGACGCCGGCGTGCATGCGCGCGGACAAGTCGCCAGCGTCGAACTCGCGCGTGAGTGGGAAACCGACACCGTGCGCGACGCGCTCAACGCTCACTTAAGGCCGCATCCGGTCGCGGTGCTCAAAGCCGAGCGCGCGGCGGATGATTTCAACGCCCGCACGTCGGCGGTGAAGCGGCATTATTTCTATCGCATTCTCAATCGCCGACCCGACCTCACCGTCGAGCGGAAATACGCCTGGCGGGTGGTGCGGCCGCTCGACGCCGAAGCGATGCACGCCGCCGCGCAGCGTCTCCTCGGCAAGCACGACTTCACCACGTTCCGCTCGACTGAATGCCAGGCCTTGTCGCCGGACAAGACGCTAGACCAGCTCGACGTTGTGCGCGTCGGCGAGGAAGTTCATGTGTTCTCTTCGGCGCGCTCGTTCCTGCACAATCAGGTGCGCTCGATGGTTGGCTCGCTGGTCAACTCCGGGCTGACCGGTCCTGGGTCGTGGACCGCCGACGATCTGTGGGCCGCGCTACAGGCGCGCGATCGCGCCGCCTGCGGCACGGTGGCGCCGCCGGACGGGCTTTATCTGATGAAGGTCGACTATTGAGTTCTATTTAATCCCTCCCCTGAAAGGGGAGGGTCGGCGCGAAGCGCCGGGGTGGGGTATAGTTTGAGATCGCCCCACCCGGCTCGCAAGCGCTCGCCACCCTCCCCGTGACCGGGGAGGGATCAAGAAGCAAAATACGTATCGATGATCTTCCGATAGATCGCCGTCAGCGCCGTCAGCTCCGCGACCGGAACGCGCTCGTCGACCTGATGCATGGTCTGTCCGACCAAGCCGAATTCCACCACCGGGCAGTACTGCGTGATAAAGCGCGCATCGGACGTGCCGCCGGTGGTCGACAATGTCGGCTTGCGGCCGGTGACGCTTTCGACCGCGCCAGACACCATGTCGGTGAACGGGCCGGGCTTGGTGACGAACACGCCGGCATTCGACGGCTGGAATTTGAACTCGAACTTGATCTTGCCTTGCGATACCTTCTCAGCGCGTTGCTGCAACAGCGCCTTCAACGAATCCAGCGTGTGCATGTCGTTGAAGCGGATGTTGAACTGCGCGCGCGCTTCGCCGGGAATGAGATTGACGGTCTTGTTGCCGACATCGACCGAGACAAACTCGAGATTCGACGGCGGAAAGTTCTCGTTGCCGGCATCGAGCGGCTCGGACTGGATCGCCTCGATCAGTCTGACGATGCCGCGCACCGGGTTGATGGCGCGGTCGGGATAGGCGACGTGGCCCTGCTTGCCGGTGACGATCAGGTGGCCGTTGAGCGATCCGCGCCGGCCGATCTTGATGGTGTCGCCCAGCTCGGTGACATTGCTCGGCTCGCCGAGCAGGCAGTGATCGAATTTTTCGCCTCTGTCAGCGCACCATTGCAGCAGCTTTGGCGTGCCGTTGACGGCGATGCCTTCCTCGTCGCCTGTGATCAGGAACGAGATCGAGCCCTTCTTCGGCTTGCCGCCATTGGCGGCGAGATGATCGAGCGCGGCGGCCATCATGCAGGCAATGCCGCCCTTCATGTCGGTCGTACCGCGGCCATAAAGAATGCCGTTTTCAATTTTGCTGGCGAAGGGCGGATGCGTCCACGCGCTTTCGTCGCCCGTTGGCACCACGTCGGTGTGCCCGGCGAGCGCGAGGTGCGGCCCGGTCGTGCCGATGCGGGCGTAGAAATTTTCCACGTCCTCCGCGCCCGGCTCGGAGAAGGTCATGCGGTGCACGGTGAAACCGGCGGCCTTCAATGTCTTCTCAAGATAGCTGAGCGCGCCGCCTTCCAGCGGCGTCACCGACGGACAGCGCACGAGGTCTTGGGTGAGGGCAATCGGATCGGCGGGCATTTAGAACTGCTTCTGAAGTCCGGCTTGTTTGAGGACATCGTTAGCGGTGTGCCGGGATTTTGTTGTACGAGGCACCGTAACGTGGCGGTTAGTGGAGGGATTGAACCAGATTTCGTGGCTACCCTTGCCGGGCCGAAAAAACTCAAATCCGTTTTCACGCAGGATCTGAATTAGATCGCGGTAGAAGTTGGCCATCAGGCACCCGCGAGATCGAGATGCTCTTCGGCCTTGAATGTGAGAGATATATCTTTGTTTTCTTGCCCCGTGACTTCCATCAGTTCGGGAAGCACGAGACGAACTTCTTCTATCATGCCGGGCCAGCTATCGGCCTCGACCACTAGGCCCGGCACATCGCCACTGGTGGCGATCCAAACGCTGGCTTCGCCGTCCCACCGTGCCTGAATGGTAATATCGCGGGTCATGCTCTTAAATTTGTGCCTGTTTGCGCGTGAAATCAATCCCTCAGCAACTCATTGATACTCGTCTTGCTGCGCGTCTTTTCATCGACGCGCTTGACGATGACGGCGCAATAGAGGTTCGGGCCCGGTTCGCCGTTTGGCATCGGCTTGCCCGGCATCGTGCCGGAGACGACCACCGAATAGGCCGGCACTTCGCCGTAGAAAACCTTGCCGGTCGAGCGGTCGACGATTTTGGTCGACTGGCCGAGATAGACGCCCATGCCAAGCACCGCGCCTTCGCGCACGATCACGCCTTCGACGACTTCCGAGCGGGCGCCGATGAAGCAGTTGTCCTCGATCACGACGGGCCCGGCCTGCAACGGTTCGAGCACGCCGCCAATGCCGACGCCGCCGGACAGATGCACATGCTTGCCGATCTGCGCGCAGGAGCCTACGGTGGCCCAGGTGTCGACCATGGTGCCGCTGTCGACGCGGGCGCCGAGATTGACGAAGGACGGCATCAGCACCACGCCGGGCGCGATGAAGGCCGATTTGCGCACGACGCAGCCGGGCACGGCGCGGAAACCCTCTTTGCGGAAGCGCGCGGCGCTCCAGCCCTTGAATTTCGAATCGACCTTGTCCCACCAGACCGCTTTGCCGGGGCCGCCCTGGATCACGCTCATATCGTTGAGCCGGAACGACAACAGCACGGCTTTCTTGAGCCACTGATTGACCTGCCAGTTGCCATTGGCCTGGCGCTCGGCGACGCGGGCCTGGCCGCTATCGAGCAGGCCAAGCGCGGTATCGACCGCCTTGCGCACCGCGCCTTTTGTCTTCGGCGTGATTTTGTCGCGGGCTTCAAAAGCCTCGTCGATGGTTTTGGCGAGTTTGTCGTTGGACATTGGAATACCCCGGCGCTGAATACCGGGCGGTTTGTCGGGGGCCGGGCAGGGGATGTCAAGCCGCCAAGGCTCGGCTAGTCTGGCCCGGCACAAGGAGCCCGACGTGACCGCAAAAGCCATTCGTCTCATCGCCTTGGCCGCCGCCAGCCTCGCCGCCGGTCCGGCCTTTGCCCACCACGTTATGGACGGCAAGCTGCCGGGCACCTTCACCCAAGGCTTGCTGTCCGGCCTCGGCCATCCGGTCATCGGCCTCGACCATTTCGCCTCCGTGGTCGCCGTCGGCTGCCTCGCCGCCGCGCACCCGAAAGGCTGGGGCCTCATCATCGGCTTTGTCGTGGCGATGATGGCCGGCGTCGGAGCGCATCTTCAAGGCGCCACGCTGCCGGGCGCCGAAATCGTCGTCGCCGGCACGGTGATTGGGCTGGGGGCCATTATGTTGACGCACCGCCAATTGAGCGCCGCCGTCGCGCTGGTGCTGTTCGTCGCGGTCGGCTGGGTGCATGGCTATGCGCTGGGCGAATCCATTTTCGGCGCCGAGCAGACGCCGCTCGTCGCCTATCTCATCGGCCTTGCCGTCATCCAGAGCGCGATTGCTTTCGCCGCGATGCGCGTGGCGCTTTTGTTGATACAGGGCGATGCTTTGCGCCTCCGCCTCATCGGCGCCGGCATTGCCGGCATCGGCATTGCCATTCTGGTGCAGCAGGTCGTGCCTGCGGGGTAACCGTCAGGCGGCCGCGACCGCCTGCTTCAGAAATCCTGCAAGGTCGTCGGTGACATGATCGACATGCGGTTCGCCGCGGCCTTCCATCTCCCAGGCTTCGCGGAACACGTCGCGCTGGCCTTCCGGCACCACCAGCACGGTGGTCATGCCGAGCGCATGCGGCGCTTCCAGATTGCGCGCCAGATCTTCGAACATTGCCGCGTTGAGCGGATCGACGCCGTGTTTCGCCAGGAAGCGGTCGTAAGTGATCTTGGACGGCTTCGGCTCCAGTTCGGCTTCGATGATGCCGAACACGTCCTCGAAATGCTGGTGAATTTCCAGCCGACGCATCACCGCGTCGGCGTGTTTCGTGGTGCCGTTGGTCAGGATCAGCTTGCGGCCGGGCAGCTTCTCGATTGCCGCGCCGAGCGCGGGATTGGGCGTCAGCGGCGAATGATCGATCGCGTGCACATATTCGAGATAATCGTCCGGGTCGAGCCCATGCTCGGTCATCAGCCCGCGCATCGTCGTGCCGTAGCGCAGGTAATAGTCCTTCTGCACCCGGAACGCTTCGTCATGGCTGACCTTGAGGAATTCCGCGACATAATCGCGAATGCGGTCGTTGACCTGCTGCCACAACAGATGATGCGGGTAGAGCGTGTTGTCGAGATCGAACACCCAGGTGTCTATATGCGCGAACCCGCGCGTATTCTTTTCCAAATTCAAGGTTCCTTGAATCGTATGACGGTCGACGGCTGGCCGGCGACATCAATGGCCGCGAAGCCGGTGGCATTGAGCCCGCGCACCACGCAGTCCTTCTGGTCGCTGAGTTCGAACTTGCCGTCGCGCGTGCACAGTTCGACATTGCCGCCCCACGAAACGGCCCGGTCGCCGCGCCTGAGCGTGCGGCCATTGCCGTCGACCGCTTCGCCATAGCTGTAAAGTGTCCGTTGCTCGCCGCGCACGTCCGGCCGCAGGCAAGTGCCGGCTTCGAGGCGGTACCAGCCGCGCGTGATCAGCGTGGCGGCCTCGGTCGAGCCGATCGCCGCCATCACCGGGTTCTTGCTGTCATTGCACCAGGAAAAGCCGTGGCCTTCCGGACTTTGCGCCGCCGCGATCAGCGTCTCGAAAAAATTCGGGCTGGCCGCCGCGTCAGCCGCCAGCTTGCGGTCGGCGAGAAACCGGTTCAGCGCGCTTTGCGTCTTTGAGCCCTGCACGCCATCGATCGGATTGGCGTCGTAGCCGGCGATCACCAGAAGCCGCTGGATGCCGGCGAGCCGCGCCTGCGCGTCGTCATAGTCGGCTTCTTCCGCCAGATTGATCGCCGGGCCTTTGGGCTGTTCGGTGGGCCGCGCAGCGGAGAAGCGCGCCTGCTGGCTGACCGGGCATTCGCGGCCGTTGGCAAGCTTGAAATCGCCGTCGCGGACGCAGAAGTCGGCATTGCCGTTCTGCGGCAGCGGCGCCGTGCCATAGACTGGCGGCGTGCGCGTATGGACGTAAGTCATCTCGGCATCGTAGGGGCCGTCGAGAACCTGACGGCACTGGCCGGGATCGATGCGGAACCAGCCGCGCGTCTCGACATTGGCGCGCCTTTCCAGGCCGATCGCCGCGTCCATGCGATAGCTGGTGCGATTGCACAAGGTGAGTTCGGCTTGCGCCATGGAAGGCGCCAGAACCGCAAGAGCCAAAGCTGCGGCGGCTGTGCGCCGCATCAGCGATGGATCAGCGTGCCGATGCCATGATCGGTCATGAGTTCGAGCAGAACGGCATGCGGCACCTTGCCGTCCATGATGACGACGCCCTCGACGCCCTGGTCGAGCGCGTAGATGCAGGTCTCGACCTTGGGGATCATGCCGCCGGAAATGGTGCCGTCGGCGATCAGCTTGCGCGCGTCGGCGACCGACAGTTCGGTGATCAGCTTCTTGTCCTTGTCGAGCACGCCCGGCACGTCGGTCAGCAGCAGCAGGCGCTTGGCCTTGAGCGCGCCGGCAATGGCCCCGGCGAATGTGTCGGCGTTGACGTTGAAGGTGCCGCCGCCGACCGAGGTCGCCACCGGCGCCAGCACCGGGATCATCTCCTTGCCGAGCACGGCGTTGAGCACGAACAGATCGACCTTATCGGGCTCGCCGACGAAGCCAAGATCGACCGCTTTTTCGATCATCGAACCGGGGTCGACCACGGTGCGCGTGACCTTCTTGGCCTGCACCATGTTGCCATCCTTGCCGCACAGGCCGATCGCCTTGCCGCCGGCGGCGTTGATGTAGCCGACGATCTGCTTGTTGATCGAACCGGCCAGTACCATCTCGACGATTTCGACCGTCGACTGGTCGGTGACGCGCAGGCCGTCGACGAACTCCGACTTGATATTGAGCTTCTTGAGCATGGCCGCGATCTGCGGTCCGCCGCCATGCACCACGACCGGGTTGATGCCGGATTGCTCGAGCAGGACCACGTCGCGGGCGAAATCGCGCGCCGCCAGCTCGTCACCCATGGCGTGACCGCCGTATTTTACGACGATGATCTCCTCGTCATATTGCTGCATATGCGGCAGGGCTTCCGACAGGATGCGGGCCTGCTCTTGCGGGTCGGTCTTGGAGGGTGTGTTCATCACGATGGGGTCCCGAGGAATGCGGCGGTTCTAGCCGATGCGGGCGGTATCAGACAACGTGTTATTGTGGAGTTTCGCCCACAAAAGCGCCCGGCGGCGGTCGATTTGCACCATGTCGGTGGCGTGGACCACCGACAGGCCAGGCGCCCCCATGTCATACGAATTGCGGGGGGCGAAAGTTGGCCATGACAAACTCGGTACAATCGCAAAAACATTCCCTGGAATGCTTGCGTCTGGAGTCTGACTGCAAGCAACTGGCGGGCAGCGCTCGCAATCCCGATTTGCAATCGCACTTCGTCCGGATGTCGCAAGTCTGGAGCGATCTGGCGGAGCAAGGGCTGGCCGAGCACGTACCGATGGATCGGCTCGCTGCCAGACGCGTCGCATGAGCAAAGCCATTTTTCCCTCGCAATTGGTCCTCATTGTCGAAGACGATCAGCTTTTGAAGATGCTGACGACGGACATTGTGGAAGAGGCTGGCTTCGTCGCGCTCTCAGCCGAGAATGCCGACGAGGCGGTTGCTCTTTTGGCGGCCCGCTCGGACATCGCGATGCTGCTGACGGACATCAACATGCCCGGCAGCATGGATGGGCTGGAACTGGCGCATATGGTGCGGGACCGTTGGCCCCATATCAAGATCATCGTCGTCTCCGCGCATGGCGAGGCGTCGTCGGCGGTGCCGGCCGGCAGCCTCTTCTTCCACAAGCCTTACAAAACGGAAGCCATGATTTCGGCCATTGATTCTTTAATCGATGCCGGAAAGCCGGGTTCCGGCGGTCAGGTCTACCTGAACGTCTAAGTGAGCTGTTTCGCTCAGACGCGGCGCTCGTTATCGGCTGGTGTCGCGGAACACAGCCGGGATTCTGAATGTCCAAAAGCCTAAGCAAGTCGCGGAGCAATCAGTTGCTCGGCGCAATGCATCCTGAAAGCCGCAAGCGGATCGAAGCCCACCTCGAGCCGGTACATTTCAAACTTGGCGAAGTGGTTTGCGATGCCGGCGGCCTGCTCAAGCACGCCTATTTTCCGGAAGGGTCGGTTCTGTCGCTGTTGACCGTTCTGGAGAACGGCGCGGCCATCGAGACCGCCAATATCGGCCGCGAAGGCGCATTCGGCCTGTTCGCCGCCATGTACAGCCGCGTTTCGTTCAACCGGTGTATTTCCCAATTGGTCGGCCCGACGGTTCGTTGTCCGATCGAACTGCTGCAATACGAATTCAAGAACAGCGAGCACGTCCGCAATCTGTTCGTCAGCTATTCGGAAACATTGCTGTCGCAGGTCCAGCAAACCGTGGCCTGCAACGCCATGCATTCGACCGAAGAGCGCATGTGCCGCTGGCTGTTGATGATGCACGACCGGGCGGAGGGCGAGGCGCTGCCCTATACGCATGAATTCCTGGCTCATATCCTGGGCGCCAATCGCAAGTCGGTGACACTCGCCGCGCAATCCATGCAGACGGCCGGCCTTATCAGCTATCGGCGCGGCACAATCCAGGTGCTCGACCGTCCCGGCCTCGAGAAGGCATCGTGCGAATGCTACGCTATCGTCAAGGAGCGGTTTGATGCTTTCCTGAAGCCGCCCGATACCGCGGTGCCGAGCGACACTAAGGGGCGGGGCAAAACTAAATAGTTCAATTTTTAGAAAAATGGTGCCGTGGTGTGCCATTTATTTTTGGCGGCTGCCCAATAGCGGTCAATTCAGCACAGACGCGAATGCGGACACGTGCAAAATTTACAGCACTCGAAGTTCCCGCGCACCTCTAATACGCGCGGCATAGTCCAAGCGTTCGGCCGGTCTGTAGCTCCGTCAGTCAAATGGCGTGCGCGAGTACCTTCGTTTCAATCGGGGAGGTTCGGTCTTGGTCGTTTGGAGGCAAAAATGCTGAGCCACAAATTTCGCACTGTCGAGGACAGCTGCGCGCTGGCAATTGCCATCGTCAACACCGTCCGTGAGCCGCTCGTCGTTTTGGACCACGACTTGCGTGTCATAGCCGCCAGCCGTGCTTTCTATCGGACATTCAAGGTCGCGCGCGAAGCCACCGAGGGTCATCTGTTCTTTGAGCTGGGCGATGGTCAATGGGACGTGCCGCAATTGCGCGCGGTGCTTGGCAAGATTTTGCCTGAACGCGGCACGATCGAAGACTTCGACGTCGAGCATGAGTTCCTCAACCTCGGCCGCCGCACGATGTCCTTGAACGCGCGTCAGGTGGTATATGAGGGTGGCACGGAACCGACCATTCTGCTTGGCATCGAGGATGTCACCGACCGGCGCGCCTTGGAGGCCGAAAAAGACAGTCTGCTGGCGGAAAAGGACATCCTGCTCTCGGAGCTGCGGCACCGGGTCGCCAACAGCCTGCAGATCATCGCCAGCATCATCATGCTGAAGGCTAAACGGGTCACATCGGAAGAAACCCGTTCGCATTTGCAGGATGCGCATAACCGGGTTCTGTCGGTGGCAACCGTGCAGAAACAGCTTCAGGTCGTCAGCGGTGGGCGCGTCGATATCGGATCGTACCTCTCAAAGCTTTGCGCAGCACTGGCCGGCTCGATGATCGCCGACGACCGGGCCATCACGATCAAGGTCGCGGGCGAAGGTGGAACGGCGACCTGCCGGGAAGCCGAAAGCATCGGGCTGATCGTCACTGAGCTTGTCATCAACTCCATCAAGCATGCGTTCAATCTGGAGAAGAATCAGGGACAGATCACCGTCACCTATGACGTGTCCGGCGGCGACTGGAAGCTCTCGGTCGCCGACGACGGCAGCGGGCGGCCGTCCGGCCCGTATGCTCAGCGGAAAGAGGGCCTTGGCACCGGCATCGTCACTGCCTTGGCCAGGCAACTCAACGCAGAGGTTGACACGGTAAGCGGCCCCCAGGGCACGAGCGTTTCGATCACGCACGCGGTTGTTGCGGCGAGAAAAGTCCGGGCGGCGTGAAATTTACCTTTTGCGCTCGTTGAGAAGCCGGGCCACCGCCGCCCGCAGATCGGGAATGCCGGTGCCCTCGTGGCCGGAGGTCGCCACGACGGTGGGGAACGCCGACGGCCATTTGGCCAGCCCGGCTTCGACTTCCTTGACGCGGGTCGCCAGCTCGGACGGCTTGATCGTATCCGTCTTGGTCAGCACGATCTGGTAGCTGACCGCGGCGCCGCCGAGCACCTTGAAGGTGGCGTCGTCGGTGTCTTTCAGCCCATGCCGGGCGTCGATCAGCACATAGACGCGGGCGAGGTTGGCGCGGCCGTGCAGATATTCCTCGATCAGATTGGTCCAGGCCGCGATCTTCGATTTGGCGGCGGCGGCGTAGCCGTAGCCGGGCATGTCGACGATGTTGAGGTCGCCGCCGCCGTTGAAAAAGATCAGCTCCTGCGTGCGCCCCGGCGTGCGCGAGGTGCGCGCCAGCGCCTTGCGCGCGGTCAGTGCGTTGATCAGGCTCGACTTGCCGACATTGGAGCGGCCGGCAAACGCGATCTCGGTGCCGCGCATTTTCGGCAGCGAACCGGGCGATGACGCGGCGGCAAAGAACTGCCAGTCGCCGGTGAACAGCTTGCGGCCGGTTTCGATCTCGTCGCGGGTGTAGTCGGTCATGATGGTACCTTAAATGAAAAAGCCGGGCAGTGCGCCCGGCGATTTCTAATCTTGTTTCGCGCCCCGCCTACTCTTGCGCCTTCTTCTTCCCGAACAATTCCTTGACGTTATCCCACAGCTCGATCTTCGAGCCGTGCTTGTGCATGATGTAGCTCTGCTGCGCGACCGACAGCGAGTTGTTCCACGCCCAGTAGATGACGAGGCCGGCCGGGAAGCTCGCCAGCATGAAGGTAAAGATCAGCGGCATCCAGTCGAAGATCATCTTTTGCGTCGGGTCCGGCGGCGCCGGGTTGAGCTTCATCTGCGCCCACATCGTGATGCCCATGATGATGCCCCACAGGCCGACATGCAGGAACGAGCCAATCGCCGGGCCGAGATAGGATGTCGGCTCCGGGAGAAGTCCGAACAGGCTGAACAGGTTGGTCGGGTCGGGCGCGGAGAGATCCTTGATCCAGCCGAAGAACGGCGCGTGCCGCATTTCGATGGTGACGAACAGCACCTTGTACAGCGAGAAGAACACGGGGATCTGCACCGCGATCGGCAGACAGCCGGCCAGCGGATTGATCTTTTCCTTCTTGTACAGCTCCATCAGCTCTTGCTGCTGCTTGGCCTTGTCGTCGGGATAGCGCAGCTTCAACGCCGCCATTTGCGGCTGCACCGCCTTCATCTTGGCCATCGAGGCGTAGGACTTGCTGGCCAGCGGGAAGAACGCCAGCTTGATCATCACAGTGACCAAAAGGATGGCGACGCCGAAGTTGCCGACCAGATGGTACAGATAGTCGATCAGCACGAACAGCGGCTTGGTGATGAAGTAGAACCAGCCCCAGTCGATCAGGCGGTCGAAGCGGTCGATGCCGAGCGCCTTCTCATAGGCGTCGACGACCTTCACTTCCTTGGCGCCGGCGAACAGCCGCGCATTGGAGGTGCCGGTGGCGCCGGGGGCGATGGTCTGCGAATCGAGAATGTAGTCGGACTGATAGGTCTTGACCGTGCCGAGCGTGCCGCCGGAATATTTTGCCTTCAGCAGATTGGCTGTCGGCTCGGGCAGCAGTACGGCTGCCCAGTATTTGTCGGTGAAGCCGAGCCAGCCTTTGGAGTTGGCGAAGGCGAACTCTTTCTTCTCTTCCAGATCCTTGTAGCTTTTTTCCTGCAGGCCGTTCTCGCCGAGAATGCCGATCGGGCCTTCGTGCAGGATGTAATAGCCGGCGGTGACCGGCGTGCCGTGCCGCGAGATCAGGCCGTAGGGAAACAGCGATACCGGTTTGTCGGATTTGTTGGCGACTTCGTCCTTGATGGTGAACAGGAACTTGTCGTCGATGACGATGGTGCGGCGGAATTCGAGGCCGGCGCCGTTGTTCCAGGTCAGCGTCACCGGCTTGCCGATATCGAGCGCGCCCGATCCGGCCTGCGTCCATACGGTGTTGGCGTCGGGCACCTTGATGTCGGGTGTCGCCGGGCTCCAGCCGAATTCGGCATAGAAAGGCTCGGCGCTGCCCGACGGCGACAAGAGGACGACCGGCGGCGATTTGGGATCGACGGTTTCGCGGAATTTCAGCAGCGCCAGGTCGTCGATGCGGCCGCCCTTGAGCGAGATAGAGCCTTGCAGACTGGCGGTCGCGACCGGGATGCGCGGCGAGGTGGCGAGCGCCGCGGCGCGGCTGACCGGAGCGCTGGCCACCGGCGCCTGGCCGGGCACCGCGGGCACGCCCGGGATGGCTGGCGTCGCAGTTTGGCCGGGCTGGCCCGGCTGGGTAGGCGCCTGCGGCGCCTGCTGCTGCTGGGCCTGGAGTTGTACCGCCTTTTGCTTTTCAGCCTGCGGCATCGCGTAGAAATACTGCCAGGCAATCAGCACGATGGCCGAAAGGACAATGGCGAGGATCGTGTTCTTGCTGTCGGTCATCGGTATCCCGTGTTGCAGCTAGCGCCCCGCGTGGGCACGCCGCAGTGCCCCCTCGAAATCTTTTGCTATTCGGTCAAACGGCAGTTTGAGCGCGGCGTGGCGTCCGACTAGCACATAATCATGTCCGCTGTGCATTCGGATTGGGTCCGAAAGCCGCACGACTTCTTTCAAT
>CAITJJ010000057.1 GCA_903892675.1 uncultured Hyphomicrobiales bacterium | reverse complement strand
CCCTCGACGCCGCCGAGCAGGTTCTCCGCCTTCACTTCAAAACCGTCGAAGGCGATCTCGTATTCCTTCATGCCGCGATAGCCGAGCACCTCGATCTCGGTGCCGGTCATTCCCTTGACCGGGAACGGGTTTTTGTCGTCGCCGCGCGGCTTTTCGGCCAGCAGCATCGACAGGCCGCGATGGCCCGGCTCCTTCGGATTGGTGCGCACCAGAAGCGTCATCAGGTCGGCGCGCACCGGATGCGTGATCCAGGTCTTGTTGCCGTAAACTTTATAGACGTTGCCGTCGCGCACCGCGCGCGTCTTCAGCGAAGCGAGATCGGAGCCGGTATTTGGCTCGGTGAACACCGCGGTCGGCAATACTTCACCCGACGCCAGCTTCGGCAGCCATTTTTCCTTCTGTTCGGCGGTGCCGCCGCCGAGAATGAGTTCGGCGGCGATTTCCGAGCGCGTGCCGAGCGAGCCGACGCCGATATAGCCGCGCGACAATTCTTCGGAGACCACGCACATCGACTCTTTGCCGAGACCCATGCCACCGAAGTCTTCCGGGATGGTCAGGCCGAAGACGCCGAGATCCGACATCTGCGCGATGATTTCCATCGGAATGTAGCTGTTGGTGCGGTGCCAGCCTTGCGCATTGCCGATCACTTCATTGTCGGCGAAGCGGCGCATTTCCTCGCGGATCGATTCGAGCGTCTCATCCAGCCCGCAGGCGCCGACGGTGGCGCCGTGGCTGGCGCCCATCAAGGCCATCAGCCGCGCCCGCCGCTCGGCGGTGTTGCCATTGACGATCAGGCTTTCGACCGTCGGGGTGATGCGCGCGCTCACTTGCGCCGGCGTCAGGCCGAGGTCGGCCGGCCGCACCAGTTCCCCCTGGCTCATCGGAATGCCGCCGACGACCTGCGCCAGACACTCGCCGAGCCCGATGCGCACCAGCTGTTCCTCGAGTTCGCCGAGCGCGTCGTTCGCGGCCATGCGTTCGGCGTAAGACGCGAGCTGGCGTACAGCCTCGACATAGGTCGCCAGCCAGGCGAGGCCGTGGGTGGCGCGCTGCTCGCGGTCGAACAGGCTGGCCACCGCGTGGCCCTCCACCACCACCCGTTCGCGCACTTTAATCACCGCGTCCGCCAGCAGCGCGTCGAGCGCCAACGTGGCCTCGCGGCCAAGATCGACCAGGTTATGTTCGGCAGCGGAGCGAATAGCGGCAGTCGGCATGGTGTCCCCTGGGGTCCTTGGGCGGCCTCAAACAATGGGCGAGGCGGTCATGTAGCACCGGCAGCCCGGTTACATTACGCGCGTGCAGTGCACAAAAGCAAACCGCTCCAGGCCGCGCCGGCCCGGATGAATCGGCTCAGATCTACATCTGGATTGCTATAAAATTAACCATTTAGTTGTTTGTTAAGGCCACGGATTTTGCGCTGCGCACCGTCTCCGGCAGGATCGAACCGGCCCTCATGCACCTGACGAAATTTCCGATTTCAATCGCCCGGCTGAGCCGGCTGCTCGCGGCCTTCTCGGTACGGACCCGGCTTGTGCTGCTGACATTGGTACCGGTCGCCGGCTTCCTGGCGAACGGACTGACCTACATTTCGGGCGAAGGCGAGGTCGGCGACGCCTTCCAGACCGTGCAGCGTTCCGTGGCGCTTTCCGACGCCAGCCGCGATTTCAAGAGCGCGGTGTCGGGCATGCGAATGGTGGTCAAGGATTTCAGCGCGGCGCCGAGCGAGAATCTGGTGGCAAGCTTCGATCGCGCCTATTACCTCGCGCTGCTCAGCCTCGATACCATTGCCGACACGCAAGACAATCGCAACGTCGAGACCACCACGGTTCTCCGCAAGGAGATGATGGATCTTCGCTCGCGCTTCACCGACTTGATGCAGGAGCAGGAAACCCTCGGCTTCGACGATGCCTCGGGGCTGCGGCGCAAACTCGGCGTTGCCAACACCGCGATCGAGCGCATCATCAATGAAAACATGACGTGGCTGGCCGAGGCCGAAGCCAGACGACTGTTGATGACCTTGTTGAACATGCGGCACCAGGAAGCGGAATACCGGCTTGGTCAAACCGAGGTGGCCAAGATCGGATTCTTCGCCGCTCACAAGCGGTTTATCGAGATATTCGCGAGCGTCGACGGCACGGCGGCGATGAAGAACGCGCTCGAAGAGCAGGTGAAGTCCTATTCCGACACCTTTGACAAATGGATCGAACACTTCGATCGGGTCAATTCGAACCGCGCGCTGATCGAGATCGAAAGCAAGCAGGTATTGCCTCAAGCGGATGAAATCATCAAGCGCGCGCGGCAATCCGCCGACCAGGCGTCGTCGGCGCTTTCGCTGTCGCAATCGCGCACACGTAACGGCATTTTCGTCGTCGGTCTCGGCATGGTGGCCCTTGGCCTTGGCTTCAGCTGGCTGATTGCCCGCAGCATAACCAGACCGCTGCACGGTTTGGCCGACGTCATGAAGCGGCTCGCCGCCGGCGATACGTCGGCGCGCATTCCCGCCACCCGCGCCCGCGACGAGATCGGCGACATGGCGCGCACGGTGATCGTATTCCGCGACACGATCGTCGAGCGGGAAAAGCTGACGCGGACGCAGACCGAAGCGAGTACCGCGCAGATCGAGCGCGGCGATACCATCGCGCGCAAGATCACGCAGTTCAACGAGTCGGTCGGCGGCGCGCTTGGCCGGTTGCGCGCGGCCTCGCTCAAACTCGAAATGAGCTCCAGCGATCTGAACAAATCGGCCGATACCGTATCGTCGGAGGCGCACACCGCCGAGCAGCGTGTGGCCGCGGCGTCCGACAATGTCGCGTCGGCGGCGAGTTCGGTCGAGGAACTGGCGGCGTCGATCGGCGAGATCGCGTCGCAGGCGGCGAAATCCACTGAGGTCGCCGAACGCGCCGTTTCGGAAGCCCGCCGCACCGTCGGCACCATGAACGAACTCGGCCATGCGGCGACCCGCATCGGCGAGGTTGTCGGCCTGATCCAGGCCATCGCCGGACAGACCAATTTGCTCGCGCTCAACGCCACCATCGAGGCCGCCCGCGCCGGCGAGTCCGGCCGCGGCTTTGCTGTGGTCGCGGCCGAGGTCAAATCGCTGGCCGGGCAGACCGCGAAAGCAACAGAGGAAATCGCCGGACAAGTCGGATCGATTCAGTCGGCGGCGGCTGATGCCGCGCAAGCCATCGAGCAGGTCAACATCATCATCCGTGACATGGCGGCGATCGCCACCACCGTGGCGGCGACCGTGGATCAGCAGAATTCGGCCGTCGCCTCGATCGCCGACGGCGTCGGCCGGGCGTCCGGCGAGGCGCGCAATGGCGCCGAGGCCATGATCCGGGTCGCCGGCGTCACCGCAGAGGCCCGCACCACCGCTGTCGACGTGAAGGACCTGGCCGACGCCGTTGCTTTCGAAGCCGAAGGTCTTGAGGCGGAGGTCCGCCAGTTCCTCGCCGAGGTTCAGGCGGCTTGAGCGGTTCCGCCGGACGGTCCGAAAACCCTTGCAAACGCGGGGCCAGTGCCCAATTTCCTAAATGGCGGGATGATTCCGCCATGGGGCGCGTGCATTGCGGTTATTGGTTTCGTCTTTCCGGATCGTGATGAGCGCTGG
>CAITJJ010000056.1 GCA_903892675.1 uncultured Hyphomicrobiales bacterium | reverse complement strand
GCGCGACCGCAAGGCCTCAACCTCCTACATCCAGCGCCGGCTGCAGATCGGCTACAACCGCGCCGCCACCTTGATGGAGCGGCTGGAGCAGGAAGGCATCATCGGCCAGCCCAATCACGCCGGCAAACGCGAAATCCTGATCCCGGAAAATCCGCAGGATGACCGCTTCTGACGCCGGTTATTGTTATTATGGGCCTCGCGAATCACGCGACGGCCGGGGTCGCGAAATTGCCACAGGCGAGTCCTAGATATCGCTCCGGATGGGGCGCAACGCGCAAGGCGGAAAACGCGATGTCGACATTGCACAAGGCAATCGGCGGAACAGCGGTCGTAGCGGCATTGCTCGCCGGCCTGACGGCGGCGCTGGCGCAAGGGGCTCCGATGCCGCTGACGCGCCCTTCGGCCAATGTCCCGAATGCCCGCCCTGCTGCGCCACAAGCGCAAGACCAGGCGCCGGCGCCCGCGACCAATCCCTTTGCCGCTTTGCTCGGCAAGCCGGGCTCCGGTTCCGGCGCGCTCAACGCGGAACAGCGCACCATCATTACCCGCATCAACACCTATCTGACAGGCGTGCAGCAGCTCAACGGCAAATTCGTTCAGGTCGGTCCCGATGGCGGCCGCAGCCAGGGCGACTTCTACATTTCAAAGCCCGGCCGGGTCCGGTTTGAGTATGACGATCCCTCGCCGATCGAGTTGATCGCCGACGGCCAATCGGTGGTCGTGCGCGATCGCAAGCTGGCGACGCAGGATGTCTTTCCGCTGTCGCAAACGCCACTACGCTTCCTGCTCTCGGACAAAGTCGATCTGTTGAAGGATTCAAGCCTGGTCGCGGTTTACGCCGACGACGTCTTCGTCACCGCGGTGCTGGAGGAAAAGAACGGCGTCGTCGGCACCAGCCGCCTGATGATCATGTTCAACGCCAAGGACATGCAGCTCAAGCAGTGGACCGTGACCGATCCGCAGGGCTACGACACCACGGTGGCGGTCTATAATCTTGACACGACCAGGACGCCCGACCCGGCGATGTTCAAAATCGACTTCACCCGCTACAAGAATTAACACCGTCAAGAATTCAGGCCCGTTCTCCTGAAGTAAGAACGCGCAAACGCGGGCCTCGAATGCGGCTCGCACGTCAGCGTCACAGGTCGGGGGACAAGCTCGCCCCCGGCGTAGAAAAGACGCCGCGCAGTCCTTATGTTGCCCGCATGCCCCTGAAAATCGCCACCTGGAATATCAATTCCGTCCGCCTGCGCATCGATCTGGTCGCCAAATTCATCAAAAGCGCGCGCCCCGATGTCCTCTGCCTGCAGGAGACCAAGTGTCCGGACGACGCTTTCCCGATGAAGCGTTTCGAGAAGCTCGGCTACACGCACGCGGCATTGAGTGGGCAGAA
The DNA here is from genome assembly GCA_903892675.1 of uncultured Hyphomicrobiales bacterium. Classification (GTDB taxonomy): domain Bacteria; phylum Pseudomonadota; class Alphaproteobacteria; order Rhizobiales; family Xanthobacteraceae; genus Pseudolabrys. Next base: position 1,396 of record CAITJJ010000056.1, on the reverse strand, counting down.
GGGCTATCACGGCGTCGCTGTGCTCTCGCGCGTTCCGTTCGAGAGCTTCAATATCCAGAACTTCTGCGGCAAGACCGATTGCCGCCATGTTTCGGTGGTGTTGGGCGAACGCGCAGGCCTGCGCGACCCCCTGACCATCCATAATTTCTACGTGCCCGCTGGCGGCGACGAGCCCGACCCGGTGGTCAACGAGAAATTCAAGCACAAGCTCGACTTCCTCGACGAGATGACGGCGCATCCGGGCTTGCGTCCGGCCAGCGGACAGCGCGCGATTCTGGTCGGCGATCTCAACGTCGCGCCGCTTGAACACGACGTCTGGAGCCATAAGCAAATGTTGAAAGTGGTGTCGCATACGCCGATCGAATGCGAGAAGCTCAACGCCGCGCGCACTGCCGGCCAGTGGATCGACACCATGCGCGTGCTGACACCGGAGCCGGAAAAAATCTATACGTGGTGGAGCTATCGGGCGATGGAGAACTGGCGCAGCTCCGATCGCGGCCGCAGGCTCGATCACGTCTGGACCTCGGACGCGCTCGCCGGTCAGGTGTCGAAGATCAAGATCGGCAAGGATTATCGCGGCGCCGAACGCCCGTCCGATCATGTGCCGGTAACGACGACGGTGGAGATATAGGTCAATCTATCGCCGCAAAACGTTCGTCATGCCCCGCGAAGGCGGGGCATTCAGCTCTTTGCGGACCAAGGGCTGGATCGTCCGCCTTCGCGGACGATAACAGCAAAGAGCGGGACGACAGAAAATTACTTCCCGCCCTTCTCCAGCGCCTGCTTGACACCGCCGAGTTCGCGCTGCCAGCCGTCGAGCCGTCTGGTCATGATGTCGCGCAACGTCACCGCCGCGGCCGGATAGCCTTCCAGCATTTTGCGGAACAGGCTGCGCGAAATGCGAATGACAATCGTCGGCTCCCTGGCGATCGCCGTCGCGTGGCATACCATGTCGGTCAGTAACGCCAGTTCGCCGACCAGCGTGCCTGGCCCGACAACGACTTCGGCGTTTTCGGTGTAGGTGCCGGGATCAAGCCGCAGCGAACCCTGCTGCACGATATAGCCGCCGTCGGCGAGTTCCCCGGCATAATAAAGCACCGCGCCGCTCTGCAACTGTTTGGTCTCGGCGCCGATGGCTAGAATTTGCAATGCCTGCCGGTCGAGCGCCGCGAAAATCGGCACTCGTGAGAAGAAGGCAATGTCGTCGTCGAGGCCCATGCCTTATTGCCTCGATGGTGAAAAGCGGTGCACCTTGCTCACGGCACCAGCTTGTAGCCGCCGGCTTCCGTCACCAGGATCGATGGCGCCGCGGCATCTTTCTCCACCTTCTGCCGCAGCCGGTAGATGTGGGTTTCCAGCGTGTGGGTGGTGACGCCGGAATTGTAGCCCCACACTT
>CAITJJ010000055.1 GCA_903892675.1 uncultured Hyphomicrobiales bacterium | reverse complement strand
CGGCCGCAAGGCCTGTTCGGCAGGCACGTGCCATGATTGATTTGCTCACCGGCAACAACAAACTGCGCTTCATCGCCCTCGCCGCTTTGCTGGTGGCGCTGATCACCTTGCCGTTCTGGGTGACCGGCATCTACTACATCAATGTCGGCAGCCAGATTTTGTTCTACGCGGTGTTTGCGCTGGGATTGAACATATTGGTCGGCTATGCCGGCCTCGTCTCGCTCGGCCATGCCGGCCTGTTCGGCATTTCCGCCTACGCGACGGGTTACATGCTGCAACTCGGCGCCGGCCACGGCACGGCCATCGCCGTTGCGCTGATCATCGGCGTCGCATCGATGGCGGTGTTCGCCGTGCTGTCGCTGCGCTCCTCCGGCATCGGCTTCATCATGATCACATTGGCGCTCGGCCAGATCCTGTGGGGCCTCGCCTATCGCTGGATCAGCGTCACCGGCGGCGACAACGGCATCAGCGTGCGCGGACGCCCGGCGCCGTTCGGCTTTTCGCTGTCGGAGCCGATCAACTTCTATTACGTGTCGCTGATCGTCTTCCTCGTGGCGGTCATCATGGTCGCGATCTTCGTGCGCTCGCCGTTCGGCGCCGCCTTGATGGGAACGCGCGACCAGCCGCGCCGGATGAACGCGCTCGGCTACCACGTCTGGATGATCCGCTTTTACGCCTGCCTGTTCTCCGGCCTGCTGACCGCCGTCTCCGGCATCCTGTTCGTCTATTACACCAACTTCATCAGCCCACAGACTTTGGCGCTGACCTCGTCGGCCGAAGTGCTCCTGATGGTGATCTCCGGCGGACCGGGCACATTGCTCGGCCCGATCGTTGGCGCGACGCTCGTCGTCATCATAAAGACCGTGGTGTCGGGCTTCATCGAACGCTGGAATTTCCTGCTCGGCGCGATTTTCGTCGCCATCGTCATCCTGGTGCCGGAAGGCATCGTGCCCGGCGCCATCCGCCTTTGGGGCCTGATTACGCGCAAGCGCGCGGCTACGCCCACCGCCTCTGCCGCGACGACGGAGCGCACGCCATGAGTGCGCTGACCATCACCGGCCTGAACAAATCCTTCGGCGGCCTACATGTCACCCGCGGCGTCGATCTCAACGTCCAGCCCGGCGAACGCCGCCTGATCATCGGCCCGAACGGCGCCGGCAAGACCACTCTGTTCAATCTGATCACCGGGGAACTGACGCCGGACAGCGGCACGGTCGCGCTGTTCGGTCAGGACATCACCCGGACGCCGAGCCGCGATCGTCCGCACCTCGGCATGGCGCGCACATACCAGATCATCACTTTGTTCGGCAAAGACACGATCATCCACAATGTCCGCCTCGCGCTGCTCGGCCTGTCGCCGACGCGCTGGAACCCGTGGACCGATCTGCGCCATCAAGGCCGTTTCACCGAAGCCGGCCACAAGGCGCTGGCCCGCGTCGGCCTCTCCCATATCGCCGAGCGGCCGCTGGCGCAGACATCCTATGGCGAGCGCCGCCGCGTCGAGATCGCCATGGCGCTGGCGCAGGAGCCGAAAGTGCTGCTGCTCGACGAGCCCTTCGCCGGCCTGTCGATCGACGAGCGCCGCGACGTGCACAAGTGCCTGATGGCAATCCCGCGCGATGTCACCATCGTGATGATCGAGCACAATATGGACGTGGCCCTGGAATTCGCCGAGCGCATTACGCTGCTGCATTTCGGCGAGGTCATCGTCGAGGGCAACCGCGCCGAGGTGGTCGACGATCCGCGCACGCGGGAGGTCTATCTTGGCCACTAGCGCATTGCGACTTGAAAACGTCGATGCCTTCTACGGCGACAGCCACGTGCTGCAGAACGTCTCGTTCGAACTCGGCGAGGCGCGCATGCTCGGCCTTCTCGGCCGCAACGGCGCCGGCAAGTCGACCTGCATGAATGTCGGCATGGGCCTGTTGGCGGCGCGGCGCGGCGCGGTCACCGTGTTCGGCGAGGACGTGACAAAACTGTCGCCGGAACTGATCGCCGCGCGCGGCGTCGCGCTGGTGCCGCAGGGCCGCCGCATTTTCCGCAGCCTGACCGTGCGCGAGAACCTGCTCGTCGCCGGGCGAAAACCCGGTTCCGGCAGCAAGCATGCACCCTGGACCATGGACACGGTGTTCGCCATGTTCCCGCGGCTGAAGGAACGCGCCAGCCAGATGGCGGCGCATCTGTCCGGCGGCGAGCAGCAGATGCTGGCCATCGGCCGCGCTTTGATGGGCAATCCGCGCGTGCTGCTGATGGATGAGCCGTCCGAGGGCCTGGCGCCGCAGATCGTCGCCGAGGTGATGGCGACCATCCGCAAGCTCAAGGAAAGCGGCCTGTCGATCGTGCTGGTCGAACAGAACCCCAATCTCGTCTTCGACGTCGCCGACGACATCGTGATTCTCAACACCGGCGGCGTCGCGGTGGTTTCCACCCCGGCCGCGTTGCGGCAGGACGACGCGCTGCTGCGGCTGCACCTCGGCGTCTTCTAATCGAACGGCATTCATTACAAAGGCAAGCGACATGACGGCAATCTGGAACAAATACGCAAACACCGCGGCGCGCAAACACGGCAAGCCCGGCCGCGAGCAGCGGCCGAAGTCGGTCACCATCGACGCGCATACGCACATCGCCATCCCGCGCGCCGGCGCCTTCATCAAGCCGCATCTCGATTTGTCGACCATTCCGCTGGCGCATTTTGCCTCTGACGAGACCAAGGCGCTCAACGCCAAGCAGGAAGCCGACGTCTTCGCCTGCATGACCAGTTACGACGAACGTTTCGCTATCATGGATAAAATGGGCGTCGATGTTCAGTTGGTGATGCCGCCGCCGCCGCAGCTCTATCACACCGTTGCGCTCGAATACGCCGTGCCGGCCGCGCGCATGGTCAATGAAGGCGTCGCCGAATTCGTGTCGAAGCATCCGGATCGCTTCATCCCGATGGGCACCGTACCGATGCAGGACGGCGTTGAGGCCGCCAAGGAACTCGAGCACGTCATGAAGACGCTCAAGTTCAAGGGCGTCGAAATTTTGACCAACGTGCACGGCAAGGAATTGTCAGATCCGGCCTTCGCGCCGTTCTGGAAAAAAGCCGAGGAACTGGGCGCCCTGGTCGCCATCCACCCGAACGGTTTCACCGAGGGCCAGCGCCTGTCGCGCTTCTATTTCAACAACATCGTCGGCAATCCGTTCGAGACGACTTTGGCGCTGCACTATCTGATCTTCGACGGCGTGCTGGAGCGTCATCCGAATCTCAAGCTCTTCGCCATGCACGGCGGCGGCTATCTCGGCGGCTATTCCGGGCGCATCGATCATGCATGGGGCGCGCGCTCGGACAGCAATGCCGGCCTGCCGAAGCCGCCGACCGAGTATCTGAAACAGGTCTATGTCGACAATGTCGTGTTCACGCCGCACCAGCTTGAAGCCCTGGTGAAAGTGTTCGGCGTTGGCAAGATCATCATGGGCACGGATTATCCGTTCGACATGATGGAATACGATCCGATCGGCCACATCAATTCGGTCGAAAGCCTCGACGAAACCGCGCGCGCGGCTTTGTGCGGCGGCAACGCGAAGAAGCTGTTGGGATTGTAAAGCCGGAAAGCCGACCCGACCTCCGCTCATTCCCGCGAAAGCGGGAATCCAGTTCTTTAGCTTCTGGGTCCCCGCCTTCGCGGGGACGAGCGGAGTTAGCGTGCGTCCAAAAAATCCAGCGTCGCGGTTTCCGCGATGACGGCGGCGTCGGTGGAATGTTCGCCGGCGGCGGCCTGCTCGTCCTGCGTCTTGCTCGCCTGCAGGTAAGCGCCGAGATGGCGCGCCCATTCGACGATGCGATAGTTCTCCGACAGTCGCGCCGCCTCGAAAGATCGCAGCGCGCTCTCGACGTCATCGTGCGTCTGCAACGCCTGCACCAGAGCGGCGGCGTCATCGGCCGCCTTCGAAACGCCGGCGCCGACATGCGGCCGCGCGACAAAGGCGGCGTCGCCGACCGTCGCCACCCGGCCGAACGCCATGCGCGGCGATTCAAGATCGTAGATTGGCTGCAGGATCGGTTCCTCGATCAGCCGCACAACCTGACGGAACTGCGGCGCCAGCAGACGCTCGGCGGCGTCATGCATCTCCGCGATCGCGTCACGGCGGATCAGCGGCGGCGGAATCGAGATCGCATGCGTCTTGCCGCTGTCGTCGGTTAAAAGCCATGGCAGCTTGGTCTGTTCGTCGGCCGGCCGGTACCAGATGACATTGGTGCGCCGCTTGCCGGGCCGCAGATCGTTGTCAGGCCCCGCCACCGGATAGCTGAGAAACTGTTCGCCCGGCGGCAGGCCGAACGACATGATCGGAAACACGGCTTTGTGGGTCTCGGGCGGAAACGCCGCTTCCGGGATCAGCGCGCGCCAAGCGGTATAGCCGGCATAAAGCGGCGTTACCGCGCCCAGGCATTGCTGGCGTACCGTCGACCGAATGCCGTCGGCGCCGATCAGCAGGTCCGCCGTCACGGTTTCGCCATCGGAAAATCGCGCCTCAACGCCCCGTGCGTCTTGCGTGAAATTCAGCAGGCCTTTGCCGCGATGGTAATGCTCAGGCGGAAAGGCGTCGCGCAGCAGCCGGTAAACGCGCTCCCAGGCGGTGGCAACCTGGGGGCAGTCGATTTCATGCGTCACGCGCCCCTGCGTATCGATGATCTGGCGCCTGGCGATATGGACGCCGAGCGCGTCGGTGGCGAGGCCGATTGCGCGCAGGCGCGCCAGCAACTGCTGCTGGGCAACGATGCCGGCGCCACGGCCGGACAGCTCACCCTCGACCCGCTCGTAGATGGCGACGTCCCACCCGACCCGCCGCAGCAGCAAGGCGCTGAGCAGCCCGCTCATCGAGCCGCCAATGACGATGGCGCGCCTGGTTTCCGGTTTGGCCAATGGACCCACCTCGATCTTCCCGTTCACGGACGACTAGTCTATATATGACATCAAACAGGCATTGGAGGAATTCCCATGGCGCTGACTATGCTCGACAAATCCGCGGAGAAGAAAGACACCTCGCAATGGGCGCCGGACATCGCCGCCGAATTCGAGCGTGAAGCCAAAAATCCCAACCCTTGCGTCGGCTCGACATTGCTGTCGGAAAATGAACGCACCCGCGTCTGGATTATCCGCCTGGCCCCCGGCGAACGCATCGGATTTCACCGCCATGTGCTGGATTATTTCTGGACCTCGGTGTCCGGCGGCCGCGGCCGTCAGCATGTGCATGACGGCACCACCGTCGAATACACCTATGTGCCGGGCGAGACGCGCCACGAGACCTATGACAAGGGCGCGTTCAAGGTGCACGATTTGCAGAACCTCGGCGACCGCGAGATGGTCTTCATGACCGTCGAGTTCAAGGATAGCGCCAACAAGCCGATGGCCCTGCCGGAGGGCGTCCGCCCACAAGCGGCCGCGTAATTTTCGGCTTTGCGCTTCAAGCGCCCGTCGTCCGGGGAATTCCGGATGACGGGCGTTTTATTGATCCCCAGCCGCGTCATTGCTACCGGCGGGTTTCATTGATACGGGTACGCTTGATCGATACGGGGACGTTTGATCGATACGGATACAAAGTGTCGCGCAGGCAAGCCTGCCGTGCCCGATCAATAGGCTAGCCAAGCCGCCGTGCTTCCTGCAAAGTGCGGCGCTTGAGCAGAAAAAACGTTTACGGAGGGGGAATGACGGCCCATTGGATCAGTCGGTTGACGTTGCCGCCGCGCGCAATCCCGCTATCGAAAGCCTGCGTGGCGCCCCTGACTCATCCCTGGATCGCCTGAGGCCCGCATGGAATTCGATCTCCTGATCAATGCCATTATCGCCGGGCTCATGCTCGGCGGCTTTTACGCCGCCGTCACCGCCGGCATATCGATCTCGTTCGGCATGCTCGATATCGTCAATATCGCGCATCCGGGCTTCATCATTCTCGGTTCCTACATCGCCTATATCGTCAATGCGCATTTTGGCGTCGACCCGATCGTCATCGCCATCGTCGCGCTGCCGGCATTCTATGCGCTCGGCTCGCTGATCTATCAGGTCTATTACCAGTCGTTCGAAAAGCACGGCCAGGATTCGCTGCGCGGCCTCGCCTTCTTCTTCGGCCTGCTGTTCGTCACCGAAGTATCGCTCAATCTGATCTTCGGCGTCGATTACCGCTCCGTCGACGTGCCCTATATTGGCGGCAGCGTCAGCATCGGCGCGATGGAATTCCCGGTACGCATGCTGGTGCCCTGCCTGGTGTCGCTGGTGATGTTCGGCGGCCTGATCCTGTTCATGTCACGCACTTTTATCGGCCGCGCGGTGATGGCGGTGTCGCAGGACCCGCCGGCGCTGCAACTGATGGCGGTCGACCCGATCCGCATCAAGCGCATCGCCTTCTCGATCTCGATCGCCACCGCCTCGATGGCCGGCGCCTTTCTCATCATCATCCAGCCGGTCATCCCCTCGGCGGGCCGCGAATATATCGGCCGCGTCTTCGCCATCTGCGTTCTCGGCGGCCTCGGCAGCCTGCCAGGCACCTTGATCGCGGCGCTGATGATCGGCGTCATCGAAAGCATCACCTCGACGTTTTATGGCCCGTCATGGTCGCCGGCCGTCTCGTTCGGCCTGCTTCTGCTTACGTTGGCCGTCCGTCCCTCCGGATTGTTTGGACGATAGATGCGCACACCCGCCTTCATCCTCATTCTCACGGCCGTCGCCGCGGCGCTGTATTTCGCCTTCAACCTGGTCGGCAACGATTATCTGTTCTTCGCAGGCTACACAGTGCTGCAATACATCGTGCTAGCGACCGCCTGGAACATTCTCGGCGGCTATTGCGGCTATGTGAACTTCGGCTCGGCCGGATTCTTCGCCATCGGCGTTTATACGACGGTGTTCTTGTACGCCATCGGCCAGTCGATCGAGGAAATCTTCCCGGAATTCCTGGTGGCGCCGATGCAGGCGATCTTCCCGCTGCCGGTGCCGGTGCTGATTGTCATCGCCGGCGCGGTTGCCGGCTTTATCGGCCTCGGCATGGGCTATCTGACCTTGCGGCTGCGCGGCGTGTTCTTCGCCATTGCCACGCTGGCGTTCACGGTGGTGCTGGAAACTTTCATCGTCAATTGGTCCTTTGTCGGCGGCTCGCGCGGCGCCTATATCATCGTGCCCAACGAAGTGCCGATGTTCGGCCATCTCATCCAGTTCCTGTTCGCACTGATGCTGATTCTGGTGATCGTCGCTTTGACCACCGCGCGCCTGATCGAGCGCTCCAAGCTCGGCGTCGGCTTCGCCACCATCCGCGACGACGAACTGGCGGCGGAAGCCTCGGGCGTGCCGACTTTGCGGCTCAAGCTGGTCGCCACCGTCGTCTCCGGCGCCCTCATGGGCATGGCCGGCGCGCCGTTCCCTTATTACATCGGCTACGTCGAACCCGGCTCGGCCTTCAACCTGTCCTATGCGGTCAACTCGATCGCCATGCCGATGATCGGCGGCACCACGTCGTGGGTCGGTCCGCTGGTCGGCGCGTTGCTGCTCGGCACGCTGCAACAGGTGGCGACGGTAACGATCTCGTCCGCGGTCAACCTGCTGATCGTCGGCCTGCTGCTGATCTTCTTCGTTATCATCGCGCCGCGCGGCATTGTCGGCCTGATCCAGGACAGCTGGCGCGGGAGGTCGAAATCATGAGCGACACCATGACCTCGCCCTTGCTGCACATCGACCAGCTCGGCAAGCGTTTCGGCGGCTTTGTCGCACTCGATGGCGTCGATCTATCGGTACCGAAGGGCCAGCGCCTCGGTTTGATCGGCCCGAACGGCTCCGGCAAAAGCACTCTGGTCAATTGCATCTGCGGCACGCTGCAAAACGAAACCGGCAGCGTCACCTTCGACGGCCAAAAGATCGACGGCATGGTGGCGCATCAGCGCACCCACCACGGCCTAGCGCGCAGCTTTCAGCTGCCGCGGCCGTTTCGGAGCATGACCGTCGCCCAGAATATCCGCGTGCCGCTGCTTTATACCGTCAACGGCCGACCCGGCAGCCATCTGTCGCATAGCGAACTCGACGACCGCTGCATGGAGCTGCTCAAGCTGGTGACGCTCGATGCCAAGGCCGGCAAATACACGACCGATTTGACCCAGGTCGAAATGCGCAAGCTGGAACTGGCCCGCGCCATGGCGGCGGAGCCGAAGCTTTTGATCGCCGACGAGTCGATGGCCGGCCTGTCGCATTCCGAGGTCGAGGATATCGTCGCGCTGCTGATCCGCATGAACGAGCGCGGCGTCACCATTATCATGATCGAGCACATCATGCGCGCGGTGATGACCTTTTCGCAGCGCCTGGTCGTGCTGGTTTCCGGCAAGAAGATCGCCGACGGCAAGCCAGAAGACGTGATCCAGGACAAGGAAGTGGTGGGAGCCTATCTTGGCCAATAGCACCAACAGCATCACCGTCGAGGGCATCGACGCCGCCTATGGCGCGGTGCGCGTGCTGGAAAACGTGTCGCTGCGCGTCGACAGCGGCGAGACCGTCGTGCTGCTCGGCACCAATGGCAACGGCAAAAGCACCTTGATGAAGTGCATTATGGGCTGGGTTCGGCCGAGCAAGGGCAAGATCATCGCCGAGATCGATGGCGAGAAGCACGATCTGTCGGGCCTGACGACCGAGCAGATCGTCGATCTCGGCATCGCGCTTGTGCCGGAGGGCCGTCGCCTGTTCCCGCGCCAGACGGTCGAAGAAAACCTGCTGCTCGGGGCCAGCCGGCCGAAGGCGCGGCCGCATATCAAGACCAACCTCGCCTTCTGCTTCGAGATTTTCCCGCGCCTGGCCGAGCGCCGCGGCCAGCTTGCCGGCTCGATGAGCGGCGGCGAGCAGCAGATGCTGGCTCTGGCGCGTGCGCTGATGCTCAATCCGCGCATTCTGCTGGTTGACGAGCCCTCGGTCGGCCTTGCGCCGCTCTTGGTCAGCCGCACCATCGACGCGATCGGCCAGCTCAAGAAACACTTCAATCTGACCGTGCTGATGGCCGAGCAGAACTTCACGCAGGCCCTGCGCATCGCCGACCGCGGTTACGTCATCGTCCACGGCAAGATCGAGTTCGAAGGCTCGTCGGCCGATGAACTCAACAACAACGACCTGATCCGCCAGTTTTATCTGGGAATGTAACGTCTTTTCTGCCCCGGCTCTGCGGCGCACCGCTCATTGCATTCACGCTGCGCCGCGCCCGGGACAAGAAAAGAAAAAAAAACGCCGCGGATTGCTCCGCGGCGTTTTCAGTTCGGCAGTCTGGAAGGCGACTACTTGATCGCCTTCTCGTACGGATAGATCACCTTGCCGGTTTCGAGATTCTTCGGCTCGAGCACGTTCTGATAGCTCATGCCGCGCCAGGTCTCGAGGCCGGCATCGGCCGGGATGTCGTGATACTGCACGGTGAACATGCGGCCTTGCGCCCATTCACCCTTGCCGCCGAACTTGACCGGACCCATGACGGTCGTGAAGCTCGCCTTGCGCAGTTCGGCCGCGACCTTGTCGTCGTCGATGCTCTTGGCGCCTCTGACGGCATCGCCGAGGATCTGCAGATAGGCATAGCCCCAGCCGCCGAGATAATAGCCGAGCGGATCGACGCCTTCGGCCTTCGCGCGCGACTGATATTCGACGAAGAACTCCTTGGTGCCCTTGTACATCTGCTTTTCGTCCGGCACCCAGGTCTCGTAATTGACGATGCCGTTCATCTTGTTCTTCAGCTTGTCCTTGAAGAACGTGGCCTGCAGACCGACCAGCGCGCCGCCGAACATTTTCGGCTTCAGGCCGACTTCGTTCGCCGCCAGCACCATGCCGACCGAGTCGAGCGGATAGGCGCACACCACGACGAGATCGGGGTTGAGCGACTTGATCTTGCGCACGATCGGCGCGAAATCGGTGGTCTTCGGCGGCGGCGGATAGGCTTCGTCATAGACGATCTTGAGGCCGGCCTTCTTGGCATTGGCGCGCGCGCCTTCGCAGGCATTCTGCGAGAACTCGGCGTCGGCGAAGGTCAAAGCCAGGGTCTGCGGCTTCGGGTTCTGCGCCATCGCGATTTCAAAGTAACCCTTGGTGAAAGACCCCTTGGTGTCCTGCCCGGTCGGCAGCACCGAGAAGTATTTCGGGTATTTGAACTTGTCGTTCACGTCGAGGCCGAAAAGGCTGATGAAGGTCTTGCCCTTGCGGATCACGACCGGCATGGCCGGCGCGATCTGGTTGGTGGCATAGGCCGAGACGACGAGGTCGACTTTGTCGACGTCGAGCAGCTTGGTGTAGATGCCCGGCACTTCCGACGGATCGCTCTTGTCGTCGTAGAACACCAGCTTGACCGGACGGCCGATGAGACCGCCGGCCTTGTTGGTCTGGTCTTCCCAGATCTTCATGCCGAGCAGGGCCTGCTTGCCGTTCGGCGACAATGCGCCGGTCAGCGACATGGCGAAGCCGACCTTGATCGGCTCGCCGGCCGGCGCCTGTGCTTGCGCGCCGGAGAACATTGCGCAGGCGGCAAGAGCGAACGTCGCTCCCACGATCCGCGACTTGAGGCTTTGCATCATAGTAGCTCCTCCCCGAGTGGTTTTCGTTTTAAATTCGGTAACCGATAATGCCAGTGCGGAAGGCTACGGTCCACCCGCGCATGCATGCTTTGCGCAAATTAGCCGCTGCGCCGCAAGGGGCGCGAGCGTGGGCAATAGTGGGACCTGCAACGAATTGCCGCACAAAATCTTTTGTTGCACTGCACGATGACTTGAAAAGCGGCAGCAGTTGCCTCGGCCGCCGCCGTCTTGAATGATGCATAGGAACGCAACACTAGGCCGTCCGGGCCCAACGGAGAATGATATTCATGCCACGGCAAGTGATCGACATCTCGGTTCCGCTGGAAAACGACGTCGCCGCCGATCCGCCGGGCTACGGTCCGAAAATCGACTATCTCGACCATCAGGCCACCGCCGCCGATATCCTCAAATTCTTCCCCGGCCTGAAAAAGGAAGACCTGCCGGATGGCGAAGGCTGGGGCTTCGAATGGGTGCGCCTGTCGACCCATTGCACGACGCATCTGGATGCGCCGTGGCACTTCGCCTCGACCATGGATGGCGGCAAGCGCGCGCTGACCATCGACGAGGTGCCGCTCGATTGGTGCCTGCGTCCCGGCGTGAAGCTCGACTTTCGTCACTTTGCCGACGGCTATGTGGCGACAGCCGCCGACGTCGAGGCCGAGTTGAAGCGCATCGGACACACGCTTTCACCGCTTGAAATTGTGATCGTGAATACCAGTGCAGGTATGGCCTATGGCCAGCTGGATTATGTCGCCAGAGGCTGCGGCATGGGCCGTGAGGCGACGATGTATCTGCTCGAGCGCGGCGTGCGCGTCACCGGCACCGATGGCTGGAGCTGGGACGCGCCTTTTGTGTACACGATGAAAAAATACGCCGAAACGCACGACGCCTCGCTGATCTGGGAAGGCCACCGCGCCGGCCGCGAGATCGGCTATTGCCACATCGAGAAACTTCACAATCTCGAAGTCCTGCCGCCGAGCGGTTTCACGGTGAGCTGCTTTCCGGTGAAGGTGCGCGGCGGTTCCGCCGGCTGGACCCGGGCGGTGGCGATCATTGATGCTTGATTGCTGGCTACGCCGGGCGATAGTGTCTCCCTAACAATAAAGTCGGCCAATGCGCCGGTCGTAAAGCCGCGCCAAGATTATAGCGCCATGGGAGGACTAGTATGGACCGACGCCATTTCGTTGCCGGGAGCGCAGCCGCCGCGGCAGCCCTCGCCGTTCATCCGTCGTTCGCGCAAGACGCCTATCCGTCGCACGCCATCACCTTCATTAATCCGTTTCCGCCCGGCGGCGCCGCCGACGTGGTCGGACGCCCGCTGGTGGCCGCGCTGGAGCCGATCATCAAGCAGCCGTGCATTATCGACACCAAGGCCGGGGCGGCCGGCCAGGTCGGCGGACAGGTTGCCGCCAATGCCAAGCCGGACGGCTATACGTTGCTTATTCACATCGTCTCGATTTCCGGCTTTGCCGAGGTCGACAAGCTGTTCGACCGCGCGCCCAAGTTCACGCGCGCCGATTTCATCCCGATCGCGCGGCTGACGGCGGGACCGATGGTGCTGGTGGTCAACGCCGAGCAGCCCTATAAAAATCTCAAGGAACTGGTCGACGACTCCAAGGCGAACCCGGACAAGCTGATCTTCAGTTCGTCCGGCCTTTATGGCGCGCTGCATCTGCCGACCGCTTTGTTCATGAAGGCCGCCGGCATCAAGATGCGGCATCTGCCGACCAATGGCGGCGGGCCGGCGCTGACTGCGATCCTCGGCAACAACGCCCAGGTGCTGTCGTCCTCGATCGCCGCGGCGAGCACCCAGGTCAAGGCCGGCAAACTGCGCGCGCTCGCGTCGTTCGGCGCAACGCGATCGAGTGCGATGCCGGACGTGCCGACGATGAAGGAACTCGGTTACGACGTCGAATTCTCGCTCTGGGTCGGCGTCTTCGCACCGAAGGGAACGCCGGCGCCGATCGTCAAGACGCTCGGCGAGACGATCAAGAAGGCAGCGGAAACCGATCTGTTCAAGACCACGATCCAGAATATCGGCGACGAGGTTGCCTATCTCGATCAGGCCGCTTTCGCCAAATTCTGGGATGAGGATGCCAAGCGCGTCGAGGCGGCCGTTCAATCGATCGGACGCGTCCAGGGATAGCGCCTCGCCTTTTATTCAGGACGGTCGATTTCCGTCGCCGCGGCGCGGCGGCGGCCTCTGTCAGTGTTAAGTCGCAATCGGGATAGAAACCCACCGGAGGCCAGTATGGACCGTCGCAATTTTCTCATGGGTACGGCGTCGATGTTCGCGGTGGCGCCCGCATTCGCACAGGACGCCTTTCCCTCGCACACCATTACGATTCTATGCGCGTTTCCGCCCGGCGGCGCCAACGACATCGTGACGCGGCCGATCGCAGCGGCGATGGAAGACATCTTCAAGCATCCGGTTGTGGTCGAGACCAAAGCCGGCGCCGGCGGCCAGGTCGGCGCCCAGGTCGCCGCCGTCGCCAAACCGGACGGCTACACCTTGCTGTCGCACAATAACGGCATCTCCGGTTACGCCGAGGTCGATAAACTGTTCGGCCGGCAACCCAAGACCCAGCGCAGCGATTTCGTCCCGCTGGCGCGACTGATCGCCGACCCGGTGCTGCTGCTGGTCAATGCGGACCTGCCCTACAAGACCGCGAAGGATTTCATCGACGACGCCAAGAAGCGCCCCGGCGAGATCGTTTACAGCTCCGGCGGCCTCTATGGCGCCACGCATCTGCCGGTGGCGCTGCTCGAGAAGGCGACCGGCGTGGCGCAAATGCGCCATCTGCCGACCAATGGCGGCGGCCCTGCCATCACCGCGCTCCTTGGCAACAACGCCCAGATGAGCACACAGACAGTGTCGGCGAGTCTCGCCCACATCAAAGCCGGCAAGCTGCGCGCGCTGGCGTCATTCGGCGCCGCCCGGTCCAAGGCGCTGCCCGACGTGCCGACCCTGAAAGAGCTCGGCTTCGACGTCGAGTATTATCTCTGGGTCGGCCTGTTCGCGCCGAAGGGCACGCCGGCCAGCGCGGTCGCGACCTTGAGCGCGGCCATCGACAAGGCCGCCGCCACCGAGCAGTTCAAGGCAACGCTCGACAAGCTCGGCCTCGAAGGCGGCTACCTCAACGCCGCCGGCTTCGCCAAATTCTGGGAAGCCGACGCCAAAAGTTCCGATATCGCGGTACAATTGATCGGCAAGCAGGGTTGAAGAACCCGTCTTCAGGCGTGAAAGCAACACTATGACCTTACGCGCCGACCACGTGGCGGGCTCCGCCTTTGTCGTCTTCGGCATCGCCATCATCGCGCTGAGCGGCGACCTGCCGGTCGGGAAACTCTCGATGCCCGGCTCCGGCTTCCTACCGATCATTGTCGCGGCGATGACGATCGTCTTCGGAGCGGCGTTGCTGCTGCGCAGCCGCGAGAGCCAGCCTTTCTCCGCCATCGACTGGAGCGACGGCAAACATGCCGCGGCGGTGACACTCATCACCGCCGTGGCGACCGGGCTGTACATTTATCTCGGCTTTATCGTCACGATGGCGGCGATGATGATCGCCCTGCTCATTTTGATCGAGAGGCGGCGGCCGCTGTACGCCGCCGTTTACAGCTTCGCCGTCGTGTTAACGACTTTCGCGGCCTTTGAGTATCTGCTCAAGACGCCGCTGCCGCCCAGCCCGCTGAGCAATTAGACCAGCATGGAAGTAACCCTGCTCAACCTGATGCACGGCTTTTCCGTCGCATTCCAGCTCGACAATCTTTGGTATGCGTTCCTCGGCTGTCTGGTTGGAACGCTGGTCGGCGTGCTGCCCGGCATCGGACCGCTGTCGGGCATTTCGATTTTGCTGCCGGTCACCTTCGGGCTGAACGCTACGCAGGCGGTGATCATGCTGGCCGGCATCTATTACGGCTCGCAATATGGCGGCTCGACCACCTCGATCCTGATGCGGATTCCGGGCGAAGCGTCATCCGTGATGACCTGTATCGACGGCAATGCCATGGCGCGCAAAGGCCGCGCCGGCTCCGCGCTTTGCATCGCCGCGGTCGGCTCCTTCATCGCCGGCACCTTCGGCGTCATCATGCTGACGATCGTGGCACCACCACTGGCCACCATCGCGCTGCGGTTCGGACCGCCGGAATACACCGCGCTGCTGATCCTCGGCCTCGTCTTCCTCGCTTATATGTCATCGACTTCGCTGGTGCGCACGCTGCTGATGGCCTGCGTCGGGCTGATGCTCGGCATGATCGGCATCGACAACATGACCGGCCATTTCCGCTACAGCTTCGATCTCGTCGAACTTGGCGACGGCATCGGCATCGTGCCGGTGGCGGTCGGTCTGTTCGGCCTCGGCGAAATATTGTCGACGCCGAGCCACAAGGTGACCGGCGAGGTGATTTCGCCGAAGTACCGTGAATTGCTGCCGAACCGGCAGGAATGGAAAGAGTCGGCCTGGCCAATCGCACGCGGCAGCGTACTCGGCTTCATCATCGGCATCATTCCCGGCTCCGCCCACGTCATTTCCAGCTTCCTGTCCTATGCGCTGGAACGCCGTGTGTCGAAGCACCCGGAAGAGTTCGGCAAGGGCGCGGTCGCCGGCGTGGCCGGTCCTGAATCGGCCAACAACGCGGCCTCGACCGGCGCTTTCGTGCCGATGCTGGCGCTCGGCATTCCGACCGGTCCGATCACCGCGGTGCTGATCGGTGCCTTGATGATTCACGGCGTGTCGGTCGGGCCGCAGCTCGTCAACGATCACCCGGATGTGTTCTGGGGCTTCGTCGCCTCGATGTATGTCGGCAACCTGATGCTGCTGCTGCTCAACCTGCCGCTGGTCGGCCTGTTCGTCAGCGTCCTGCGCATCCCCTACGCCTATCTCTATCCGCTGATCATCATGTTCTGCATCATCGGCGTCTATGAGGTGAACCATTCCGTCGTAGACGTCTGGATCATGTTGATCATGGGCGTCGTCGGTTACGCCCTGCGCAAATTCTCGTTCGACCCGGCGCCTTTGGTGCTCGGCCTGGTGATTGCGCCGATTTTCGAGCAGTCGCTGCGCCAGTCGCTGATCATGTCGAACGGCAATTATCTTATCTTCTTCAGCCGGCCGATCTCGGCCGCCCTGATCGCCATCTGCATCATCCTGCTGGCGATGTCGGCCATGACCTACATGCTCAAGCGCAAGGACTGGCGCGACAAGCTGGCCGAAGCGGAAGCCGGCGAGCCGAGCGCCTAGAGCCTTTCCGGCTTTGATGGAATCAAAGCCGGGGCTCTAGTCTTTTGTTTTGTCGCGTTTTCTTCACGCGAACCGGTACCCACTTCGCTCGAAAACGCTCTAAAGCGCCGCCTTGCGCGCGTGCAACGCCATGGCGACCAGCGCCATGCCGCCGAACACCATATTGATACCGACCAGGAGACCCAGTGCCCAAACCGCGGTGCTCGGCAGGCCGGCGATGAGCATCACGCTCAGCACCAGATCGACGATGCCGCTGACCAGCATGAAGCCCCACTGGCCGGACAGTTCGCGCCGGTGGTCGAGCGCGAAAAACACCGAGGCGACGCCTTCGACGATAAAGAATGCGATCAACACGACGGTCAGCGACAGCGCGCCCGCGATCGGCTGCGCCAGCAAATAGCCGCCGGCGAGAACGCCGAGCGCGGCGGACGCCAGCGACCACCAGAAGCCGGGCGCCGACCGCATCCAGAATGTCGTCACCAGTCCAATGATGCCGCTAATCAGGAACAGCCAGCCGAACAGGATCGTCACCGCCAGCGTGGCGAGCGGCGGGATGACGATGGCCACGAGGCCGAGGACGAGGAGCAAAATGCCTTCAGCCAGATAAAGCTTCCAATGCTGATGCAGCGCGCCGGCGACCGCGCGCTGGATCTTGTCCATATCGCCCTGGTCGTTGCGCGAATGGGTGGGCAAATCGGTCGGCATGGCAACACTCCTCATCGGACCCAAGGATCATCATACTCAATTCAAGGCGCCGCGCCATCGCCGGCGCGCCTCCCTATTTCTCCACCCAGTCGGCGCATTTCGGCACGTCGCCGGCCGCGCCCCACGGCATGATCGGCACCGACGAAGTCGAATTTTTTGGCGAGCCCTCGATGATGCGGTCGCTATAGACCATATAAACCAGCACGTTGCGCTTGAGGTCGCAGCCGCGCACGATCTGCATCTTCTTGAAGAACAATGAGCGGCGCTGGCGGAACACGTCCTCGCCCTGCTCGAACCTGGCCTTGAATTTGATCGGCCCGATCTGCCGGCAAGCCAGCGAAATGTCGGACACTTCCTCGGCGACGCCGATCCAGCCCTTGATGCCGCCGCGCTCCGGTACGGTGAAATGACAGGCGACGCCCTCAACGCCCGGATCGTCGAGCCCGTAGGTGGCGAGCTTGTCGTTCGGCGTCAGCCATTTGAACACGGTCGAGCGCTTGAAAATGAGATCGGGCTCGTCGGCGGCGCGCGCCGGCAAGACCCAGGCAAAGGCGGCTCCGAGCGTGACGCTTAAGGCAACGAGACAGGCGATGATTGGGCGCAAAGAGAACCTCCGGATGCGACGACACTGTTCCCGACACATAGGAACGGCCGGGGCGCCGGAAAAGGTCCGCTGACAAAAGGAATTCTTGTCACCACCAGGTCTGGTTGCTTGCCAGCTCCGGCCAGCCAATGCCGCGCGACGCCTGCGCCGCCGCGTCACCGGCGGCGGCCGTCACATCCCATTCGCTGGCGGTGATGCGCCGGCCGGTCGTGCCGTTGGACGCCTCCGACATCAGCCAGCGGATCGGCGCCGCCATGATTTCCGGCCGCAACATCTTGTCGCGCGGCCAGCCGGCTTCATCGGCGATAAACGGCGTATCGGTCGGCCCGCCCGGGACCAGCACATTGACGGTGATGCCGCTGCCGTCGAGTTGCTGCGCCCACACCGCCGACATCGACTCGAGCGCCGACTTCATCGCGCCGTAAGGCAGGACGCGCAGCATGGTCTTGTAGCTGGTGGTGTTGTTGACGATGCGGCCCCAGCCCTGCTGGCGCATATGCGGCACCGCCGCCCGCGTCATCATCATCGGTCCACGCACATTGACCATGTAGAAGCGGTCCCAGATATCGACCGACAGTTCCTCGATGCCGGGATGGCGCGTCTCCGCATCGGGGCGGATCGCGCTCATGCCAATGCCGGCGTTGTTGACGAGGCCGTCGACGCGGCCGAAATGCGCGGCGGTCGTCTCGATCGCTTCATTGCATTCGTCTTCACTCGATACATCGGCCGCCACCGGCAACAGCCGGTCGGGCGGCATTTGCAGCCGCTCAAGCAGCCGCACCAGGGCGTTGCCATCCTGATCGACGGCGGCAATGCTATGACCGGCTTCGAGCAGCGCCGTCACCATCACGGCGCCCAGTCCGCCACCGGCGCCGGTCAGGACGATAACGCGGCCCTTCGTTGCTTCGGTCACTCTGCCACCGTCGTTTGGCGCGCCACAGGACAGGCGCCGGGTCCCCTACGCGAACTCAATGGCACACCATCGGCCGCGAACGTCACTCGGATACCGCGAACTACGTAATACAGTTTATTATCGTACTATGCGCTCATTACATGCTTTATTATTTAACGCCACTTATAATTGTAAACCATACTCTCCGCTCCATCGCCATCATTGCACGAGTCGGCCGCCCAATTCACGCCGCCCGCTCAGGGGATAGAGCCATGCGCCTCAATTTGCCGGTTACCGAGACCGAATTTCCGCTCGACGAAACCAAGACAATCGTCTCGACGACCGATCTCAATGGCAATATCGAATATGCCAATACCTATTTCGCTGATGTCAGTGGTTTCACCGAGGACGAACTGATCGGCCAGCCGCAGAACGTGCTGCGGCATCCTGACATGCCGATAGCGGCATTCGCCGACCTCTGGAAAACGGTGAAGGCCGGGCTGCCATGGCGCGGTCTGGTCAAGAACCGCCAGAAAAACGGCGGCTATTACTGGGTCATGGCCAACGTCACGCCGGTGATCGAGAACGGCAAGCCGATCGGCTACATGTCGGTGCGCACCAAGCCGAGCCGCGCCCAGGTCGATTTGGCGACCAGATTATATGCGCAGGAGAAAGCCAAGCCCGGCAGCGTTGCCTTGTGCCAGGGCCAGCCGGTAAGCCTCAACATTTTCGGCCGCGCGCCGCGCCCGCAACTGTCGCTGGACTTGCGCATTCAGGCGATGATGATCTTGATTCTGCTGGCAACGACAGTCCTCGGCGTCGCCGCGGTCATGCCGGACGTGTTTCCGAACGTCGGCTTCCGGAGCTGGCCCGGCGCGGTCGCCGCGGCTACGGTCGTTGCTACCGGCTGTTTCTGGTATTACCTCGCCAAATACATCCTCAAGCCGCTCAAACAGGCAGTTAAATCGGCGCAGGCCATGGCCGGCGGTGATCTCACCTCCGCGCTTGAGACCAAGCGCACCGACGATGTCGGCCAGCTCATTCGCGCACTCGCCCAGCTGAACACCAACCTGCACAGCATCGTCGGCGACATTCGTCTGAACTTCGAGGACATGGTGCAGTCGACGCGCCAGCTCGCCAGCGGCAACGTCGACCTGTCGGCGCGTACCGACTCGCAGGCCGCGGCGCTCGAAGAGACCGCCGCCAGCATGGAAGAACTGACCTCGGCGGTGAAGCAGAACGCCGACAACTCGACCAACGGCGACAAGGCGGCGGCGCTCGCGCTCGCCACCACGACCAAAGGCAGCGACATCGTCAACAAGGTGGTATCGACCATCGCCGAAATCAGCGAGTCGTCGAACAAGATCTCCGACATCGTCGGTCTGATCAACGGCATTGCCTCGCAGACCAACCTGCTCGCGCTCAACGCCGCGGTCGAAGCCGCGCGCGCCGGCGAAGCGGGCCGTGGTTTCGCCGTGGTCGCCACCGAAGTGCGCAGCCTGGCGCAACGTTCAGCGGAAGCGGCCACCGAAATCCGCCAGCTGATCGAAGCCTCGGTCGAGAAGGTGAACACCGGCACGGTGCTGGCCAACAACGCCGGCGCCGCGATGCAGGAGATTCTGGCGGCGGTCAATCGCGTCACCGGACTGATCTCGGATATCTCCTCGGCCTCGGTCGAGCAGAGCACCGGCATCGGTCAGGTCAACGACGCTGTGACCCAGATGGACGAAGTCACCCAGCAGAACGCCGCGCTGGTCGAGCAGGCGTCCGCCGCGACCGGCAATCTGGAACGACAGGGCAACAAACTGCTGCAGGCGCTGGAAGTGTTCAAGCTGAAGCACAAGCACGACGAGCCCGCCGCTAAAGCGGGCCGGCCGGCCGGCAAGGCCGGGCATGGCAACGAGCGCAAGGCGCAGCGCAGAGCCGCCTAAGGATTGGCCGCCTGAGCCAAACCGGTGACGATGAAAGACCGGGGCGCGAACGCCGCCCCGGTCACATCATTCCGAGCAGACGCGGCAACGCGAGCGACATATCCGGCCAATAGGTCGCCACGACCAGGAAGCCGAGCATCGTCAGCAGCCACGGCCAGACCGCGATGGTCAGCTCGGTAATGCCCATCTTGGCGATGCCGGACGCGACATAGAGGTTGAGGCCCACCGGCGGGTGGCAGAGCCCCACCTCCATATTCACCACCATCAGAATGCCGAAGTGGATCGGGTCGATGCCGAGCTTGACGGCGACCGGAAACAGGATCGGCGCCATGATCAGGATGATCGACGACGGCTCCATCACATTGCCGGCCATCAGCAACAGCAGGTTGACCACGAGCAGGAAGCCGATCCAGCCGAAGCCCTGATCGATCATCCACTGCGCCAGCGCGTGCGGAATATTCTCGTAGGTCATCAGGAACGAGAACAGCACCGCGTTGGTGATGATGTAGAGCAACATGGCGCTGAGATTGGCCGACGACAGCAATACACGCGGCACCTCGGAAAGCTTGAGATCCTTATAGACGAACACCGCGACAATGAAGGCATAGACGGCGCTGACGGCGGCCGCTTCGGTCGGCGTGAACAGGCCGCTGTAAATGCCGCCGATGACGATGACGATCAGCAGCAGGCCCCAGGCCGAATTGCGGAAGGCGGTGAAGCGTTCCGTCATGGTCGCCTTGCGCAGGCGTGGATAGCCGCCGCGCCAGGCGCGGTACCAGGTGGTCACGCCGAGCAGGAAGGCCAGCACGATGCCCGGCACGATGCCGGCGATGAACAGTTTGCCGACCGAGGTGTTGGTCGAGACCGCATAGAGCACCATCGGGATCGACGGCGGGATCAGGATGCCGAGCGAGCCCGACGTGGTGATGACGCCGGCGCCGAAGCGCTTTGGGAAACCTTGCGCCACCATCGCCGGCAGGATGACCGAGCCGATGGCCACCACCGTCGCCGGCGACGAGCCGGAAATCGCCGCGAACAGCGCGCAGGCCAGAACGCCGGCGAGCGCCAGGCCGCCGTGCCAGTGCCCGACCATCGCCGAAGCAAAGGCGATCATGCGGCGTGCGACGCCGCCATGCGTCAGGAAGTTGCCGGCGAGAATAAAGAACGGGATCGCCATGATCTCGAAATTCTCGATGCCGGTAAACAGCTTTAAGGCAACCGACTCGGTGCGCACATCGGTCAGCGTGAACATGAAGCTCAGCACGGTCAGGCCGAGCGAGATCGAGACCGGCATGCCGGAGACCATCAGCGACAGCAGCAGCGCGAACACGACGGCGACGCGCAGGCCGTGCGGCAGCGTGAACACATGCGCGGCATGGGCGAAGCAGACGGCGACAATGAGAACAGGCAGCAGGATGATGATCCAGCCGAGAATGCCCCGGCCTTCGTCGGCTACGACCGCCGGCTTGGCATCGGCCGGGTGCAGGGCATCCTGTTCGATTTCAACGCCATCGACCTGGCTGGCATCGTGGTGCGGCAATTCCCCGGTCCAGTAGAACCACCAGGCCACCTGGAGGAAGCGGAAGCACATCAAACTCGAACCCAGCGGGATCGCCAGATAGACGATCCACATTTGTACTTCGAGGTCGTTGGATTGCTGGCCGGTCACCCACATCTGGATAACGAAGGAGGCGCCGAAATAGGCGACGATGCTGGTGAACAAGGCGCCGCAAAGCAGGCTGAAGGTGACGACGCGGCGGCGCGAGCCGGGCGGCAGCAGATTGACCAGCACGTCGACACCAACATGGATGCCGGTGCGCACGCCATAGGCGGCGCCGAACTTGGCCATCCAGATGAACATGTAGATGCACAGTTCCTGCGCCCAGGACACGTCCTGCGCGGCGAGGAATTTGAAAATGGCCTCGAACGGCGCGGCAAGCGCAGGCCAGCCCTGCGCCGTCAGCCATTTGGCGGTGTCGATGGAAACGCCGGCGCCGTAGCGATGCAGCACAGCAAAGAAGATCAGCACGGTCGCCACCGCGATCAGGCTGGCGATGATCCATTCTTCAAGACGGTCAAGCAATTTGGAAAACACGAGATTCCCCCCAGCGCCCGTTTGAATTTGCCCTTTGTCCCCTCGAGCAAATTCGGCCGGGAATGCGAGTTCCCGGCCGTATTTAATTTACGGAATTTTCAATGGCATTAGTTCATCTTGATAGCAAGTTCCTTGGTGAGCACATCCAGCACTTCCTGGCCGACGCGGCTCTTGGCCCAGGCATAGGTTGGTTGCATCGCCACCTGCCAGGCCTTGGTCTGGTCGGGCGTCAGATAGTGCAGCGTGGTCTTGCCCTTGGCCTTGATGTCCTTGAGCGCGTCTTCATTCTCGGTGAGCGCGATCGAGTTGGTGTAGTCGGTCGCCTCCGCCATCGCCTTGTCGAGCTGGGTACGAATATCGGCCGGCAGACTGTCCCAGAACTTCGAATTGACGATCACCGCGTATTGCAGATGCGCGTGATAGGAGACGGTGATGTGCTTCTGTACTTCGTCGAATTTCTGCGTCAGATAATTCGACGGCGTATTCTCGCAGGCGTCGACCACGCCGGTCTGCAGCGCCTGATAGACTTCCGAGAACGCCATGATCTGCGGGATAGATCCGACCAGCCGGAAATATTGATCGGCGATCTTGGAGCCGGAAATGCGAACCTTGAGGCCCTGGAAATCGGCTGGCATCAGCAGCGGACGGTTGGCCGAGACCATATGGAAGCCGTTCTCCCAATAGGCCAGACCCCTGATACCCTTCGCTTCGAGCTTCGAGAACAGATACTTGCCGACCGGACCCTTCATCGCCTTGTCATAGGTCGCCGCGTCCTTGAACAGATACGGCAGATCGAGCGCTTCGAATTCCTTGGCGCCGAGCGGCGCGAACTTGGCGGTCGACGGCGCCAGCATCTGCACCGAGCCGAGTTGCAAGGCTTCGATCTCTTCCTTGTCCTTGAACAGCTGCGAGTTCGGATAGACTTCGACCTTCACCTTGCCGTTGGTGTATTTCTCGGCCAATTCCTTGAAACGGACCGCGCCCTTGCCTTTCGGCGTGTCATTGGCGACGACATGGCTGAACTTGACGACGATCGGCGCCTGGGCGTTTGCGCCGCCGGCCGACAGAGCGATGGTCGCGATAGCCGCGCCGATCAATGCAAATGTTTTCTTCATGGATTTAAGTCCTTAGGCGTTTCCTGGATGAAGCCGGTCTACGCCGGCATTTAACGAAGCCGGCTAATGGGCTGTCGCCCCCGCCGGCCATTTAGCCGAAGGTTAGCTTGCCGTCTTGGCCGGCCACATTAATTTTCCGTAACTATACGTCCGGCAATTGGCAGTTCAAGACCAATGGCCCCGTTTTCTGAGGCCTCTCAAGCGTTTTCGAGCGAAGGGGGCACCGGCCTGTGGCGCGATCACGCCCACAGGCGTTCTTTTTCCAGACCCTTGTAGATGTCGGCGACGAATTCGCCATAGCCGTTGAACAACAAGGTCGGCTTGCGCTCGCCGGTACCAATGATCTCTTCATCGGCCTGGCTCCAGCGCGGATGCGGCACGGCAGGATTGACGTTGGCCCAGAAGCCGTATTCCGACGCCTGCAACGCTTCCCAATAGGTCTTCGGCTGCTTGTCGGTGAAGGTGAAGTGGTTGATCGACTTCACCGACTTGAAGCCGTATTTCCACGGCACCGCCAGACGGATCGGCGCGCCATGCTGCTTGGCGATCGGATGGCCATAGGCGCCGGTGGCGAGGAAGGCG
>CAITJJ010000054.1 GCA_903892675.1 uncultured Hyphomicrobiales bacterium | reverse complement strand
GAAACGCCATGAACGACAGCCAGCGGCCGCGCGACTTCGGTGGCACGAATTCGGTCAGCGTCGAATAGCCGACGACGATTTCCGCGCCGAGCCCGAGCCCCTGGATGAAGCGGCAGACGATGAGCTGGTTCATATCCTGCGCGAAGGCCGCGGCGAGCGAGGCGAGACCGAAGATCAAAAGGTTGATCTGATAGGTGAAGCGGCGGCCCATTTTGTCGCCGACGAAGCCGGTGATCAGCGCGCCGATGGTCATGCCGACGAAAGTGAGCGAGACGAATTGCGGAATCTGCAGCGGCAAGGCGAATTTGGTCTGGACCACGGAGGCGATGACGCCGCCGGCGACATACAGATCGTAGCCGTCGAAGAACATACCGGCGCCGACCAGCCAGAAGATGCGATAATGAAAAGACGAGATCGGCAGCCGGTCGAGCCGTGCGCCGGCATTTACTGCACTGGTTGTCATTCGTTTCCCCTCAAAAGATGTGTTGCCCCGGCCGGTCTTCGCCGCCTGTGCCGCAGGTCCTACAACCCTGCGCACGGGATATTATGCCGAAGCGACAGCGTTTGTCTCAGGGGTCCTGGGCGAAGTGCCATGTCCTGCCCGGAGCCGGTTATTGGCGGGGTTGATCGCAGGAGAGGCAGAACGGGAAAAGTTGTCCGACGGCGTTTCACGACCTCCGCAAACGCTCTAGTTTGCCTTGATGAAAATCGTCGCTCTCGATTTTGAAACCGCCGATTTCGGCGCCGACAGCGCCTGCGCGCTTGGCATTGTCGCCATCGAGGATGGCGTGATTGCCCGGTCGGAGGCGCGGCTGATCCGGCCGCCGCGCGACAAATTCGTTTTCACTTATATCCACGGCATCACCTGGGACGATGTGAAGGACGAAGCGGAATTCGGCGATGTCTGGGACGGCTTTCGCGATTACTGGCGCGACGCCGATTGTCTGGTCGCGCACAACGCGCCGTTCGACCGCAAGGTGCTGTTCACCTGCTGCGCCAAGGCCGGCAAGCCGAAGCCGGAAACGCCATTCGCCTGCACGGTGCGCATTGCGCGCACGCATTTCAAGTTCAAGCCGGCCAATCTGGCTTACGTGTCCGGGGCAGCTCGGCATCGACTTGAAGCACCATGACGCGGGTTCGGATGCGCTGGCCTGCGCGTCGATTGCCGCCAAGGCACTGGCCGAGGGCTATTCGATCGCCGGCGCGATGCTGGGCCCGCCGTCTTATTGAAACCTACTGCACCTTGGTGCCGCGTTCTTTCTGCTCGAGCATTTGCAGATTGTTCTGCACGTATTGATTGCCCGGATCTT
Organism: uncultured Hyphomicrobiales bacterium; assembly: GCA_903892675.1. Classification (GTDB taxonomy): domain Bacteria; phylum Pseudomonadota; class Alphaproteobacteria; order Rhizobiales; family Xanthobacteraceae; genus Pseudolabrys. The sequence continues at coordinate 9,587 of CAITJJ010000054.1, read as the reverse complement.
TTTTCTGTGCGGCGGTGAGCATGTTGCGCGCGCGCGGCAGGTCGCCGCGCAACAAATAAGAGAAGCCCTGGTTGTTGAGAATCTCCGAGGTCGTGCCGTTGATTGCCACAGCGCGCACATAAGCGCGGTCGGCCAGCTCGAAGCGGCGCATACGGTCGTAGCAGGCGGCCAGGCCCAGCCAGGCCTCGGGATCGCGCGGGTTCATCCGGGCGGCGCGGTCGAAGGCGAGTTCGGCCTCGGCGAAATTGCCGGCGCGGAACAGGGCGCGGCCACGGCCGACATCGTCCTTGCCGTCGGCGCCGGGCAGGACCGGCGCGGCCGGTGCCGACACTTGCGGCGCCGGTTCACGGCGCGCGGGCTCCTGCGCCATCGCCTCGCGTGACGCCTCGGAACTGCTGCGCGGTGCTATCGAACCGGTGACTTCGGTCGAGGATGGCGGCGGTGGCATATCGCCACGCGCCTCGGCGTGATCGGATTTGCCGGAGAACAGCCCACCGACGTCGCTGGTGACATTGCAGCCGGCAAGCGAGACGCTTGCCGCCACAATAACCAGCGTTTGGACTGCTTTGAGACGCATCACGGTTTGGCCCGATGGAACAAGCGGAAACGGACCCATTCAGGCTTAAGCGAGCATGGTTAAGGAGTTCTTTAGCGCCGCCGCGGCCGCAGCCGGGGCGAGCGCCCATCGCGCGGCATGCCGCCGGAATTTTCCAATGCTGAAAGGGCGTTAGGCAACGTGCGGTTGGCGTTTCCCGCGTGCCGTCGATGCGGCAACATGGTAGAAACGCCGGCGGCGGAATCTCGTTTCGGCCGCAACCGGCTTCGCATGACAATCCGGGAGAATTCGCCGACAGCGACGCCGCGCATCAGTTTGGACGACAATACGGCCGCGCCTTTCAAGCGGACAGAAATGCACTCAGTCAAAAAGCACTCAGTCAACAAGTGAGCCAATACGTGACCCAACAGCAGACGGCGGCCAAGGCCGGCCATGACGGCGAACCGCGTATCCGCGTGCGCGGCCTCGGCAAGCATTACGGCGCGCTCGAAGTGTTCAGGAATATCGACTTCGATGTCAGCAAGCGCGAGATCGTCGCCATTGTCGGGCCGTCCGGCTGCGGCAAGACTACGCTGCTGCGCTGTATCGACGGCCTGCTGCCGCATGACACTGGCGAGATATTGGTTGGCGATACGCGGGTGACCGAGCCGATCGCCGGCGTCGCCATGGTGTTCCAGCACTTTGGCCTGTTTCCGTGGAAGACCGTTTCGGAAAACGTCGCCTATGGCCTGCGCATGGCGGGCGCGCCGAAGGCGGAGATCGCGCGCAAGGTGCCGGAGTTCATCAAACTGGTCGGTCTCGCCGGTTTCGAGAACGCATTTCCCTATCAAATGTCGGGCGGCATGCAGCAGCGCTGCGGCCTGGCGCGCGCGCTGGCCGTCGAGCCCACTGTGCTGCTGATGGACGAGCCGTTTGCCGCGGTCGATGCGCAGACGCGCGAGATTTTGCAGTTCGAGCTGCTGCGCATTTGGCAGGAGCGACCGACGGCAATGGTGTTCGTCACCCATTCGATCGAGGAAGCCGTGCTGCTCGGCCACCGGGTCATTGTCCTGAAGGGCCGGCCGTCGAGCATTCACGAGACCATCACTATCGATCTGCCGGAGCCGCGCACGCGCGAGACCTTGCAACATCCGCGTTTCGCCGTGCTGCGCGAACGGGTCTGGAGCACCTTGATGGCCGAAGCGCGCGAAGCCGAATTCGTTCTCGAACGCTAAACCAAAGCCTGAACAAGAAGCCTGAACACATCAACGGAGGATTTCTCAATGTTTAGCAGAACGCTTTTAGCAACCGTCGGCGGCGCCCTTCTGGCGACCGCGCTTGCGGGCGTCACCGCCGTGCCGGCGCTGGCGCAGAGCCCGAAGGTGACTATCGCATTGCCCGGTATTCCGCCGGTTTATTCGGTGGTCATCACTTACGTTGCCGACAAGCAGGGCTTCTATAAAAAGTACGGCGCCAATGTCGAACTGCGGCCGTTCGACAACGGCACCGCGGCGGCGCGCGCGGTGGTGGCCGGCGACGTCGACATGGCGTGGTCGCCGACCCCGCCGGTGATCAACCAGATTTCCAATGCCGACGTGCCGCTGGTGGCGATCTACGGCATGCCGAACCCGGACTGGGTGATTGGCTCGACCGAACCGGGCAAGACCTGCAAGGACCTGGCCGGCCAGGATGTCGGCGTCGACTCGGTCGGCGGCGCGCGGTCGGTGGCGCTGCGGTCGATGTTGACCAGCTGCGATGGCGTCAAGATCGACGACACCAAGCAAGTTGCGCTCGGCTCCGGTCCCGGCCCCGCGCTGATCGCCGGCCGGCTGAAATATGCCGTGCTGCATCTCGACGACCTATCCGCCATCGAGGCGCAAGGCAAAAAGCTCAACGTCATGCTGACCATGAAGGCGACCGATCCGAACAGCCATTATCTGTCGCTTGTGGTGCGCAAGGACAATCTCGCCGCCAAGCGCGACGCGATCGTCAAGTCGGTCGCCGCCATGATCGAAGCCGTGCGCTTCATGCAGGACCCGAAGAATGCCGACGTCGTCGCTGACGCCGCCACTGTGACCGGCCACAACAAGGAGATTGCCAAGGCGGCGCTCAAGGAGTTCCTCGCCACCGATTTCTGGGCGATCAAGGATGACGGCCTGCCGAAGGCCAAGATCGATGCGGTTTCCGCGCTGATGAAGAAGATCGGCGCGATCAAGCCGGACAAGGAAGCGGTGACCTACGATAAGTTCGTCGATACCAGCATCTGGAAAGAAGCCAACGCGATGGTGAAGTAGATTTCTGTCATTGGCCGGTGCCACAAGCGCCGGCCAATCTAACCGGCTGGATCCCCGCGAAGGCGGGGATCCAGCAATTCCTGACGTCAGGCTTATATCGAATTTTCTGAACTGCTGGATCGTCCGCTTTCGCGGACGATGACACCGAACAGGTATAACTTAAGTGCTCAACACAACGATCCGCCGCCACGCCCCGTTCTGGCTCAGCATCGCCGCCGGTATCGCCATCTGGGAGATTGCCGGGCGCTCGACCAGCCAGGCCTTCATGGTGCCGTTCTCGACCACTATCGTGCAGCTATGGGAGCTGGTGCAGTCGGGCGTGTTCATTCGCCAGTTTCTCGATTCGGCCGAACTGTTCATGACCGGTTTCGTGCTGGCGCTGGCCGTCGGCATGCCGCTCGGCATGCTGCTGGCGCGGGTACGCGTGCTGCGCATCGGCGTCGAGCCCTACATTATGATCTTGTACGCGACACCGATGGTGGCGCTGATCCCGTTCATCCTGTCGATGATGGGTTTCGGCTTCGCGCCGAAGGTACTGGTGGTGTTCCTGTTCGCGGTGTTTCCGGTGATCTACAACACGGTCGAAGGCGCGCGCTCGATCAAGCCGGAGCTGATCGAGGTGGCTCAGTCGTTCCGCTCTACCGAATGGGCGCTGTGGCGCGACGTCATGGTGCCCTACACGCTGCCTTACGCGATGACCGGCGTGCGCCAGGCGATCGGCCGGGCGCTGGTCGGCATGATCGCGGCCGAGTTCTTTCTGAGTTCGACCGGCCTCGGCCAGCTGATCATGACCGCGTCGCAGAATTTCGACACCGCCGGCGTCTTCGCCTCGGTGCTGGTGATCGCGCTGATCGGTGTCGCCTTGATGCGGGCCGGGCTCGCCATCGAGCGCCACTTCGCGCGCTGGAGACAGTAAGCCGATGAATTCCTCCGTCACTGTCGCCGCCGCGCCCGTCGCATCGGCCAAACCCGCCGCGCCGCGTTTGCCCGGCACCTTCTGGCCGCGCTTTATCGTCGGCGTCGTGCTCGTGCTCGGCTGGGAATTCATCGTCCGCTGGCTGGCGCCGCCTTATGTCGCCAAGCCAAGCACGGTGCTGATGGCGATCCCGCGCGTCATCGTCGATCCGGCCTTCCTCGCCGCGACCGGCAGTACATTGGCCGCGGTCGCCGAAGGCCTCGCCATCGCGCTGGTGTTCGGCACGGTATTCGGTCTTTTCCTCGGCCGCAGCCGACTGTTCGAGCGCAGCGTCGGCCATTACGTCAATGGCTTCTTCGCCATGCCGATGGTCGTGGTGCTGCCGCTGTTCTCGCTGTGGTTCGGCTATTCGCCGGCGACGCGCATCGCCACCATTATCTTCGCCGCGATTTTCTCCATCGTCATGAACGTCGCCGACGGCGCACGCTCGGTGCCGCGTGAATATCTCGAAGTGTCGCGCGCCTATCGCGCCGGCAAGATGAGCGTGCTGTTCGGCGTCGTGCTGCCGTCGTCGATGCCCTATTTGCTGGCCGGATTCCGGCTGGCGGCCGGCCGGGCGCTGATCGGCGCGGTGATCGCCGAGTTCTTTCTGTCGATCGGCGGGCTCGGCTATTACATCCTGTACAATTCGCGCTCGTACAAACATGCCGAAGCCTTCGTTGGCGTGCTGCTGCTCGCCGCCTTCGGCGTCTGCTTCGAACTGCTGGTGTTCTGGGCGACCAAACGCTTCATGCCCTGGTACCGGCGCGAACGATAGAATCGCCTCAAATCTCCCACAAGAAACGTCCAAGGAAAACTCATGTCATCCGATCCCGTGCTGAATTCGGCGGTCGCCCATTGGGGCGCGCGTTTCGTCGCCAATGGCGTCGTGCTCACCGACTTCGAGGAAGTCACCGCGTCGATGAAATCCTATGACGACTGGTGCAGCGCCTGGTCGGCGCGGGCCGCGCATCACGAGAAGGTGGCGCAGGAAGCAATGGCGAAAAAGCATTTCCTCACCGCTGGCGAAGCCTTCCAGCGCGCCGGCGTCTATTATCACTTCGCCGCCTTCCTGTTCGTCAACGATGTGCCTCAGATGAAGGTCGCCCACCGGAAAGCGATCGACTGCCGCAACGCGGCGCTGCCTTATCTGACGCCGCCGGGCGAGCGCGTCGAGATTCCTTATGAGGGAGGCAAGCTCTACGGAATCTTGCGCAAGCCGGTCGGCGTGACCAAGCCGCCGGTCATGGTGATGGCGGTCGGGCTCGATTCGACCAAGGAAGAAACCGAGGCCTATGAGGCGCCGTTTCTGGCGCGCGGCATCGCCATTCTGGTGTTCGACGGCCCGGGGCAGGGCGAGGCGCAATACGATCTCGCCATTCGCGGCGACTACGAAACGCCGGTGAAGGCAGTGATCGATTTTATCGGCACGCGCGCTGACCTCGACAGCAACCGCGTCGGCATGTGGGGCGTCAGCCTCGGCGGCTACTACGCGCCACGCGCGGCGGCCTTCGACAAGCGCATCAAGGCCTGCATCGCGCTCGGCGGTCCGTTCAACATGGGCGCGGCCTGGGACGGCCTGCCGGACCTGACGCGCGAGGCGTTCCGCGTGCGCAGCCACGCCAAGACTCTGGAAGACGGCAAAAAAAATGCAATGACTTTGTCGCTGGAAGGCATCGCCGGGAATATCACTTGTCCGATGTTCATCGTGAACGGGCGGCGGGACCGCATCATTCCGGCAGCCGATGCCGAGCGGCTGGCGCGCGAAGTGAAAGGTCCGGTCGAATTGATGATGATCGACGATGGCAATCACATCGCCAATAACCGCGGCTATCGCTGGCGTTCGCAGAGCGCTGATTGGATGAAAGAGAAGCTGGGGTAAGTTAAGCCCTCTTCTTCACTGCCACGATCATGTCCAGCTCGATGCGCGCGCCGGGAGACGATAGTGAATTGATGCATACCGTCGTCGAGGCCGGCCGCCAGTCGCCGAAATATTTATGCATGGTCTTGTGCATGGCGTCGGCTTCGCGAAAGTCAGTGAGATATTTCGTCACCTTGACCACGTCGTGCCAGTCCGCGCCGACATGATCGAGGATCGACTTGATCGCCTCCATCGCGCGGTCGGTCTGCTCCTCGATCGAATGCGGGTGAATGTGCTCGGCGTCGACATGCGGATGCTGGTGATAGAGCGGCGACGGCGTCGCCCCCGACAGGAACATCAGATCGCAGGCGCCGACGATATGCACCGCCGGCGCATAGGGCATGGTGTGCGCCTGTTCCGGCTTGGGGTGGACCGGCTCCAGCGTGAAACCCGGCGACGGCTTGGTATTGATATTCATGGCGCGGCTCCCCTGACGATTGGCCTGTCATCAAACTTGTCATGACCTTGCCGCTTAGGTTAGCACAGCCGCGCATAGTCCCAAGGAGCCCCCAATGCCCTCCACCTATCTCGATTCCGCGGTCTTTCGCGACATTTTCACCACGCCGGCGATGCGGGCGGTCTGGTCCGACGAAAACCGGGTGCAGAAATATCTCGATTTCGAGAAGGCGCTGGCAGTGGCGCAGGCGCGGCTGAAGATCATCCCGCAGGAAGCCTGCGACGAGATCGTCAAGCATTGCGACGCCAAGGACTACGACATGGCGAAGCTGAAGGAAGCGACCGAGCGCATCGGCTATCCGGTGCTGCCGGTGGTCCAGCAACTGGTGAAATTATGCAAGGACAAGCTCGGCGAATGGTCGCACTGGGGCGCGACGACGCAGGACATCACCGATACAGCGACAGTGCTGCAGATCCGCGAGTCGCTCGACATCGTTGAAAAGGAAATTAAAGGTATCTGCGACGCGCTCGCCGCCCTGGCGAAGAAATACCGCGACCTGCCGATGGCAGGTCGCTCCAACCTGCAGCAGGCGGTGCCGATCACCTTCGGCTACAAGATGGCGACCATTCTCGCCGGCTTCGAGCGGCACAAGCAGCGCCTCGCCGAATTGCGCAGCCGCGTTGAGGTTGGCGAATTCGGCGGCGCCGCCGGCACTTTGTCATCGCTCGGCACGGAAGGCCTCAAGTGCCAAATTGAGCTGATGAAGGAATTGAAACTCGCCCAGCCGGCGATCTCGTGGCACACGGTGCGCGACACTATCGCCGAGGTCGGCTGTTTCCTGGGTCTGGTCACCGGCTCATGCGGCAAGGTCGCGCTCGACGTCAAGCTGTTGATGCAGACCGAAGTCGAGGAAGTTTTCGAGCCGTTCCATGCCGGCCGCGGCTCGTCATCGACCATGCCGCAAAAGCGCAATCCGATTTCGAGCGTGTACATCACGGCGCAGACGGCGCTGGTCAAACAGCTGACCGCCGCGCTGCTGGAAGCGATGGTCGAGGATCACGAGCGCGCCACCGGTCCGTGGGAAATCGAATGGATCGCTCTGCCGGAGATCTTCATGCTGTCGGCCGGCGCTTTGGCGCAGACCCGTTTCGTGCTCGAGGGGCTTCAGGTCAACGAGAAGAAGATGGCCGAGAACCTTACGATCACCAAGGGCCTGATCATGTCGGAAGCGGTGATGATGGGGTTGGGGCCGATGCTCGGCCGCAACTTCGCGCACGACCATGTCTATGACATCTGCCGCGAGGTGGTGAAGACTGGCCGGCCGCTAATCGATCTCCTGACCGAGGACAAGGAAATCGCCAAGCACATCGACCGTGCGGGCCTTGAGAAACTGGTCGACCCGGCAAATTATCTCGGCGTCGCCGGCGAGATGGTCGATCGCGTGCTGGGGATGCGGGGCAAAAACTAAACCTCGCGGGGCATCGTCCTCCAGATCGCGGCGGCGACCAGCAAAGTCGTCATGCCGATGCTCAAGAACAGCATCGGAACGGTGACGCCGAAATTCTGCGCCAGCGCCACCAGCACGGTCGCTCCGGTCATGAAGGCGGCGTTGAGTACGTTGACCGCCGCCACCGTGCGGGCGCGGTAATCAGCATCCGACCAGGCCTGCACGGCGGCGAAAGCCGGCACGATGAACAAGCCGCCGGCAATCGCCAGACCGGCGAGATCGATCGCGGCGCGCAGACCGATCGGCGACGTGAGGACCACCGCCGGCTCCTGGGCTAATGCCGCCGGCGCCGACCCAAGCATCACCATGCCGAGGTCGAGCGCGAAGACGCCGAGCAGCAACGCCCCGGCGAATGTCGTGCGCAGCACGATGCGGCCGCGCGCGATCAAGGCGGCGAGCGCCGAGCCGACGCCGATGGCGACCGAGAACAGCGCGAGATAGGCGGTGACGGTGTCCTCATTGCCGCCGAGCAAGGTCTTGATCAACGGCGGCAAAAGCGACATCACCACGATGCCGACCAGCCAGAACCAGCTCGTTACCAGCGCGCCCCACCACAATCTCGCGTCGGCGCGCAGATGGCGGAGCATGGCGGCGGTCGAGGCCGCAATATTGCCGGTGACCTTGAGATGCGGCGCGCCTTCGCCGCTCGGCGGGATTCGCAACGCCGATAGCCAGCAGGCGACGGCAAAGCCCATCACCAGCAGGCCGAACATGCGCGCGCCACCACCCTGTGTGGCGATGCCGCCGACGATGGTGCCGGTGAGAATGGCGATGAAGGTCGCGCCCTCGACCAGCGCATTGGCGGCCGGCAGCCTTTCGCGATCGAGGTGATCGGGCAGGATGCCGTATTTTATCGGCCCGAACAGCGCCGCGATCAGCCCGAAGCCGAGCAGCGCGACGAATAGAATCGGGATCGACTGGCGCGCATAGCCGGCTACGGCGACGCCGGCGATCAGGATTTCGGCGAATTTGAGCCACTGCGCCACGCGCGCCTTGTCATAACGGTCGGCGAGTTCGCCGCCAAGGCCGGACAGGATGAAGTAGGGCGCGATGAAGATGGCGCTTGCGAGAGTAATCAGCGCCGCCGCTTCGCTCTCGGTGAGGTCGGTCCCGAACAGGATCAGGAACACCAGCGAGGTCTTCAGAAAATTGTCGTTGAAGGCGGCGAAAAACTGGCAACAGAACAAGGGCGCAAAGCGTTTCGACAACAGGAGCGGCGGTTGCATGGCGGCATTATCGCAGAGAAACGCCGCGGCGCGCTAAAAAAACGGCCCGGAAATTCCGGGCCGGTTCAGGATTGCTCGAGCTCAGACAGACAAATCATCCACGAACGCGGCGGCGTATCAGCCGGCGCGGCGCCTTGGTATTGGCATTGATAAAAAGCGACGCGGTGCCCAGACCGATGGCGATGACGAGGGCGACGGTGAAGAATGAAATCCACATCGTGTAGCCTCCTGCGCGGTTCGGAAAATGCGCGAGGGAAACGTCCCAGGCTCGTCCCTGTTCCATAGCACCGGCGCTGATTCGCCCGGCGGTAGCTGCGTGTTGAACGAATCAATGCCGTAATCGGACGAATTCGCCTCGAATTTGGCTATAATCGCAGCGACGACTGCAAATCCGCCAGCAAAACGCGCAAATCGAGTTCGCGGAACTCGATATGCATTTTGCGCAGCCAGCGCTGCAATTCGATATGGACGTCGAGCGGAATGCTCTTGATGTTGGCGAGGTCGCGGTCGGAAAACGAAAATGGCGGCTTTTCGATAAATTTGCGCAGTCCCGGCGCCAATGCCGGAAACCGTACCAGGGCCGCGCCGGCGCCGGACACCGGATATTTGTCGCGATACTGGCCCGGCCCGAGCATTTCGTTATGCACCGGCGCCAAAGTCGCGCCGGGAAATCGCCGGCGCAGACTGGCATAGGCGTCGGTCGACGCGCGGTCGGCGGAAATCATGAACAGGATCACCGGTGCGATCGAGCG
>CAITJJ010000053.1 GCA_903892675.1 uncultured Hyphomicrobiales bacterium | reverse complement strand
TCGTGCGGCACAACGCGGCCGACTCTCAGCCCGGTGACGACTGGCGGCCGGTCGCGGCGTTGCAGCGCCACGAGTGTCGCGCGATCAAGATGGTCATAGTGGCTGTGACTGAGCAGCACGACATCGATCTTCGGCAGATCGTCGAAGGCAATCGCCGGAGGGCGAGCGCGCCTGACGCCGAGCCAGGACAAAGGCCCGACGCGCTCCGACCACACCGGGTCGGTGAGAATATTGAGACCAGCGGCCTGCAAGAGCACCGTGGCATGGCCGATCAACGTGACGCGAATGCCGTCGCCGACGCGGGCGATGGGCTTGGACGATTCAATGTTGGCGACATGCCGCGGCCATGGCGCTGGCCGCCGGGTGAGGAACCATTTCAGCGCCCGCGTGCCGCCATGCTGCGCATGACCGCTGGCATTGACGAAGCGGCCATCGATGCGCCGCGCCGGCGCGAAGGGATCGGCGGGCGGATAGTTCATCCCATCAACGCCGCGTACGAAAGAAACCCGACGCGGTCGCCGGGCGAGATCGTCGTCACATCTTCGGCAAATTCCAGAAGCCCGTCGGTTTCGGTCAGTGACGTCAGAATGCCGGCGCCATCCTGCGGATGCTTCACTGCCTCGACCTCGCCATCGGCGCCGAGGCGCAATGCGACGCGGACATATTCGCGGCGGTCTTTCTTTTTCCGGTAGGCGAAGGCCGCGCGCACCGGCAGCGGCAGCAGTCTTTGCGGACGTGCGCCACCGAGCTGCAAGAGCAACGGCTTGACGACGCGGACGAAGGTAACGAACACCGCCACGGGGTTGCCCGGCAGGCCGACAAAAGCACAACCGCTGTTGGCTTCATAAGCCTTGCGCGGCGCGGCGCGGATCACGCCCATGGCCACCGGCCGGCCCGGCTTGATGGCGACGCGCCAGAACGTCAGCGAACCGATGCGCTCGACTGCGCCACGCACATGATCGGCCTCGCCGGTCGAGACGCCGCCCGAAGTGATGACCAGATCGTGCCAAGCCGCGGCTTTCGCCAGCGCGCGCGCCAGTTCGGCCGGTTCGTCGGCGAGAATACCGAGATCGGTGACCACCGCGCCGAGGCGTTCGAGCAGCGCGCTCAGGAGATAGCGGTTGGCGTCGTAAATCGCCGCGCCGCCCCGTTCGCTGCCGGGTTCGACGACTTCGTCGCCGGTCGAAAAGATCGCAACCTTAAGACGCCGCCGCACGACGATCTCGGTCAGGCCGAGCGCGGCGAGAAGCGCGATGTGCTGCGCTTCCAGCACGGAACCCGCGGGCAACACCAGCCGCCCCGCCGGCACGTCTTCGCCGGCAATTCGGCGATTGGCGCCGAGGGCAAGCCCTTTCGGCACGATGACATTGTCGCCTTCGACGGTGACATCTTCCTGCATGAACACAGTGTCGGCGCCGGCGGGCATCGCCGCACCGGTGAAAATGCGGATCGCCTGTCCGGCGGTGAGCGTGACAATCGCGCGTGCGCCGGCCTGCAGCCGGCCGGAAACCGCCAGCGTTGTATCGCTGTCGGTCGCAAGATCGGCGTGGCGCACGGCGTAACCGTCGACAGCGGAATTATCGAAGGGCGGCAAATCGACCGGCGCCAATATATCGGCGGCTGTGACGCGGCCGCGCGCGCCGCGCAACGGCACACGCTCGGTGTCGCCGACCGGCGCAATGCGCTCGGCGATCAGCCGCTCCATGTCGACGAGCGGCAGCAGCGGGCCGGAGAACGCGAAGCAATCGTCGGTCAATTGCGCCATGGGATACCCGCTATGAAGCCGCAACAGTCGCGATTGCC
>CAITJJ010000052.1 GCA_903892675.1 uncultured Hyphomicrobiales bacterium | reverse complement strand
TGGCGTGCCGCTGCCGACGCCCTCCGGCTTCATGGCCGGCAGCTACGGCATGATTACCGATAGCGGCGAGCATTTCGATATCGAGATCCCGGCGTTCTCGCTGGATGCGCCATCGGCCAGCGGCGGCCGCACGATCAATTAATTGAGCATGATCTTGTCTGAAATCCGGATCCGCCTTTTTCGGATCTTGCGCTAAGGCAAACAGCCCCGGAAACGGCCGAGCGCCTGATGCGGCAGAACGGCCAGCACCGCGCCGCTCTCGGCGAAATCCTGCAAGCTCGCCAAATGCGGTTCGGGCAACGCGACGCAGCCATTCGTCCCTTTGGCGCCCGGACGCCACACATGCATGAAGATGCAGGACCCGGCGCGCGCGGCGCGGTTTGTCGGATACTCGACCAGCAAGCCGCGCCGATAGACCGCGATACGCCACATGTTCTCGCCGTGCACCTGCCAGCCGACGGTCGCGCGCGAAGCGATGGTGTTGTAGGCGGGCGAGTTGGCATCATCGACGCAGGTCATGCCTTCCACAATCCGCAGGTAACCGGGGCGCTCCGATGGCGTGAAGCCAAACGGGCGGCCGATCTTGAAAAAGCCGGCCGGTACACGCTTGTCACCATCGACTTTCACCGGCTCGCCGGCGCGGGCGAAGTCGCGGAAGGCATGCGCCCAGCCCACACCCCTGAGCCCGATCAAGGCCGTGACCGGCTCGCTCTCCGCAGTCCACGGCGCGGACAACGACGCGCGGGTGAAGCGCTGAAGGGTCGCGGTCGTTGAAGTCATCGTGTCCGCAGTGACCAGCACCAGCTTGCGGGCGTCGGCCAGCGACGCCGGGCAGCCTTGCGCGAGCGCCAAGCCGGGCGAGAGCAAGAGGACGGCAATGATGAAGAGCCGTGACATCTGACCAAGTATAGCAAACCAATTTCGCCGCCCGCACATGTAAGCGCGAGAATGACGGGAGATGGTTACTCGGCCTTGGGTTCGGTCTTGGGGTCGGTCTCGCCTGGCGCAAAGATGTAGGTCGAGCTGCAGAATTCGCAGGTCACCGAAATCCTGCCATCCTCGACCATGTGATCGCGGTCGTCCTGCGAGAAACTGCGCAGCATGGCCTCGACCGTATCGCGCGAGCATGAGCATTCCGCGCGCACATCGAGGCTCTTGAACACGCGCACGCCGGGCTCGTGAAACAGCCGGAAAGCCAGCCGTTCGCTCGACACCGAAGGATCGATCAGTTCGACATCCTCGACGGTCTCAAGCAGCGCGCGGCCCTGCACCCAGGCATCGTCTTCCGGCGCGGCGGTGACCTCGACGCCTTCCGGCGCATTGCCGGGATCGAGATCCATGCGCGCGCGCTCGGCCGACTTCGGCAGGAACTGCAGCATGATGCCGCCGGCGCGCCAGCGCTTCCGGCCGCCCGGCACCAGTTCCTCGGCCACCGCCAGACGCACGCGGGTCGGGATCTGCTCCGAACGCAGGAAATATTCATGCGCGGCATCTTCCAGCGAGCCGCCGACAAGCGCGACCAGTCCCTGATAGCGCGAGGTGCTGGCGCCCTGATCGATGGTCATCGCCAGATGGCCCTTGCCGAGCAGCGCGCCGGCGTCGGCCTTGCCTTCGGCGACAGCGGCCTCGACGCCCTCTTTGCCGAAACGGGCGCAGGCGCGCACCTTGCCGGGCGTGGTGTAGTCGACCACCAAAAGGCCAACCGGACCGTCAGTCTGCGTTTGCAATATGAAGCGGCCTTCCATCTTCAAGGCTGAGCCGAGCATGACGGTGAGCACGATCGCCTCGGCCAACAGCTTGGCCACCGGTTCCGGATAGGCATGCTTGGCAAGGATTTCGTCGACCAGAGGCCCCAGCCGGACAACGCGGCCGCGCAAATCAAGCGAAGCGACTTCAAACGGCATCACCGTATCGTCGGGGCTGGTCGCCGCCGGCGCACGCGATGGAATTTCAATATCGGGAGAGGCCATACTGGGACTGTTCATTCGGGTTATGTAGGCAGCGATCGGCGAAAGGCGAGTCCTCGCCCGTCAGCAGCGCCGGCGCTGGCGTCAGACGCCGTCTGCGTGCAGGCACCAGGCGAGCAGGCCCTTCTGGGCATGCAGGCGGTTTTCCGCTTCGTCGAACACGACCGACTGTGGCCCGTCGATCACCTCGTCGGTGACTTCCTCGCCGCGATGGGCCGGCAGGCAATGCATGAACAGCGCGTCCGGCTTTGCCTTCGCCATCAGGCTTGAATTGACCTGGTAGCGCTTGAGCAGGTTGTGACGATGTTTTCCGTCGCGGTCGCCCATCGACACCCAGGTGTCGGTGAAAACGCAATCGGCGCCTTTGACGGCGCTTTCCGGATCGTCGGTGCACTTGATCGCGGCGCCGGAGGACTTGATCCAGTCCATCAGCCACTTCTTCGGCTTCAGTTCGGACGGCGTGGCGATCTGCAATTCGAATTCGAAACGCTCGGCAGCGTGCGCCAGCGAGGCCAGCACGTTGTTGGCGTCGCCGGTCCAGGCGATCTTGCGGCCCTTTATCGAGCCGCGATGCTCTTCATAGGTCATCACGTCGGCGAGCACCTGACAGGGATGCGAGCGCCGCGTCAGGCCGTTGATCACCGGCACGGTGGCATAACGGGCGATTTCCGCAACCGACTCGTGATCGAGCGTGCGGATCATGATGGCGTCGACGAAGCGCGACAAAACCCGCGCGGTATCGGCCAACGTTTCGCCGCGGCCGAGCTGCATTTCCTGCGCGGTCAGCATAATCGCCTCGCCGCCGAGCTGGCGCATGCCGACATCGAACGAGACGCGCGTGCGCGTCGATGGCTTGTCGAAAATCATCGCCAATGTCTTGCCGGCGAGCGGCGACGACAGTTCGCCGCGCTTGCGCGCCGTCTTCATGGTCCGGCTGTTGGCAATGATGCCGTTGAGCACGGGCTTGGGAATATCGGTCAGATCGAGGAAATGACGCACGCCGCTCATCACGCCGCTCCTTGGCGCGGATGGGCCAGTTCGAGCCTGACGCAGGCGCGGTCGATGCGGGCGATCGCTTCGGCGATTTCAGCCTCGCCAATGATCAAAGGCGGCAGCAGCCGCACGACATTATCGCCGGCCGCGACCGTGATCATTTCCTCGTTGCGCAGTTCGTCGACCATCTCGGCGGCCGGCGGCACCATGCGCAGGCCGATCAAAAGACCTTCGCCGCGCACTTCGGAAATCACGGCAGCGTGGCGGTCCTTCAATTCGGCGAGCCGCTGTTTCATCAGCAGGCCATTCTGCCGCACCTTCTCGAGGAAACCCTTGCCGGTGACGACATCGAGTACGGCATTGGCCGCCGCCATCGCCAGCTGATTGCCGCCGAAGGTCGATCCATGCGTGCCGGCGGTCATGCCCTTGGCCGCTTCCGTGGTCGCGAGACAAGCGCCGATCGGAAAGCCGCCGCCAAGCGCCTTGGCCAAAGCCATGATATCCGGCTCGACGCCGGTGTGCTGATAGGCGAACAGGTCGCCGGTGCGGCCGATGCCGGTCTGCACTTCGTCAAAGATCAGCAGCAGGCCGTTATCGTCGCAGAGCTTGCGCAGCGCGCGCAGGAAATTGTGCGGCACGACGCGCACGCCGCCCTCGCCCATCACCGGCTCGATGATGATCGCCGCGGTCTCCGCCGTGATGGCCTTCTTGACGGCGTCGAGATCGTTGAACGCGACCTGGTCGAATCCGGGCATCGCCGGGCCGAAGCCTTCGAGATACTTCTTGTTGCCAGTGGCCGCCAGCGCAGCGAGCGTCCGGCCGTGGAACGCGCCCTCGAAAGTGAAGATGCGGTTGCGTTCAGGCTTGCCGGAGACGAACTGATACTTGCGCGCCATTTTGATCGCGCATTCGATCGCCTCGGTTCCCGAGTTCTGAAAGAACACGAAGTCGGCGAAGCTCAGTTCGCACAAGCGTTCGGCAAGCCTCTCGCCTTCCGGGAGCCGGTACAGGTTCGACGTGTGCCAGAGCTTTTGCGCCTGTTCGATGATCGCCGCGACCATATGCGGATGCGCGTGTCCGAGCGCGTTGACTGCGACGCCGGAGGTGAAATCGAGATAGCGCTTGCCCTCAGGTGTGATCAGCCAGGCGCCCTCGCCCCGCTCGAAAGCGAGGTCGACGCGCGAATAGGTCGGCAACAAATGCGAGCTCACGACCGGCATCTTTCATCGAGTGTTTTGACTTACGCACAAGCTTGTCGTGCGCCCGAAATGAATCGTGCCGCCTCTGCGGGCGGCACTTGCGGGCATTCTATTGCCGGGCCTTGGCCTGTCAACCGCCGGACAAGGCCCGGTTTTTCCCGGTTTTACGGCCTTGGGAACCGAGGGCGCGGCCGCGAACGGGAAGACGGGAACACCGATTCGCGACTCAAATTCGCCGCAAGGTCCGATTCTAAAGGAAAACCTGTTGGTAGATGGGCTTTTGCCGGTTGCAAATGCTTGCGGGCGAGTCAACCCATAGTGTAGTTTTTCGGTCGG
>CAITJJ010000051.1 GCA_903892675.1 uncultured Hyphomicrobiales bacterium | reverse complement strand
CGGAACGCCGCCTTGCAAAGCGGCTTGGCGATGGCGAGCTGGTCCATTTCCTCATAGTCGCCCTGCTGCAGATCAACGATCTCGCGCTCGGACGAACCCGAGATCAGGATCATCGGGAAACAGTTGGTGGTGGCATGCGCCAGAGCGGTCAGGCCGTTGAGAAAACCGGGCGCGGAGACCGTGAGGCAGACGCCGGGCTTCTTGGTGAGAAAGCCGGCGATCGAGGCGGCGTAGCCGGCGTTCTGCTCGTGGCGGAACGACAGCACACGGATGCCCGCCGCCTGCGCCATGCGGCCGAAGTCGGTGATCGGAATGCCGGGCACGCCATAGATTGTGTTCAAGCCGTTGAGCTTGAGCGCGTCGATAATGAGATTGAAGCCGTCGGTGAGATTCTCTTCGGCTTCGGTGGCTGCGCTCTGTACGACTGCGGACATCCCGCTCTCCTCTATAAATTCAAAGTGTTTCGTTTAATCGAGATAGTCGGCGTATTGCTTGACGTGTTCGGCGAGGCCGAGCGCGTGGTCGCGCACGAGAACTTCGGCGCGGTCGGTGGCGCGCGCTTCGAGGGCTTCGATGATTTTCATGTGGTCGCGGATCGAGCGATCGACGCGGTCTTTCTCGACAATGGTCTTGCGGCGGATCATGCGCATGTGAGTAAACAGGTTTTCCGCCATTTCGATCAGCACGCGGTTACCGCTGAGCTTGATAATCGACTGGTGGAATTCGATGTTGACCTCGGAATATTCGTCGAGGTGGGCGCGCACCTGATCGCCCTCGAAAGTGGCGAACATCTTGCGCAAATCCGCGATCTGTTCCGGCGTCGCGGTTTGCGTGACCAGGCGGGCCGCCATGCTTTCGAGCGCGGCCCAGGCGGTGATCATCTCGATGACTTCGGTCCGGGTCTTGCGGACCACATAGACGCCACGACGCGGCACCGAGCGGACGAAACCTTCGCTCTCGAGCTGAGCCATCGCTTCGCGCACCGGCGTGCGGCTGATGCCGAAATCCTGTGCCAGCTTGCGCTCGTCGAGGCGGATGTCGTCGCGGCTACGGTAAATGTCCATCGCGACGATGGCATTCTTCAGCGCGGCATAGGCCTTGTGCTTGAAGCTCGGCGCCGCGTCGATCGGCGCCAGAGACGGCTGCGACGGCGGCAGCGGCGCGCGCGCCGCCTCAGGGGCGGATCGCACACGCGCATTGGCAAGGCTGGGGCTGCGGTCGCGGTTATTCATGCTGGTATACAATATTCCACATTGCTATCCGGGCGCAACGGCGGCAGCAAAGATTCACGCGATTTGCCGCGCTAATCCGGCAAGATTCGATACTGCAGCGCAGCGATAAAAGCGAAAAAAGACGATCAAATAAGCCGACGCCGCCCACGGGTGACCGTGAGCGGCGCCGGTGCAGGTTCAGCAGATCAGCCGCGGCTGATCATCTTGGCGCGCCACGGCTTCAACACCGCGATGGCCAGCACCGCGGCGAGAATGTTGGCGCCCGCGGCAATGATGAAGACCATGTCCCAGCTTCCGGTCATTTTCTGGATCTGGTTGGTGTAAGGCACCAGCAGCGCCGCGGTTCCCTTTGCCGTGTAAAGCAGACCGGCATTGGTGGTGGCGAACTTCGCGCCGAACGTATCGGTGCAAGTCGACGGGAACAGCGAGTAAATTTCGCCCCAGGCGAAGAACACCAGGCCGCTCAGGATGACGAACATCACCGGGTTGTTGCCGTACAGATAGAGCGCGTAGATGCCGACGCCTTCGATGAAGAAGGCGATGAACATCGTGTTCTCGCGGCCGATATGGTCGGACACCCAGCCGAAGAACGGCCGCGTCAGGCCGTTGAGGATACGGTCGATCGTGGCGGCGAAGGTCAGCGCCGTCATGGTCAGGCCGAACAGCGACACCGGGACACCGGCGATCTTCAGATCCTGCGAGATCGGCGCGAGATTGGCGGTCACCATCAGACCGCCGGCGCCGACGATCACGAACATGAAGTACATCAGCGTGAAGATCGGCTGGCCGCGCGTCCACACCGTGTAGCCGCCGTAACCGAAGATCAGCACGGCAAGCGCCAGCGGAATGTAGAACTGCTGACCGACCGCCCACATCGCCAGGCCGCCGACCAGGGCAATCACGGAGCCGATGATCCAGAAATTCGTCGGTCCGATGATTTCGCTCGGCGCAAACTGGCGGGTGTTCTGGATGACCTTGGTGTTGCGCGTGGTTTCGGGCACCTGGCCCGGCTTCGGCGTTTTCAGGAAGAAGGCCAAAAGGCAGACGATGACGCCCTGGCCGATGCCGAAGTTGAAGAAGGTGGCCTGGAAACCGCTCGAGGCGATCATCGCCTGGATCGGTGCGACGGTCAGCGCCGAGCCGGCACCGAACCCGGCGGCGGTGATGCCAGCGGCCAGACCGCGCTTGTCGGGAAACCACTTCAGCGCGGTGCCGATGCAGGTGCCATAGACGCCACCGGCGCCGATACCGGCAATGATCTGCGCCGCGTAATAGGCCGCCAGGCTGGTGGCATAGGAGTTCATCACCCAGCCGATGCCGCAAAGCACGCCGCCAATGAAGATGACGACGCTCGGGCCGTATTTATCGACGAACCAGCCCTCGATTGGGACCAGCCAGGTCTCGAACAGCACGAAAAGAGTGAACGCGATCTGGATCGAGGCGCGATCCCAGCCGAAAGTCTTCTGAATATCGGGGACGAAGAACGTCCAGCCATATTGCAGGTTGGCGATCATCACCATGCAGATGACGCCGATAATGAGCTGGCCCCACCGCATCGCTTCCGACGCGCGCGCCGCAACCGGCGATTCTACTGCCATTGCCATTCAATCCTCCCCTGATCGCAAGCCTTACCGGTGCGTACCGATGGCTCGCGTAAATAATTCGGTCACATTCGCCGAACGATAATTATGTATTACGGGATCGCCCAAGCGCGGCTGCATAAATTCTGTGTAAAATATTTTCGCGTCTCAATTTGCTGCGTGGCAGCAATCCAATTGCAATTTGGCATAGCGAAAGCAAAATCGCGGCTGCGTTGTCGCTCAGCCGCAAATGCGACGGTCGAAGAAAAAGCGATGCGTTTTTTATGCCGCGGTGCGCGGGCCTTTAACGCCACCACGCAGCCGGCTCAGGCCGGCCTGGATCATCGGCCAGAACAACGCGATCAAGCCCAGGGTCATGATGGTCGACACCAGCGCATTCGAGAAAAACACGCCCAGGCTTCCTTGCGAGGCCAATAGCGATTGACGGAACGACTCTTCCGCCTTGTCGCCGAGAACAATGGCGAGAACCATCGGCGCCAGCGGATAGTTGGTCTTCTTCATGAAGTAGCCGACCACGCCGAACACCAGCATCATCACCACATCGAACGTGTTGTTATGCACGGTATAGGCACCGATCGCGCACAGCACGAGAATGATCGGCGCGATGACGCTGAACGGAATGCGCAGGATCGCGGCGAACAAAGGCACACAGGTCAGCACGACGATCAGGCCGACGATGTTGCCCATATACATCGAGGCGATGAGGCCCCAGACGAAGTCCTTCTGCTCGGTAAACAGCAGCGGACCCGGCTGCAGACCCCAGATCAGGAGGCCGCCGAGCAGCACCGCCGCGGTCGGCGAACCCGGCACGCCGAGCGAAATCATAGGCAGCAGCGCCGCGGTGCCCGCCGCATGCGCGGCGGTTTCCGGCGCTATGACGCCTTCGATTTCGCCCTTGCCGAAGTTCTTGCCGTGCTTGGAAATGCGCTTGGCGATGCCGTAACTCATGAACGACGCCGGCGTGGCGCCGGCCGGCGAGATGCCCATCCAGCAGCCGATCAGGCAGGAGCGCAGATACAGCATCCAGTAACGCGGCAGTTCCTTCCAGGTGTTGATGACGACCTTGAGATCGATCTTGGCCGCCTTGCCGCGGAAGCTCAGGCCCTCTTCCATGGTCAGAAGGATTTCGCCGATGCCGAACAGGCCAATGACCGCGATCAGAAAGTCGAAGCCGGTGAGAAGCGTTTCGAAGCCGAAGGTAAGTCGCAACTGTCCGGTCATCTGGTCGAGGCCGACCGCGCCGAGCGCGAAGCCGAGCATCATCGAGGCCACGGTCTTGAAAGGCGGCTCCTTGCTCAAGCCGACGAAACTGCAAAAGGCGAGGAAATAGACCGAGAAGATTTCGGCCGGGCCGAAGCGCAGCGCGAAGCTGGCGACCAAAGGCGCGACCAGAGTGATCATGATGACGGCGAACAGCGCGCCGACGAATGACGAGGTGAAGGCCGCGGTCAGCGCCTCGCCGGCCTTGCCCTGCTGCGCCATTGGATAGCCGTCAAAGGTGGTCGCCACCGACCAGGGTTCGCCGGGTATGTTGAACAGGATCGAGGTGATGGCGCCGCCGAACAGGGCGCCCCAATAGATGCACGACAGCATGATGATCGCCGAGGTCGGCGACATCGAGAAGGTCAGCGGCAGCAGGATGGCGACGCCGTTGGCGCCGCCAAGCCCGGGCAGCACGCCGACGATGACGCCGAGCACGATGCCGACCACCATCAACACGATGTTGTATGGCTGCAGCACCACCGAAAAGCCGTGAAAAAGATTGCCGATATCTTCCATGTGAATTCCCCCCGGCCGCAGCGAGAGCCGCGCGGCCGCCTGCCCCCAAACGCTAGTAACCGAGAAGATGCTCGAGCGGTCCCTTGGGCAACGGCACCAGGAACCATTTCTCGAACGCGACGAATGTGAACAACGGCACCGCGATGCCGACAGCGGCCGACGCCGCCCAGCCGTAGCGGCCCAGCACCTTCATGAAGCTGGCGACCAGCAGCGCGGAGGCGACGTAGATGCCGCTATACGGAATGATGCCGACATAGACCGCGGTCGGAACAACCACCTGCAGGACCTTGTTGATCTGATCCCAGGACGCGAAGACGGCGCCGTCGTTTTCGGTTCTGAGAACGTGCGCCAGATTGACGGCGCAGGAAATCAGGATGGCGATGCAGATATAAAAGGGAAAGAAGCCGGCGCGTGGGCCTTCGGCGCTCCATCCGGTGCCGACGCGCAAAGCGCCGATGATGCCGATCACGGCCAGAATAGCGATCGTCGCGGCAACGCCGATTTCGACACTGCGTTGGGACGGGCCCGCCCCGGCGGATTCTTCCGCGGTTTCGTTCATGGAATTCCTCGCGTGACTTTTATGTTTGCCGCGTTCTGATTTTGCCCGTTCGTCCTGTCAGACGAACGGGCATTTCCTGTCGCGGTTTGATTGTTGGCTCAAAATCGCCGGTCTTGTCAGTTGGTCTCTTTAGTTAGTCTTGGCGAGGAAGCCGGCTTCTTTCATCAAGCCTTCGTGCAGCTTTTCGGCGCTGGCCACCCACTTGGCGTATTCATCGCCGACCATGAAAGTGGTGTTGAAGGCGCCGTTCTTCATCAGATCTTTCCATTCCGGCGTCTCGCGCACTTTCTTGAACATGTCGACGTAATAGGCGACCTCGTCCGGCTTGACGCCCGGCGCCATGAAGAAGCCGCGCAGCATCAGGTACTCGACATCGAGACCCTCCGACTTGCAGGTCGGGATATCGCCCCAGGCCTTATCGCCGGCGATCTTTTCCTGATAGTCGAGCTTCTTGGAGTCGAACACACAGAGCGCGTTCAACTTGCCGGCGCGCCAGTGGGCAACGGCTTCTATCGGATTGTTGACGGTCGAGTCGACGTGATTGCCGACCAGCTGCACCGCGACTTCCCCGCCGCCTTTGTACGGAATGTAGGTCATCTTCTTGCCGGTCGCCTTTTCGAGAGCGACGGTGATGATCTGGTCTTCCTGCTTGGAGCCGGTGCCGCCCATCTTGAACGTATTGTCCGGCGCTGCCTTGACGGCGGCGACATAGTCCTTGACGTTCTTGTAGGGCTTTTCGGCATTGGTCCAGAGCACGAACTCGTCCAGCGCCATCATCGCGACCGGGGTCATGTCTTTCCACGAAAAGGGAATTCCGGTGGCGAGCGGGGTGGTGAACAAGTTCGACAACGTAATGATGAGCTTGTGTGCGTTGCCCTTGGAGTTCTTGACGTCGAGGAAGCCCTCGCCGCCTGCACCGCCGGACTTGTTGATGACGACGACCGACTGCTTGGACAGATTGTGCTTGGTGATGATGCCCTGCATCGTACGCGCCATCTGATCGGCGCCGCCGCCCGTGCCGGCCGGGACGATGATTTCGATCGGGTGGGTCGGCTCCCACGCCTTGGCGGGCGCTATCGATAATGCAAATGCGCCGCCCACACAGGCTGCAACGCCGAAGGTCAGAACTTTACTGGTCGCTGACATGAAGCCTCCCTTGGATTGTTGAACGCTGCCGAACTTGCCGCCGGCTAGACGCACCGAACCGGGCTGTGACCGCCGGCTTGCTGAAATACATTATACCAATTTGAGGCGCTGTATATCCATCTCGTAAATTTCGAAGAACTTTTCCGTAAATACGTGGCGCTGCGGTAAAACTCGCCGCATCGCAGCAAATCAGCGACCTAAATCGTGTCCGGCATCAGCGCTTGTGAGACAGATTTAACGGCTTGAGGAACGGAGGATTTTTGGCTCATCGTAACCATCAAGGAGTGGAGATGAGACAGAAATCCGGATCCCCTGAATCGACGTCCGAGCGGATCGTGAAGAACATCCGCCGGGCAACCCGCAAACGGCATTCGCCCGACGAGAAGATTCGTATCGTTCTGGACGGCCTTCGGGGCGAGACTAGCGTCGCCGAGCTTTGCCGTCGCGAAGGCATTGCCGAGAGCCTTTATTACTCGTGGTCCAAGGAGTTCCTGGAGGCTGGCAAACGGCGGCTGGTGGGTGACACGTCGCGGGCTGCGACCAATGGCGAGGTCAAGGATCTGCGGCGTGAAGCGCAGCAGCTCAAGGCCGTCGTCGCTGAGCAGGCGCTCGAATTGCGCCTTCTTAAAAAAAGCATGATCGCGGATGGGGGAGACGAGGAATGAGATATCCCGCCTCTGAGAAGCTGGAGATCATCCAACTGGTTGAGCAATCCCATCTGCCGGCGCGCCGAACGCTGGAGAAGCTGGGCATCCAGCCTTCACGGTTCTACCGCTGGTACGATCGCCTTCAGTCAGGCGGCCCTGAAGCGCTGGTAGACAATACACCTCGGCCCAAGAACGTCTGGAACCGCATCCCTGACGCCATACGCGAACGGATCGTTCAACTAGCCCTGGACGAGCCCGAGCTGTCGCCACGCGAACTGGCCACGCGCTTTACCGATACGGCCAACTACTTTGTGTCAGAAGCTTCGGTCTATCGGCTGCTTAAGGCGCATGACCTGATCACCAGCCCGGCCTACATCGTCATGAAGGCGGCCAACGAGTTCAAGGACAAGACGACGGCGACCAACCAGCTCTGGCAGACGGACTTCACCTATCTCAAGGTGACCGGCTGGGGCTGGTTCTAT
>CAITJJ010000050.1 GCA_903892675.1 uncultured Hyphomicrobiales bacterium | reverse complement strand
TATCGAATCGATCACGCTCGACCGCGGCGCCGGCCATCTCAAGGACGAGTTGATGCCGCGTTACGCCGAACTCATCTACAACGGCTTCTGGTTCTCGCCCGAACGCGAGATGTTGCAGGCGCTGATCGACAAGTCGCAGGAAATGGTCGAGGGCGAAGTGCGGCTCAAGCTGTACAAGGGCAATGTCATCGTCACCGGGCGCGAGAGCAAGGCTTCGCTTTACTCGTCGACGCTGGTGACGTTCGAGGACGACAAGGGCGCCTACGACCAGAAGGATGCGCAGGGTTTCATCAAGCTCAACGCGCTGCGGCTGCGCACCTTGGCGCAACGCAAGCGCACGCTGAAGCACGATTGAGCGGAGGACAGACAATGCCGCTCGTCGAGCCGCTGCCCGAAGATCATAATCCCGATCTCATAGACCTGATCCAGTTCTTCCGCGTTCCGCTCGGTACCGTTCCGAACAGCGTGCTGACCATGCAACGGCGGCCGAGGATCGCTCGCGCCTTCACCGAACTGAACAAGGCGGTGATGGAAAATCTCGGCCGCGTGACCGCCGAGCAGAAGCGGCTGATCGGCTTCGTCGCGTCGCAGGCCGCCGGCTGCCGCTACTGCCAGGCGCACACGATTCTCGCCGCGGAACGCTTCGGCGCCACGCCCGAGCGAATGGCGGCGATCTGGGACTACGCCACGAGCCCGCTGTTCAGCGCCGCAGAAAAGGCCGCGTTTGATTTCGCTCTGGCCGCGGCCAGCGTGCCGAACGGCGTCGATCCGGAAATTGCCGCGGAACTTCACAAGCACTGGACCAGCGATGAGATCGTCGAGATACTCGGCGTCGTCGCGCTGTTCGGCTATCTCAATCGCTGGAACGATTCGATGGCGACAACGCTCGAACCGATCGGCGTTTCGGCCGGCGAGCGCAATCTCGCGGTTCGGGGCTGGACCGCCGGCCGCCATGGTTGAATGCGGCGCCGCCGTCGCGGACGCGGACGACGAGTATGTAAAGTCGACGAGACTGTGTTCAAAGTGAGAGGTTGAGCGATGGGCACTCACGCGAAGCACGTTTGCCGGCTGGCTGGCTTGGCCCTTGCCCTGGCGCTCGCCGGCTGCGGCGCCAATGAGTATCTCGGCAAGCCGAAGGAGGTCGATCCCAATATTGTTCCGGTCGACTACAAGAAGGAAATCATGGATACGCTGCAGCACACGCTGACCGATCCGACCAACGTGCGGGACGCTTTTATCAGCGAACCGGCACTTGCGCCGGTGGGCAGGGATCAGCGGTATCTGGTGTGCGTCCGCTCAAATTCGCGTGGTTTTCAACGCGAATATACCGGCAGCAAGGATCGCGCCGCCTTTTTCTTTGGCGGCCATCTCAATCAGCTGATCGACGCGACCAAGGAACAGTGCGGCAACGCGGCCTACAAGCCGTTTCCCGAGCTGGAAAAAATGTGCCTCGGCAAATCCTGCGAATAGATCAGCGGATTAATGGTTAGGAGCCGCCGGGGCTTTGTGGCGCCGGGTCGGTTGGCTCATCGACGTACTTCAAGTCCGGCACCAGCGGCAAATTGCGCCGTTTCTTGTCGGCGATCTCGGCGGCGACTTTCTGAATCTGCAGGAAGCGAACGGCCGTAATCGGGTGGGTGTTCGCCAGGCGAATGGTGTCTGGATGCGCAAGGCCCATCGCACGCCAGAAGTCTTCCACGCCATCGAGATCGTAGCCGGCGCGGACGGCGTAGTAGGCGCCGACATAATCCGCCTCGCGCTCGAAGCCGACGCTGAAGGCCCGCTCGCCGGCCTTGGTGAATTCCTTGCCGAAGGCGCCGCCTGTTGAAAGGCCGCCGGCGAGGATGCCGACATCGATCATCGTGCCGCTGACCCAGCCGACGGCCCTATTGACGAGCTTTTTGTCGAGATGGCCAAGGTTGGCGTGTGCCAGTTCATGGCCGATGATATGGGCAAGCTGCGCATCGGTTTTCGCCAGTGCCGCGATGCCTGAGTAGATGACGATCTTGTCTTCGGTGGTGTACGCATTTGTATCGTCGGCCGTGACGTAATTGATCGGTATGGCGCAGCCCATCACCGGGGTGATCGGCACGGTGAGGTCGACGCCGTCGCGTCGTACATTGGCCTGCAACGGCCGGGGCCCGTGGTGCTTGAGCCATCCCGCCATCCAGCCGGCGGTGCCGGTGAGCGAAATCAGTTCGCCGTCGCGCGCGATGATCTCGTCGCCGGCGACGACGCCGGCCTGGGCGGCGGGCGAGCCTTCGACCACCGAGATAACGGTC
>CAITJJ010000049.1 GCA_903892675.1 uncultured Hyphomicrobiales bacterium | reverse complement strand
TGCCAGCGAACCGTGAATCGCCGGAGGTAACTTTTCGACTATATTTTACCTGAGTACCCTTAGCTTGGCCTTGACAGGACCGTAATCACAGGAGTATAGTCCATTCGTCCGATCCGCCGAGGGCGCTGTCATGAGGCGTCATGGAAGTGGGAAAGGACGCGGTGCCTGCGGGCAGGGAGCTACGCACTCCTTGCTCCCGAGCGGCGCCGGCCCCCGCCCGCAGACAATAGGATCTGCCGCGAGGAGCTCGCTGATGGTGCGAAGCAACCCTGTAAAAGGGGTTAGCCGCCAGAAGCGCGGCCCGTGCGCCGAAAAGACACCGCGATGGAGCGCCGCGGGGCGCAGCGTCCTTCGCCAGAGGACGCGCACGCCTTCCAGGGCGTGAATGAGATGTGGCGTCTAGCGGCGCTCCATCCCCTCGGTATTTTGCCGGGGGAGAAAAGCTTGTCCCCGCGAAGGCGGGGAAGAAGGCGGCCTGCCCGGGGCCTCAAACAATACGGGCGATGAATCACGTCTGCGCGCGCGGAATTATGCTGCGCTAGGCAGTTCGGGCCGTGCCCGGCATAATGGGCAAAAATCCTGGGAGGATGATGCGATGACAGCCGTCGAAGGGGACGCGCGGACCTATAATTTCGCCGCCGATGTGCTGGCGCGCAACCTCGCGGCCGGTCGCAAGGACAAGCCGGCCTATATCGATGCGCGCGGCGTTCTGACCTATGGCCGGCTCGCCGACCGGGCGGCGCGCTTTTCGGCGGCGTTGCGCGGTCTCGGCGTCCGGCGCGAGGAGCGGGTGCTGATCGCGCTCACCGACACGATCGACTGGCCGACCGCGTTTCTCGGCTGCCTCAAGGCCGGCATCATCGCCGTGCCGGTCAATACCCTGCTGACCGAGGACGACTATCGCTTCATGCTCGCCGACAGCCGCGCCAAATGCCTGGTCGTGTCGGAAGTTCTGTTCCCGAAATTCGAAAAACTGATCGCGGCAAGCCCCGATCTCGATCATGTCGTCGTCTCCGGCGAGGTGCCGCAAAAACTTGATGCTAAAGGCTACAGGTTGTTCGAGGATCTCATCGGCGCCGACGAGCCGGAGCCTTACACCGCGCCGACCGTCGCCGACGATATGGCGTTCTGGCTCTACACCTCGGGCTCCACCGGCAAGCCGAAAGGCGCGGTGCATTGTCATGCCAGTCTGAAGCTGACCGCCGATCTCTATGGCACGCCAATCGTCGGTCTGAAGGAAACCGATGTCGTTCACTCGGTGGCGAAGTTGTTTTTCGCCTATGGGCTCGGCAACGCCATGACATTTCCCTTGAGCGTCGGTGCCACCACCGTGCTCAACCCGGAGCGGCCGACGCCGGACGGCGTCGCCGCGCTGCTGCGCAAGCATCCGGTCACGGTGTTCTTCGGCGTACCGACATTCTATGCCGCGTTCCTCAACAGCCCGGCCGCGCCGGCAAAATCCGAACTGAAGCTGCGCCGTTGCCAATCCGCCGGCGAAGCGCTGCCGGAGGAAGTCGCGAAGAATTTCTTGGCCCGCTACGGCGTCGAAATCTCCGACGGGCTTGGCACCACCGAGATGCTGCACATCTTTCTGACCAACTGGCCCGGCGCCAACAAATACGGCACGACCGGAAAATGCGTACCCGGCTACGAGATCAAACTCATCGGTGAGGACGGTGAGCCCGTGAAGCAGGGCGAGATGGGCGAACTGCATGTGCGCGGGCCGACCAGCGCTTTGATGTACTGGAACAACCGTGAGAAATCGCGCGACACGTTTCGGGGCGAATGGACCCGCTGCGGCGACAAATACATCGAGGACGCCGACGGTTTCTACATCTGCTGCGGCCGCGCCGACGATATGTTGAAGGTGTCCGGCATGTATGTCTCGCCGTTCGAGGTCGAGGCGGCTTTGTCGTCGCACCCGGATGTGCTGGAGGCCGCGGTGGTCGGCTGGAACGACGAGCAGAAGCTGATCAAGCCGCGCGCCTTCGTCGTGCTGAAGCAGCCGGACAAAGCCAGCGACGCGCTGGCGCAGGCGTTGCAGGATCACGTCAAGCAGAAGCTGGCGCCGTTCAAATATCCGCGCTGGATCGAATTTCGCACCGAACTGCCGAAGACCGCAACGGGGAAGATTCAGAGGTTCAAGTTGAGATCTGAACAATAGCTGCGGATTGAAATGCAACCGCCCGCCTCCGGCTTCCTCGACATCGGCGCGCAACGTCTCGAGTCCCGCTTCATCGGCCCGACGCCCGCCGAGGCGCCGACATTGGTGCTGCTGCACGAAGGCCTTGGCTGCGCCGGTCTGTGGGGCGACTTTCCCGACAAACTAACGCAAGCGACGGGCTGCGGCGTCTTCGTCTATTCGCGCGCCGGTTATGGTCAATCGTCGCAGGTCGACCTGCCGCGTCCGCTGACGTATATGCATGACGAGGCGCGCGATGTCTTGCCGGCGCTGCTTGACGCCATCGGCTTCCAGCGCGGCCTGTTGATCGGCCACAGCGATGGCGCCTCGATCGCCGCGATTTATGCAGGCTCCCATCAGGATCATCGCCTCAGTGGGCTGGTTTTGATGGCGCCGCATTTCTTCACCGAGGACTTAGGGCTCGCCGCCATTGTCGAAGCGAAGGCGGCTTACGAGACCACCGATCTCAAATCGAAGCTGGCGCGCTGGCACAAGGACCCCGACAACGCCTTTTATGGCTGGAACGGCGCCTGGCTCGATCCGGAATTTCGGAAATGGGATATCACCGAGCAGTTGGCTTACATCCGCGTGCCGATTTTGATCGTGCAGGGCGCGGACGATCAATATGGCACCATCGCGCAGATCGAAGCGGCGGACCGTGAATGTTATTGCCCGGTCGAAATCGTGCTGCTGCCCGGCGTCAAGCACTCACCGCAGCGCGAAGCGGCGGAGACGACGCTCAAGGCGATCGCGGATTTTGCAAAGCGCGCTCTCGCATAAAGAAATGGCCGGGCTTGCGGCCCGGCCATTCAATACTCTCAGGAGCGAAAACTTACTCCGCCGCCTGCTTCTTGCCGCCGCCATGCGCGGTGACCAGATAATCCATCGCCGCCTGCACGCCGCCCTTCTTGAACGGTACGCCGGCCAGAGCCAGCGCCATTTCGGTAACGGCAAGGCCGCCCATCAGCATCGCGTCGTTGATGTCGCCGAGATGGCCGATGCGGAAGTATTTGCCGACGAAAGGACCGAAGCTCGCGCCGTAGGAGATGTTGAAGGTGTCGAGCGCCAGCGCGCGGAAGGCGTCGGCATTGTGGCCTTCCGGCAGCAGTACCGCGGTCAGCGTCGACGATTGATACTTGGCGTCGCTGCAGACGGTGTCGAGGCCCCAGGCCTTGACCGCGCGGCGGGTCGCCTCGGCGAGGCGATCGTGACGCGCGAAGACATTGTCGAGCCCTTCCTCGTGCAGCATCTCGATGCCTTCGGCGAGGCCGTGCAACATCTGCGTGCCGGGCGTGTAGGGGAAGAAGCCGACCTTGTTCATGGCCAGCATCTCGTCCCAGGCCCAGAACGATTTGGTAAGCTTGGACGTCTTGTTGGCGGCGATCGCCTTGTCGCTGATGGCGTTGAACGACATGCCGGGCGGCAGCATCAGGCCCTTCTGCGCGCCGCCGACCGAAACGTCGACGCCCCATTCATCGTGGCGGTAATCCATCGAGGCCAGCGACGAAATGGTGTCGACCATCAGCAGCGCCGGATGGCCGGCTGCGTCGATCGCCTTGCGGATCGCGGCGATGTCGGTCTGGCAACCGGTCGAGGTCTCGTTGTGCAGCACGCACACCGCCTTGATCTCGTGCGCCTTGTCGTCGCGCAGCCGGGCTTCAATCAGTTTGGGATCGGTGCCGACGCGCCAGTTGGTCGGGATCAATTCGGGCACCAGGCCGAGCTTCTCGGCCATCTTCTTCCACAAAGTGGCGAACTGGCCGGTCTCGACCATCAACACCTTGTCGCCGGGCGACAAAGTGTTGACCAGCGCACCTTCCCAGGCGCCGGTGCCGGTGGCGGTATAGATGATCACCGGGTTGGTGGTCTTGAAGATGGTCTTGATGCCGTCGAGGCACTTCTTGGCCAGCTTGGAAAATTCCGGACCGCGATGGTCGATCATCGGCGTGTCCATGGCGCGCAGGACGCGGTCGGGCACCGGCGTCGGTCCCGGAATGTGCAGGAAGTGGCGCCCGGCCATACGTGAGGAATTCTGAGCCATTGGAAATCCGCTCCTAAAACGGCAGCTTTTGTCGAATATGCGTGGGGTTTAAATCCACAGCCCGTCCCGGCAGGGGAGCGGTGCTTGTGGCGTTGAACTATGAATGCAACATTGCGGTCAAGCGGTTTTCCGCAATCGGCTCATGCAATAAACCCATACACAATGAGAGGATCGGCGGTTTGACGGTTGTCCTACCCGGCCTGGAAAGGCGTCTGAAGGCCGAATTGACCGGGGATGTCCAGTTCGACCGCTATACCCGCGGCCGCTACGCGACCGACGCCTCGCATTACCAGATCACCCCGGTCGGCGTGGTCGCCCCCCGTACGGTCGAGGAAGCCGAGCGGGCGATTCGGATTGCCTGGCAAGAAGGCGTTACCGTCCTCCCCCGCGGTGGCGGCACCTCCCAGTGCGGCCAGACAGTGGGCGAATCACTGGTCGTCGACGGCTCCAAATACCTCACCCGCATCCTCGATCTCGACGTCAAGAATGCGCGCGTCACGGTTGAGCCTGGCATCGTCCTTGACGACCTCAACCGGCAGCTCAAGGCCCATGGCCTGTGGTTCCCGGTCGACATCTCGACCGCCTCCCGCGCCACCATCGGCGGCATGGCCGGCAACAATTCCTGCGGCGGGCGTTCGCTGCGCTACGGCACCATGCGCGACAACGTGCTGTCGATCGATGCGCTATTGGCCGACGGCACGAAGGCGCATTTCGGGCCGATGGGCGGCAGCCTCGATGACGTACCGGCAGCGATACGGCCGCTCGCCCAGGACCTTTTGAAAATCGGCGCGCGTGAAGCCGACGAAATCGCCGCGCGCTTTCCCAAGGTGCAGCGCCGCGTCGGCGGTTACAATCTCGATGCGCTGGTGCCGGGCAAATACTCCGGCAAGAACGACATCAACCTGTCGCATATTCTGGTCGGCTCGGAAGGCACGCTCGGTTATTCGACGCGCATCGAATTGAAGCTGTCGCCGTTGCTGGGCAAGCGCGCCGTCGGCGCCGTGCATTTCGGCAGCTTCTACGAGGCGATGAATTGCGCGCAGCACATCGTCAAGCTCAAACCGATTGCGGTCGAATTGATCGACCGGACCATGATCGAACTCGCCGGCGCCATTGCGATGTTCAAGCCGACGCTCGATCGCTTCGTGCGCGATCTGCCGGCCGCGATCCTGCTGGTCGAATTCGGCGAGGACGATCAGAACGAGAATCTGACGCGGCTGCGCCAACTCAACGAATTGATCGGTGATCTCGGTTTTGCCTGGAGCAACAGCGGCGCCAAATGGGGCGGTATCGTCGACATTCTCGACGGCGGCTTGCAGGCGGCGATCACCGACGTGCGCACCTCCGGCCTCAACATCATGATGTCGATGAAGGAAAGCGGCAAGCCGGTGTCCTTCGTCGAGGATTGCGCTGTGCCGCTCGAACATCTCGCCGACTACACGACGCGGCTGACCGAAATCTTCGAGAAGAACGGCACGCGGGGCACCTGGTACGCGCATGCCGGCAATGGCTGCCTGCATGTGCGGCCGGTACTTAACCTGCGGCTCGAAAAGGACGTGCATGCGATGCGCGCGATCGCCGAAGAGGCCTTCGCCATGGTGCGCGAATACAAGGGCTCGCATTCCGGCGAACACGGCGATGGCCTGGTGCGTTCGGAATTCAACGAGCCGATGTTCGGCTCGCAACTCGCGCGCGCCTTCGAGGAAGTGAAGGACCGTTTCGATCCGAACGGCTTTTACAATCCCGGCAAGATCGTGCGCGCGCCGAAATTCGATGACCGGTCGCTGTTCCGCTACAAGCCCGATTATGCCGGCGTCGAGATCAGGACCGAACTCGACTGGTCGGCCTATCCGGGTGTTGGCGGTGGCCTGCAAGGCGCCATCGAGATGTGCAACAACAATGGCGCCTGCCGTAAACTGGCCGGCGGGGCGATGTGCCCGTCCTATCGCGTCACCCGCGATGAGCGCGATGTGACGCGCGGCCGGGCCAATTCATTGCGGCTTGCGATTTCCGGTCAGCTTGGCCCGGATGCGCTGGCGTCCGACGAAATGGCCGAGACCTTTTCGCTGTGCGTGTCGTGCAAGGCCTGCCGCAGCGAATGTCCGACCGGTGTCGACATGGCGCGCATGAAGATTGAAGTGCTGGCCGCACGCGCCGCCAAACATGGCCTCTCGCTGCATGACCGGCTGGTCGGCTATCTGCCGCGCTATGCGCCGCTCGCGGCGCGCTTTGCCGCGCTGTTCAATCTGCGCGACAAGGTGTCTTTGCTGCGTTGGGCGTCGGAAGCATTCGCCGGCTTCTCCGCGCGGCGCAGCCTGCCGCGTTGGCGAAGCGATATATACCGCGACCGATCAATCGGCGAAGCGCCGGCGCGCGAGGTCGTGCTGTTTGCCGATACGTTCAACCGTTATTTCGAGCGCGAGAATCTCGACGCCGCGCTTTCTGTGCTGATTGCCGGCGGCTATCGCGTGCACGCGGCTTTGCCAAGCGATGGCACGACGCGGCCGCTGTGCTGCGGCCGTACCTTCCTGTCGGTCGGCAAGGTCGATGAGGCACGCGCCGAAATGCGCCGCACTTTGGCGGCTTTGGCGCCCTTCGCCATGCGCGGAATTCCGATTGTTGGATTGGAACCCAGTTGTCTTCTGACCTTGCGCGATGAATTGCCGGCGCTGCTGAAAGGCGAGGCCGCCAGCCAGATCGCGGCACAGGCGCTGCTGCTGGAGGAATTCCTCGCCCGCGAGCATATAGCCGGCAGTCTCAAATTGCCGCTCGGCGCGCTGCCGCAAAAGGCGCTGCTGCATGGCCACTGCCATCAGAAGTCATTCGGCGCGATGGGTGCGGTCGAAAGCGTGCTGAAACTCATTCCCGAACTCAATGTCGAAACGATCGAATCGAGCTGCTGCGGCATGGCCGGCTCATTCGGCTACAACAAGGATACGATCGACGTCTCACTCAAGATGGGAGAGCTATCGCTGCTGCCGGCGGTGCGCAAAGCCGACGAAAAGACGATTATCGTCGCCGACGGCACGTCATGCCGTCATCAGATTCACGACGGCGCCGCACGCGATGCCCTGCATGTAGCGCGGGTGCTGGCGATGAGCGTCGGAGCAGCGAAGTAGTTATTCCGCGGGGCGTTCCGCCGCGCGCGGCGGCGGCGCTGTGTGGCGTACCGCGGGCATGAATATCCGCGCGAAGATCGGGATCACCAGCAGGCTACAGATCGGCGACAGCAGCATGCCGCCAACGATGACGCAGGCCAGCGGCTGTTGCACCTGCGAGCCGATGCCGGTCGAGAATGCGGCAGGCACCAGGCCGATACAGGCCGAGAAACCGGTCATGAATATCTGCCGCATGCGGGTCTGCGCCGCGCTGATGACGGATTCTTCGCGGCTCAAGCCCTCTTCCATGCAGCGGCGTATGTAGGAGACGAGCAGGATGCCGTCCATCGCCGACACGCCGAACAGTGAAATGAAGCCGACCGCCGCCGACACGCTGGCGTTCAGGCCGGCGACGTAGAGTCCGAGGATACCCCCGGCCACGGCAAAAGGAATCCCGGACAACGCCAGCAGGCTGTCGCGCACCGAATTGAACAGGCTGTAGAGAAGCATCATGATCAGTGCGAGGCTGAGCGGCACGATGATGGTCAGCCGCTTCTTGGCCTCGACCAGCGCGCCGAACTCGCCCGACCATTCCAGGCGATAGCCGGTCTGCAGCGGCACATTCTTGGCTATGCGAGCCTGCGCCTCGCCGACCGTCGAGCCGAGGTCGCGGCCGCGCACGCTGTATTTGATCGGAATGAAGCGCTCGGAGTTCTGCCGGTAGATATAGGCAGCTCCGGTTTCAAGTCGGACTGAAGCGACGTCGCCAAGGGCGATATAACCGATCGGCGCCTTCGGGTCGGCGCTCGGCAAGGCCACCGGCACCGAGCGGATGGCGTCGATATTGTCGCGGTACTGCGCCGCGAGACGTACGGTGAGCGGGAAATTCTTCTCGCCTTCGTAGATGCGCGTCACTTCCTGACCGCCGATGGCCGCCTGCACCACCGTGTTCATGTCGCTGACGGTGATGCCGTAGCGTGCTGCCTTGGCGCGGTCGACCTGAATCAACAGGTTGGGTTGGCCCAGCAAGTTGAAGGCGCTCGGATCGGTCACGCCCGGTACCTTCGCCAGTTCGTCCTTGACCAGCTTAGACAGGCGCTCGAGTTCGGCGAGATCGGGGCCGAAAATCTTGACCGAGTTCTCACCCTTCACGCCGGAAACGGCTTCCTCAATGTTATCCTGGATGTATTGCGAGAAATTGAAATCGACGCCGATGAACTCGCTCTCAAGCCGATCGGAAATCTGCTTGACCAGAATCGGCTTGGTCAGGCCTTCCGGCCATTCGCTGAACGGCTTGAGCGGCACGAAGAATTCGGCGACGAACGAGCCGTCGGGATCGGTCGCGTCCTCGCCGCGGCCTTGTTCCGACACGACGGTCTTTACCGGCGCGTAGCTGGCGATGATATTGCGGATCTTGTTGACGTTCTCACGGCCGGCTTCAAGCGTCACCGTTGGCGGCAGCAGTGCCCGGATCCACATGTTGCCTTCTTCAAGCTTCGGCAAAAACTCGGTGCCAAGTCGCATGCCGAGCCCGCCGCAGATCACCAGAAACGCTACCGCGATCATGGCCGCCGGCTTGGCGTTGCGTACCGCCAGGATCAGCACGCGCTCATAGCTGGCCCGGATATGGCGGACCAGGAAGGTCTCGACCTCGTTGACCTTGTCGGGTAGCAGCAGTGCGGACAAGACCGGCGTGATCGTGAATGTCGCAATCACGGCGCCGAGCAAAGCGTAGGCATAGGTGCGCGCCATCGGGCTGAAAATCTGGCCTTCGACGCCCTGCATCGTGAATAGCGGCAGGAAGGCGGCGATGGTGATGATCACCGAAAAGAAAATCGCCTTATCGACTTCGATGGCTGCGGTGAGGATGCGGTGCAGCTTGTCGCCGAGCGTGCTGTCGCGGTCGGAGAATGCCTTGTGCGTATGATGGGCCAGATGCCGGAAGACGTTTTCCACCATGATGACAGTGCCGTCGACGATGATGCCGAGGTCGATGGCACCGACTGACAAGAGGTTCGCCGAATCGCCGCGCAGTACGGTGATTATGACGGCGAGGAAAAGCGCGACTGGAATTGTGGCGGCGACGATGATTGCGCAGCGCAGGTTGCCGAGGAATATCCACTGAATCAGGAAGATCAGCGCGATGCCGAACAGCATGTTGTGCATCACAGTGCTGACCGTGATCGCAACCAGATCGCCGCGGTCGTAAAACGGATCGATCTTGACGCCCGGCGGCAGGCTGCCGTCGCTATTGATGCGCTCGATCGCGGCGCGCACGCGCGTCACCACGTCCATGGTGCGTTCGAGTTTTTGCATCAGAACGATGCCGAAAATGACGTCGTCCTGTTTATCGCGTCCGGCGATGCCGAGCCGCGGCGTGAAGCCGACGCGGTCGCGGGCTATGTCCGACAGCAGCACCGGCAGGCCGCCTTGCTGGGAGATCACGATGTTGTCGATGTCGCTGAGCGAACCCAGCGCGCCGACGCCGCGCACGTTCACCGATTGCTCACCGACGGCGATGGTGCGGCCGCCGACATTCGCGTTGCTGGTCGAGATCGAATTGATAATTTGCGGCAGCGTCAGGCCATAGGCGCGAAGCCGGTCGAGATCGATTTCCGCTTGGTATTCCTTGGTCTTGCCGCCCAACACGGAAACGTCGGCGACGCCCGGCACGACGCGCAATTTCCGCTCCACCACCCAGTCCTGAAGGGTCTTAAGCTCGATCAGGTCCATGCCCGGCGGACCCTTGAGCTGGTAGCGCAGGATTTCACTGATGCCGCCGGCCGGCGAGATGACCGGTGTGACGGTCGCGGGTAATGTCGCGTCTTTCAGCCGGTTGACGACCTGCTGGCGGACGAAATTGTAATCGCGCCCATATTCGAACTGCAGGCGAATGAAGCCCAGCGCGAACACGGTGTTCGAACGAATGAAAGTGAGACCCGGCGTGCTGGCGACCGCTATCTCCAGCGGGATCGTGACGTAGCGCTCAACCTCCTCGGGCGATTGCCCGGGAAATTGCGCGATGATCTCGACGATAGGTGGCGCCGGATCGGGATAGGCCTCAACGTTAAGCGTCGTAAAGGCGGCGTAGCCGAGGCCGAGGAAAGCGGCGAAGGCGACCAAAGCGAGGGGGCGTCGGGACAGACAGGTGGCGATCAGGCTGCGGATCATGACAGGTCAGCTACCGGCAGCTTCGCGGTCGACAAACAGGCTGCCCCTGCTGATGACCTTTTCGCCGATGCTCAGGCCTTCTAGGACCTGAACGGTCTGGCCGTTGGAAAGTCCGGTCTTGATGGCGCGCGGTTCGAGAGACCTGTCGTCGCGAACCACCCAGACTCGCGCGATGTTGCCGTCGTAGATGATCGCTTCCCGAGGCACCGCCAGCGAGCTATCGCCCTCGTCGGTGACGATGGTCACGCTGGCGAACATTTCGGGGCGCAGGATGCCTTCGGCGTTGTTGATTGTAGCGCGCGCCATCAGGCGGCGGGTGCCGGCGTCGAGCGAGGTCGCGACATAAGCGATTTCCGCGGTAAAGACGCGGCTTGGATAGGCCAGAACCGAGAAGCGCAGCGACTGCCCGACTTTCACGTTCGGCGCGTCGATTTCGCGGATGTAGGCAATCAGCCATACCGTCGACAGATCGCCTATCACGAACGTTGCGTCGTTGGCAGCCGCGCTGTTTGATGTCGTGTTGACGTACTGACCGGGGCCGACCTTGCGCTGCACGACGGTGCCGGCAATCGGCGAAGAGATCGTGGTCTGTGGGCTGATGTCACCAGTCTCGCCGAACTTGGTGATCTCTTCGTCGGTCTTGCCGAAGATGCGCAAACGGTTGCGCACGGCTTCGAGCGAAATCTGCGCCGAACGCAGATCGTTCTGCGCGGCTAGGCTCGATGCCTGCGATTGTTGCACGTCGCGCAGCGGCGCGGCGCGGGTCTCATAAAGCGATTTGTTCTGCTGTTCGACGATCTTAGCTAGGTCGAGCGCGGACTTGGCCTTGTTCATGGTGACGACGGCGCCGATGAAGTCGTTTTGAGCCTGCACCATGTCCGGCGATTCAACGACGAAAAGGCCTTGGCCGGCCTGCACCATGTCGCCTGGCTTGGCGAGCAGCTTTACGACGCGTCCGGCATAGGGCGAATAGACAAGCGTCGCGCGGTCTTCGTCGACGGAGATTTTGCCCTCGGTCAAGCGTTCGGTGCGGAAGGTCTGCTGCGTTACTGGCTCGATCGACAGCGAGCCCCATTGCCTGGGTCCCGGATAAAGACGGTCGCCGACCCGGCGCGCCTGGTTGGGCCGGTTAACTTCGGCAACGACGTCGTCCTTATGGCGCGCGAATGTGCCCGCCACCACGGTCAGCGATATCCCAGCGATCAATACGACTGCTGCGATCGCGATATTTCGCCGAGTCGGCAGCGGCCGCAGTGCAAAAGGCATCATTTGTTAATTGTCCCGACGAGCCGAACCAGAACCCTAGGAGCCTGGATCTCCCTCGGCAGTCTTATAGGCCCTGCCCATTAATTGCAGCGTTACCGTCACATAAATTTTTTGTAGGGTCCCTAACGTCGAGTTTGCACGGCGTGTTTTGTTGCAGCGCATTCCTTGTTAGGAATAACTTGCAACTAGAGCCTCGCTGGCTATGCTTTGCCCAGGCCAATCCGGTCAGGACCTTTCGTACAGGTTAAGTCAGTGGTTTCCATGCGACCTTGTTTTGCCTTCTGCTTGGTTCTGGCTGGCTTTGCCGCCACGGCGCCGGCCTTTGCGCAGACACTGGGCACTCAGGACAGCCACGGCATCCCCGACCCGTCGATTGCCACCAGCCTGCCGCAATACGGCGACCCTTCGGGTACCCGAAAGCGGCTGAGCGAGCGCGGCTTTACCTACTACCTGATCTATACCAATGACGTTCTCAGCAACCTGTCGGGTGGCACCCGACGCGGCACCGTCGATCAGGGCAAGCTTGAGGCGCAGTTCACCCTCGACCTGGAAAAATTCGCCGGCTGGAGTAATCTGACGCTCTACGCCAACGTCTTCCAGACTCACAACACCGGCCGGATGCGCCGCGATTACATCGGCGGCCTGAACACCATCGCGGCTATCGAAGCAGCACCCTCGACGCGCCTGTCTGAGTTGTGGGTGGAGCGGAAGTTCCTCGATGGCGCCGGCAGTTTCCGGATCGGCCAATTGGTTGCGGACAATGAGTTCTTCTTCAGCGATCTCAGCAATATGTTTTTGCAGACCGATTGGCCCACGATCACGGCGGTCAATCTGCCGGGCGGCGCGCCGGCGTACCCGCTGTCGACGCCGGGCGCGCGGGTGAAGTTCGATGTCACGCCGAATATGTCGCTGCTGGCTGCCGTCTTCAATGGCGATCCCGCCGGTCCATGCACCGGCGATCCCGACACCTGCAATCGCCACGGTCTGAATTTCCGGCTGCGCGATCCCGCCTTGGGCGTCGCCGAAGCGCAGTTCCGTTCCAATCAGGGCAAGGACGACACCGGGCTGGCGCGAACGGTTAAGCTTGGCGGCTGGAGCCATATCGGTCAGTTCGCCGACCAGCGTTTCGCCAATGATGGCTCTTTGCTGGCCAACCCGCTGGGCAGCGGCGTTCCAGTGCGGCATCGCGGCGATTACGGCTTCTACGGCGTTATCGATCAGCAGATCTACCGGCCGCGCGGCGCCGCCGCCGATGGCGGCGTGTCGGTCTTCGGCCTTGCGTCAATCACCTCGTCCGACCGTAATCTCATCAGCGCTCAGCTCAACGGCGGTATTATTTTCGCCGGCCTTATCCCGGGGCGGCCGGACGACCGCTTTGGCGTCAGCGTTCTCTATTCGCGCTTTTCCGACGGCATCCGCGCGTTCGATCAGGACGCGATCAACTTCACCGGCGCGCCCGGCATAGTGCGCGACTATGAAGCCAATATCGAGCTGTCTTATGTCGCGCAGATAGTGCCCGGCTGGACGGTGCAACCGGACTTTCAATATGTCCGTCATCCAAGCGGTGTCTCCGGCCGCGACGCCAAGATGCTGGGCGTCCGTTCAATCTTGAAATTCTGAACGCCAAAAGGTGACCCGCCCGGAGTGGGGTCTCTGCGAATTTGCAGCTGCCCCGCCCAACTGTTGATCCGTTGATAACATTTTGCCGGCCACCGGTATGCAATTTAGATTAATAAGAACTGTTAGCCCAGATCATCAAACGACATAAAGTGACCGCCCATGCGAAATTCCGGGCGGTCCGCCGGCCCGCGAAGACCGCCTCAGGCAAAGAGTCCGGCAAAAGTTCTGGCTCAGGTCCCCAGCAACTGGGCTAGCCATTCCGGCCGGAAATTGAGCCCGGCAAAACCGGCGACCCAGAAGGCGATGCCGAAGGCGCCCGATCCCCAGGCGAAATAAAGCAGCATGATATTGTCGACCAGGGCCGCCACCGCGGCGACGGCAACGGCGATCGACATGAAGGCATCCGCCATGTCGAACTGATCGTCGCGGAAATTGAGCTGGTCATATTCCTTTTCAAGGCGCTCGGCCTTGGCGCGGGTTTCCTTCGAGCGAGCCTCGTATTTCTTGATGTCGGACTCGTATTCGGCCGCCTGCTTGGCCGCCAGGGCGCGGTCGAAATTGCCGGCGGTTTCCAGCAGCC
Organism: uncultured Hyphomicrobiales bacterium; assembly: GCA_903892675.1. Taxonomy (GTDB): domain Bacteria; phylum Pseudomonadota; class Alphaproteobacteria; order Rhizobiales; family Xanthobacteraceae; genus Pseudolabrys. The sequence continues at coordinate 7,564 of CAITJJ010000049.1, read as the reverse complement.
GGAGCTGCGCCAGGCCGTTTTCGTCGACATGCAGCTTGAGCCGCGAGGCCTGATACTCACTCCAGGCGTCGACCGAATCCGCCTTCGCCTTCTGCATAGCCTGCCCGATATTGCCGTCCTTGATGTTCGACACGGCCATGAGCACCGACAGGATCACGACGGTGACGGCCACCAGATCGTTCAGGCGCTTGTTGCTGCTCTCAGTCTTGACGTCGGCGTCCATTCTGTCCCCCGGGTTTGTTCGCGAGGGCGTGACTGTAGCCGGATTGCGCGAATTTGCCGCTGCCTCGGCCATTCTTATTGGCTATAATTCACAGCCGCTGGTCAGGAACCGAATCATGCAAGTCAACCGAATGGCGCGGAACGCCACGCTTGCCGCCGCACTCGCTGCTGTCATCGGCGCGGTTCTGGTGCCGGTCGCGCCGGCTCAAACCCTCGACAAGGTGCGTTTCGGCACAAATTGGGTGGCCGAGGCCGAGCATGGTGGCTACTACCAGGCGCTCGCCGACGGCACCTACAGGAAATTCGGTCTCGACGTCACGATCGTCCCAGGCGGCCCGAACGTGAACAACCGCCTGCTGTTGCCGGTCGGCAAGCTCGACTTTTTCATGAGCGCCAACTCGCTGCAAAGTTTCGACGCGGTCGAGCAAAATGTCCCCACCATCGCTGTTGCGGCGAGCTTCCAGAAAGATCCGCAGGTTCTGCTGGCGCATCCCGGCAAGGCCAAAAAACTCGAAGACCTCAAGAGGCTGACGCTGCTGGTATCGAAGGAGGGCATCGCCAGTTATTACCAGTGGCTGAAAGCCGATTACGGTTTCGACGAAACCAGGGTGAAGCCTTACACTTTCAATCCGCAGCCCTTCCTCGCCGACGAGAATACGGCGATGCAGGGCTATGTCACGTCCGAGCCCTACGCAGTCGAGACGCAGGGGCATTTCAAGCCGGATATATTTTTGCTCGCCGATCACGGATTCAACACCTACTCGACCTTGATCGAAACGCGACGCGATCTGGTGGAGAAGAATCCGGGCCTGGTGCAGCGATTCGTCGATGCTTCGGCGATCGGCTGGTACCATTATCTTTACGGCGACAGCCGGCCCGGCAACGAACTCATCAAGAAACAAAATCCGGAAATGACCGACGCGCTATTGGCCTATTCCATCGCCAAAATGAAGGAGTTCGGCATTGTCGATTCCGGCGACGCGGAGAAGCTCGGTATCGGCGCCATGACCGACGCGCGCATGAAAAGTTTTTTCGACAAGATGGTGCGGGCAGGCGTCGTCAACAAGACAATCGATTATCGCAAGGCGTTCACGTTGCAATTCGTCAACAAAGCTGTCGGCGTCGACTTGCGGCCTAAATGACCGTGCAGGGCGACGCCATCGTCCGGCTTAGCGGCGTCGGCAAGACGTTTGACAATGGCGCCGTTGCGTTGGCCGGACTGACGTTCGACGTCGCCGCCGGCGAATTCGTGTCAATGCTCGGGCCGTCCGGCTGCGGCAAATCGACCGCGCTGCGGATCGTCGCCGGCTTAAGCGAAGCGAGCACCGGCGACGTCGAGCGCTCCGGCGATTCGCTCGGCTTCGTGTTCCAGGATCCGACCCTGATGCCCTGGGCGACCGTCGCGGCGAATGTGTCGCTGCCATTCAAGTTGAATGCCGCCCATAATACGGACTTGCGCTCTGCGGTCACGCGGGCGCTGGTGCGTGTGGGCCTGGATGATTTTACCGAAGCCTATCCACGTCAATTATCGGGCGGCATGCGCATGCGCGTCTCGATCGCCCGCGCGCTGGTTACCGAACCGCCTTTGCTGCTGATGGACGAGCCGTTCGCCGCGCTTGACGAAATCACCCGGTTCAAACTCAACAATGAACTGCTGACGCTTTGGCAAGAAATGCGCCGTACGGTGATCTTCGTCACCCATTCGGTGTTTGAGTCTGTTTTCCTGTCGCAACGCATTCTGGTGATGACGCCGCGGCCGGGCCGTGTATTCGCCGACATCGAAATACCGGCCGCCTATCCGCGCGACGAAAGTTTCCGCACCTCGGCGGAGTTCGCCGGCTATTGCCGTCGAGTGTCGGAAGCCTTGGCGCAGGCAATGCAGGTGGCGCCATGAAGCGAGCGAGACAAGAGCGCGTGCTCCGCATTGTTCTGCCGTTGGCGATGCTGGTGCTGAGCGTGCTCGTCTGGGACCTGGCGGTGCGCGCCTTCGCCATCCCGCCATATGTGCTGCCTGGGCCTGGCGTCATCGCCGCGGCCCTGATCGACGATCGCGATCTGCTGTGGCAATCGCTGCTCGTGACGCTGACCATCACTTTCGAAGGCTTCTTGCTGGCCTGCATCGGCGGCGTGGCGCTGGCGGTTACGTTCAATCAATGGCGCGTCGCCGAATTTGCGCTCTATCCTTACGCCGTTATTTTGCAGGTGACGCCGGTGGTCGCCATCGCGCCGCTGCTGCTGATCTATCTGCCGCAGCCTTTGGCCGTGCTCGCTTGCGCGTGGATCGTGGCGTTCTTTCCGGTGCTGGCCAATACCACGCTGGGTCTGAACTCGGTCGACCGCAATCTCGTCGCGCTATTCCAGCTCTACAGGGCCTCGCGCTGGCAAGTGCTGCTGCGCCTGAAGTTGCCGGCGGCGCTGCCGCAAATATTGGCGGGCCTGCGCATCGCCGGCGGCCTATCGCTGATCGGTGCGGTGGTGGCGGAAATCGCCGCCGGCTCCGCCGGCGCCGGCTCGGGTCTCGCCTATCGCATCGCCGAGTCAGGTTACCGCCTTAACATCGCGCGCATGTTCGCGGCATTGCTGCTGCTGTCCCTGGCCGGCGTCGCTATCTTTTTCGTTCTATCGGCGGTGTCGCATCTCCTGCTGCGCCGCTGGCACGAAAGCGCGGCGAATCGGGAGAGCTAGCCGGATCAGAAGGTTGCCTGCGTCAGGATGCCCAGCAAGGCCATGACGCCGATGACCTCGATCAAACTGCGGTGAAAGCGAAACGTCAGGATGGCAGCGGTCACGGCCAGCACCGTCACATGGCTGTCGAGCGCGTGCGGATCGAACGAATACCAGCGCAGCGGCCCCGAATGCATTTCGGTGACCTTGCCGAACAGCACATGCAGCGCGAACCATACCGACAGATTGAGGATGACGCCGACCACGGCGGCGGTAATCGCCGCCAAGGCGCCGGCCAGTTTGCGGTTGCTCCGTAGCTCCTCGATGAACGGCGCACCGGCGATGATCCACAGCATCGATGGCACAAAGGTCACCCACAACGTCAAAGCGGTGCCAATTAATCCGGCGACAAGCGGCGTGAACGGCGCCGCGTCGCGAAACGCGGCGAGGAAGCCGACGAACTGCGTCACCAGGATCAATGGGCCGGGCGTGGTCTCGGCCAGACCGAGCGCGTCGACCATTTCCGGCGCGGTCAGCCAGCCATTGGTTTCGACCGCCTGCTGCGCCATGTAAGCGAGCACCGCATAGGCGCCGCCGAAGGTGACGACCGCGAGCTTGGAAAAGAACAGTCCGATCGAGACGAGCACATGCTGCGGACCCAGCGCCAGCAAGACAACAAGAACGGGCGCCCACCACGTCACTAGGCCGACAGGAATGGCAATCGCGGCATGCCGCCATCGTCCCTCGGTCGCCGCGACAACATTATCGTTGGCCGGCACGCCCAGCCGCTCCGGATAGTTGTTCGCGACGAAAAACCCGACAGCGCCAGCGCCAATGACAATCAGCGGGAATGGCAGGTCGAAAAAAAAGATACCGACGAAGGCGGCGGCCGCGAGAGCGACGAGAAGCCTGGATTTCAGGGCCCGTTTGCTGATCCGCAGCAAGGCCTCGACGACGATCACCAGCACGGCAGCCTTGATGCCGAACAGCGCGCCATCGACGACGCCGACACCGCGGCCATAGGCGTAGAGCAAGCTCAGGGCCAGCATGACCACGGCGCCGGGCAGCACGAACAAGATACCGGCGGCCAGTCCGCCGCGCACGCCATGCAGAAGCCAGCCGGTATAGGTAGCAAGTTGCTGCGCCTCCGGTCCCGGCAGCAACATGCAGAAATTCAGGGCATGCAGGTACTGCGCCTCCGGCACCCACTTCTTCTCATCGACGACGATGCGATGCATCAAGGCGATCTGGCCGGCCGGCCCGCCGAAGGACAGGCAACCGATCTTGAACCAGACCTTGAGGGCTTCGCCGAATGTAGGCTTCGGCGTGGCTTGTTCACTGTTGTTCATCATCACCGTGCCTTCGCTGGCCAATTGTGCTTCTCGTCGGCGGCAAAGCGCAGCCAGGCGAACAATGCATCATAGATGACAAAGCCCTGCCGCAGCAGGCCATGATCGTCGTCGCCGGCCAGCGCCGACAAGCCAAGCGACACGGCATGCAGGCCGGCGGCCTCCGGTGCAAGGTCCGGCCGCGCCGTATCGGCGCCGCGCACGATCAGCGCCAGCCGGGCCAGCGACGGCTCGCTCTCGAGCCCGAACAGCTTCAACAAAGTATCGAAACTGCAGCGCTCGCCTTCATGCGAAATCTCGACGCCTTCGATATCGAACGGGATCGCGCCGAATTCGCGCGCGGCGTCTGCGACATAGGCCGGATCGACGAACAGGAATTTGGCGTCGGCATCGATGAAGCGGCGTATCAGCCACGGGCAGGCGATGCGATCGATCTTCGGCCGCCGCCGTGTGATCCAGCTGCTCGGCCGCTGCGGCACGATGCGGTCGGCGGTCTTGCGGTCAATAAGCGGCAGTTTGGCATCCAGCCACGCGCCCTGACCGCCGGCCAGCATCGTAGCGTCAAAGCCGGCGGCGCGCAGTTCGGCGGTGATGTTCTGGCTCAGTTCCTTGCCGGCCTTGCAGGCGATGACGATCGGCCGCGCGCGGTCGAGCGTGCCGATCCAACTCGTCAGCGCGGTCGGCTCGCGCCAGACGGAGGCGGGCAGCAGACCGGCGACGGATTCGTAAATGTCGCGCCGGCGCACGTCGATTACTTGGGGTGCGCGCGGCGTTGCCATCGCGTGCCAAAGTTCTAAAGGTGAGATTGAGAAGCTCTGCGCAAGCATAAGCCCCCTCCATTCATGAAGGAGACGGTGCTTGGGCTGTTAAGCCTGAAAGCGCGGGGCGACCGCCGCTGGCCCCGCTGGTTGAGATGCTAACGCAGCGCGTTGCTGCGGGCAAGCAGTTAGCTAAGAATCGCCGGGCCGACCAGCGACACTCCGGATATCAGCAGCAAGATGAGAATGGCCTTGCGGAAGGCCGCGTCATCGAGTCGGCCATAAAGCCTGACGCCGAGCCAGAGGCCCAGCAACAGCGCCGGCAATCCCATGAGAAACAGCTTGAGAATGTCGATATTGAACAGATGGCCACTGGCGGCGAAGGTCAGCGTCGCCATCGTCATGGTGAGGAATAGCACCGGCTGAAAGATCGCGCGCTGCGCGTCTTTCGCGCCGCCGCCGAGTTGCACCCAGATCGTACTGATGACGCCGCCCAGACCGGTGAGACCGCCGAGCAGGCCGTTGAGGACGCCAATGCCGCCATCCAGCGCCGGACTGGACGTGATTGGCGTGAATGTCGGACGCGCCAGATTATACGTGCTGTACGCAATCAGCAGAACGCCGACGCCAATTCGCAGATGGGCGGGATTGAGAAAGGTCACCAGATAAGCACCAATGGGTACGCCAACCGCGCCGCCGATCACGAACGGCAGTATTCGCCGCCACTGCAATGCATGGCGGACTTTCCAGACGCCATACGCCTGATTGACGATGCCGTAGGCGGCGATCAGCACCGCCGTTTGCAGCGGCGTGAGAATTTGCAGCCAGACGCCTGAGACGACGAGCCCGGCGGCGAAGCCGGTCAGGCCGCTGGTGAACCCGCCAAGAAATGTCGCGAGAAGAAAAAGTCCGATTACCATCCCATCCATAGGTCGCTCCAAAGCGGAAGTGACCAGCGCTTGGATGGGTGATGGCCATCTGGAGGGGAGGCTGTTTTGATCCCCTGCGTGCCGCACTATACCGGAATTTCCGGCAACCTCAAGATTGCCGGTTCAGGTCAGCCAAACACCGACATCGGCACAATCAAAACGATCCCTGACAGGAGTAGCAGATAAAGAATGACCTTCCGGAAAGCCATCTCGTCGAGATGGCCGTAAAGCTTCAGTCCCACCCAGACGCCGGCGGCGAGAAGCGGTAAACCCATGGCGTAAATCTTGAGCAGCTCGATGGTGATGGTGCCATTCACCGTCAGCGATGTCGCCGTCAGAATGAAGGCGGCAAGGATCACCGGCTGGAAAATCGCCCGCTGTTCGTCCTTGCGCCAGCCGCGCAACTGGCACCAGATGGTGATGATCGGGCCGGCGAGGCCGGTCATGCCGCCGAGAATGCCGTTGACGATGCCGATGCCGAAATCGGCGCGGATGTCGGTTCGAATCGTGTGAACGGTCGGCCGCAACAGAAAGAAGCTGCTGTAGGCGACGAGCAGGACACCGACGGCTGTGCGCAGGTAATCCGGGTTGATCAAGGTGAGCACGGCGGCGCCGAGCGGAACCCCGATGACTCCGCCGGCGATGAACGGAGCGACCGTGCGCCAGTTCAGTGCATGCCGCAGCTTCCAGATGCTGTAGGTCTGGACCAGAAGGCCGTAGCCGACGATCAGGGCCGCGGTCTGGGCCGGGGTGAGGATATGCAGCCAGATGCCGGAGACCACGAGGCCCATGGCAAATCCGGCCAGCCCCGAAACGATGCCGCCAAAGAATACCGAAAACAGGAAAAGCGCCAACGTCAGGCCATCCATAGGTCGCCCCGTAAGATAGACGTGACCAGCGCTTGGATGCGACCTTCGGATGGATGGCTGCCATCTCAAGGGGAGGCTGCTATTTCCCCTGCAATGGGATTATACCATCACTAAAGCGAAAACAAACGTGGGGAGCGCCTATGTCCAACAAGATCGATTTGAACGGCAAATTCGCCGTCGTCACCGGCGGCGCGCAAGGCATCGGCCGCGCCATCGTCGAGCGCTTCCTCGATTCAGGCGCCACGGTTGCGATCTGGGACCGCGATCTGGATTTCGCTAAAAAGACCGCGGCGGAACTTGCCAAGCGCGGCCGCGTTGAAGCGGTCTCCGTCGACGTCAGCGATTTTGCCTCGGTCGAAAAGGCGCGCGACCAGACCGCGAAGCTGTTCGGCCGCATCGATATTCTCGTCAACAATGCCGGCGTCGCCGGGATGAATACGACGACATGGGAATACCCGGTCGAGGAATGGCGCAAGGTCATGTCGATCAATCTCGATGGCCCGTTCCACTGCTGCAAAGCCATAGCGCCTCTCATGATCGCGCAGAATTACGGGCGCGTCGTCAACATCGCCTCGGTTGCCGGCAAGGAAGGCAACCCGAACGCGCCGGCTTACTCCGCCTCGAAGGCCGGTGTCATTTCGCTGACCAAGTCGCTGGCCAAGGAAACCGCGAACAAGGACATCTCGGTCAACTGCATCACGCCGGCGGCGGCGCGCACCGCGATCTTCGATCAGATGACGCAGACGCATATCGACTTCATGCTGTCGAAAATT
>CAITJJ010000048.1 GCA_903892675.1 uncultured Hyphomicrobiales bacterium | reverse complement strand
TGGTGATCAATTCCGGCGCCGAACCGTACATGCCGAACAACACGACCGAGGAGGCGCGGATCAAATGTGCAAACCCCCACCACGCGACCGCGCGGATGGCCATGTTCTGCGCCCAGGCAAACAACAGGAGCAATCCGAGGATTGCTTCCACGTAGATCGTCACCATGAACAGCGTATTGACGTCGAGATTCATCGGATGCGACCGCCCATTGAAAAGGCCCGGCTTGATTTGCGCGCTTACCCTCACAAATAATCGCGGCGGGCAAAAAAGGTGTGAACGTGGCGGGGTACCGCACGCCATTGCGATAATATGGTTTCGGGGACCTTGCCAAAATCGCCGGCTATCGCGGCGCGACGCCGATTTGGCTGCCGATCAGGCAATATCGAGCCTCATTTTGCGCCAGACCGGGCCCTTCCGGTTCTCTCTGGCGCAATTACCTGCGGTCTTGTGAGGGCCTGAGGCGTCAACTAGGGTCGCAGGCCGTCTTCCCTTATTCCGGAACCGTTATGCAAATTCGCAACGGCATCATCGACGCCATCGGCCACACCCCCCTGATCAAGCTGCGGCGCGCCTCCGAGGAGACCGGCTGCACCATTCTGGGCAAGGCCGAATTCATGAATCCCGGCGGCTCGGTCAAGGACCGCGCCGGCCGGCAGATGATCCTGGAGGCGGAAGCGCGCGGCGAGCTGCGCCCCGGCGGCCTGGTGGTGGAATCGACCGCCGGCAATACCGGCATCGGCCTGGCCTTGGTCGCCAATGAGCGCGGCTATCGGACCTTGATCGTCATCCCGGACACGCAGAGCCAGGAAAAGAAAGACATGCTGCGGCTGTGCGGCGCCGAACTTGTCGAAGTGCCGGCGCTGCCTTTCGCCAATCCGAACAACTACCAGCATGTCGGTCGCAGGCTGGCCGAGGAATTGCGCAAGACCGAGAAGAACGGCGTCATCTTCGCCGACCAGTGGAATAATCTCGACAACAGCAAGGCGCATTACGTCTCGACCGGCCCGGAAATCTGGGAGCAGACCGGCGGCAAGATCGACGGCTTTATCTGTTCGGTCGGCTCCGGCGGTACGCTGGCCGGCGTCTCGACTTATCTCAAGGAAAAGAACAAGGCCGTCACCGTCGGCGTCGCCGATCCTCGGGGTGCTGCGATGTTCAATTATTTCGATCATGGCGAGGCCAAGGTGACAGAAGGCGGCTCAATCACTGAAGGCATCGGCTTGGCGCGCGTCACGGCCATCGTCGAGCAAATGAAAGTCGACAAGGCCTATCTCATTCCCGATGAGGAAGCCGTGCCGATCGTGTTCGACCTTTTGGAGCACGAAGGCCTGTGCCTTGGCGGCTCGTCCGGCGTCAACGTCGCCGGCGCCATCCGTCTCGCCAAGGATCTCGGCCCGGGCCACACCATCGTGACTTTGCTGTGCGACGGCGGCACCCGCTATCAATCGAAGCTGTTCAACCCGGAATTCCTCCGCGCCAAGAAATTGCCGGTGCCGGAGTGGCTGGAGCGCAAATCGGACATCGATCCGCCGTTCGTCTAACCCAGTTGAGCAAGCGGCGAGAGCCGCCGGCGCCGCCAATACCACGCGTGAAACTTTACGCCGCCCACCCCGTTTCCTTTTTACGCAGCTATTGGCAACCTGCCCGTTCGATTACCTTGACGCGCAATTCCGCCTCTCAATTTGGAGTCCTAGATGGCCGACCAGACCCCCGCGAGCCCCAATCCCGCAAGTAATTGGCTCAAATCGACAGAATGGCTGGCCGGCCAGATCGGCAAACCCAGCGTGTCGGTGGTCGATGGCTCGTATTACCTTTCAACGCAGAAGCGTGACGGCAAAGCCGAGTATCTCGCCGGTCATATTCCGGGCGCCGTGTTCTTCGACATCAACGAGATCGCCGACCATTCCAGCGATCTGCCGCATATGCTGCCGGGGCCGAAGCAATTCGGCGACGCGGTCGGACAACTCGGCATCTCCGACACCGACACCATCATCGTCTATGACGGGCTCGGCCTGTTCTCGGCGCCGCGCGTGTGGTGGACGTTCCGCATCATGGGCGCGAAGAACGTTTTCATCCTCGACGGCGGTCTGCCGGCCTGGACGGCCGAGAAGCGCTCGCTCGAACAGGGTGAGGCCAAGCGCAAGCCCGCTACTTTCAATGCCGAGATGAAGACGAACGCGGTCTCGGGGCATAGCGACGTCCAGATGGCGCTCAACGGCAAGGACATCCAGGTCGTCGACGCCCGGCCCGCCGGACGTTTCGCCGGCCGCGATCCGGAACCGCGTCCGGGCCTGCGCCCTGGCCACATGCCGGGCGCGTTCAATGTGCCGTCGAGCGAACTGGTCGAGAATGGCCGGCTGGTCTCGCCCGACAAAATCGCCGCCGCGTTCAAAAAGGCCGGCGTCGATACCGATCGGCCCATCATCACCAGTTGCGGCTCCGGCGTCTCCGCCGTGATCCTGTCGCTCGGCCTCGATGCGCTCGGCAAGAAACTGGCGCCGGTCTATGACGGCTCCTGGGCGGAATGGGGCGCGCGGCCCGATCTGGCGGTGGAGAAGGACTGACCGCGAGCCTGCCCTTACGCTTACGCATTGCCGCACCCGGCCGAATACATATAGTCTTGCGCATATGACTCAGCCGACCTGAACAGGCACGCGATGATCTTCCGCCAGCTCTTCGACAGCGTCTCCGGCACCTACTCTTATCTGCTCGCCAGCCGCGCCGGCGGCGAGGCGCTGATCATCGATCCGGTGATCGAGAAGGTCGACCGCTATTTGCAACTGATCGCCGAGCTGGACCTCAGACTGGTCAAGGCGGTCGACACGCATCTGCACGCCGACCACATCACCGGCCTTGGCGCGCTGCGCGACCGCACGCATTGCATCACGGTGATGGGCGAGAACACCAAGGCCGACGTGGTGTCGATGCGATTGGCCGAAGGCGACAAGCTATCGATCGAAGGCATCAGCATGGACGTCTTGTACACGCCCGGCCACACCGACGATAGCTACTCGTTCCTGATGGGCGACCGCGTCTTCACCGGCGACACGCTGCTGATCCGCGGCACCGGGCGGTGCGACTTCCAGAACGGCAGCGCCCGGGCGCAGTACGAGAGCATCTTCAAGCGGCTGCTGACCCTGCCGGAGGCGACGCTGGTCTACCCGGCGCATGACTACAAGGGCGACAGCGTGAGCTCGATCGGGGAGGAGCGGGCGCACAACCCGCGCCTGCAGGTGCGCAGCGTGGAGGAGTACGAGGCGCTGATGGCGGGCCTCAACCTGGCCAACCCGAAGATGATGGACGTGGCGGTGCCGGCCAACATGCGCCAGGGGCTGCACCAGGCGGAGGTGGCGCGGCGCGGCTGGGCGGTGGATGCGGCGGCGGCGCAGGCGATGCTCGGCCGGGCGGACGTGGCGCTGGTGGATCTGCGGGAGAAGGCGGAGCGGGAGCGGCATGGCGGCATCCCGGGGGCGCTGCATGCGCCCTATCCGGGGCTGGCGGAGAGCCTGGCGCCGGGCGGGATGCTGTTCGAGTTGGCGCGGGGGAAGCGGCTGGTGTTCTTCTGCGCGTATGGGGAGCGGTCGGCGATGGCGGTGCAGGCGGCGCAGGATGCGGGGCTGACGAC
>CAITJJ010000047.1 GCA_903892675.1 uncultured Hyphomicrobiales bacterium | reverse complement strand
GAATGCCAAGGCGCTGGCGCTGATCGAACGCTGGCCGGACTGGCCGGACCGTCTCGCCGTGTTGGTCGGACCGGAAGGGTCGGGCAAAAGCCATCTCGCGGCGATCTGGGCGCAGATAACTGGCGCCCGCATTCTGTCGGCCAAGCTTCTGGGTGAAACCGACTTGCCGCATGCCTTTGCCACTGGCGCGCTGGTGGTCGAGGATCTCGAGCCCGAAGGCCTCAACGAACGGGCGCTGTTCCATCTCATCAATCTGGCGCGCGAGGAGCGCGTTGACGTGCTGTTCACGGCGCGCACTCCTCCGGCAAGTTTCACCGTCGGTATCCGCGATCTCGGCTCGCGCCTGCGCGTGCTGCCGGTGGTTTCGCTCGACGCGCCGGACGACGCGCTGCTGCGGCAATTGATCGTCAAGCTCGCCGCCGACCGCCAACTGGCGGTAGATGAGGCGCTGGTGACCTATCTGGCCAACCGGATCGAACGTTCCTTCGCCAGCGCGCGCGCGGCGATTGCGCTGCTCGACGAGGAGGCGCTGCGCCAGCATCGGCCGGTGACGCGGGCGCTGGCCGCCGAGCTTTTCAGGGCGCCTTAACGGCGGCGTCAGCGCGGGCTTGACGGAACGCCGGCAAAGCGCGCGAAATGTCATCCAGCCGCCATCTTGGTGGGCTAGGCAGGGCGTTCATTAGGCTCAATGTATTATGGCAGAACGTGCGCAACCTACTGTAAAGTCAGATGAAATTGCCTCCGCTGGGGATCGCGAGGCAGCCGCCGCCAGTTCCCATCCGGTGCCCGACATCGAACTGCGAACGCGCCCCGACCGCTTCATCAACCGCGAACTGTCCTGGTTGCACTTCAACCGCCGTGTCCTCGAAGAAGCCGCCAACGAGCATCATCCGCTGCTGGAGCGTGTGCGCTTCCTGTCGATCTCGGCCAACAACCTCGATGAGTTCTTCATGGTGCGTGTCGCCGGCCTCAAAGGTCAGGTGCGCGAAGGTATCACCACGCGCAGCCCGGATGGCTTGACACCGAGCGAGCAACTCACCCGCATCGGCGAAGCGGTGTCGCAGCTGGCGCATGACCAGCAACAGCGCTGGCTCGAACTGCGCCCCGATCTGGCGGCGGCCGGCGTCACGCTGATCGATAGCGGCGATCTGAAGAAGGCCGACAAGGCGTGGTTGGAGGAGCATTTCCTCACCCATGTGTTTCCCTTGTTGACGCCTCTGGCGATCGATCCGGCGCATCCGTTTCCGTTCATTCCCAATCTCGGCTTCTCGATGGCATTGCATTTGTCGCGCGTGCGCGATGGCAAGTCGATGAATGCGCTCATCCGCATGCCGCAGAAGATCGATCGCTTCATCAAGCTGCCGGCCGGCGCCGATGACGGCATTCGCCTGATCACACTGGAAGCGGCGACCGCGCTGCATATCAGCCGTCTGTTTCCCGGCTACACCGTCAAAGGCGAGGGGGCGTTCCGCGCCATCCGCGATTCAGACTTGGAAATCGAAGAAGAGGCCGAGGATCTGGTGCGGCTGTTCGAGACCGCGCTCAAGCAGCGCCGCCGCGGTTCGGTGATCCGTCTCGAGCTCAACGCCACGATGCCGGCCGAGTTGCGCAGCTTCGTGCAGCGCGCGCTGGCGGTGGCCGACGACGAAGTGTTCATGGTCGATGGCGTGCTGGCGCTCAACGATCTTTCGCAGCTCACCCGCATCGATCGGCCTGACCTCGAATTCGTGCCGTATAATCCGCGCTATCCGGAGCGCATCCGCGACCACGGCGGCGATGCCTTCGCCGCCATCCGACAGAAGGATCTGGTGGTTCACCACCCGTACGAATCCTTCGATGTCGTCGTGCAGTTTCTGCAGCAGGCGGCGCGCGATCCTAACGTCGTCGCTATCAAGCAGACTTTGTATCGCACTTCCGCTGAATCGCCGATCGTCAAGACGTTGGTGGAAGCCGCCGAAGCCGGTAAGTCGGTCACCGCTTTGGTCGAACTCAAAGCCCGCTTCGACGAAGAAGCCAATATCCGCTGGGCGCGCGATCTCGAGCGCGCTGGCGCCCAGGTTGTTTATGGCTTCATCGAACTCAAGACCCACGCGAAGCTGTCACTGGTCGTGCGGCGCGAGGGCGGGGCGCTGGCCACTTATTGCCACGTCGGCACCGGCAATTATCATCCGGTGACGGCGCGCATCTATACCGATCTGTCGTTCTTCACCGCCGATCCCTTGATCGCGCGCGACGTCGCGCGCATCTTTAATTACATTACCGGTTACGCCGAGCCGGCCGAACTCGAGCGCATGGCGATCTCGCCTGTGAGCTTGCGCCCGCGCATTCTCGATCACATCGCACAGGAAGCGGCCAATGCGCGCGCCGGCAAGCCGTCCGGTATCTGGATGAAGATGAATTCGCTGGTCGATCCCGGCATCATCGACGCGCTGTACGACGCCTCGATGGCCGGCGTGAAGATCGATCTGGTGGTGCGCGGAATCTGCTGCCTGCGGCCGGGCGTGCCGGGACTGTCCGAGAATATCAAGGCCAAATCCATCGTCGGGCGGTTTCTTGAACACAGCCGCATCTTTTGTTTTGGCGCCGGCCATGCGCTGCCACACCCGAAGGCGGCGATCTATTTTTCGTCCGCCGACATGATGCCGCGCAACCTCGACCGCCGGGTCGAGGTGCTGTGCCCGATTCTCAATCCGACCGTTCATGAGCAGGTCCTGGGGCAGATTTTGGCGGCGAATTTCAGGGATAACGAGCAAAGCTGGCAGGTCTTGCCGGATGGCAGTTCGGCGCGCATAAAGGCCGCGCCGGGCGAAGAGCCGTTCAACGCCCACAAGTACTTCATGACCACTCCGAGTCGGTCGGGCCGTGGTAAATCGCTCAACGAATCGTCGCCCCGCAGCCTCATCCG
>CAITJJ010000046.1 GCA_903892675.1 uncultured Hyphomicrobiales bacterium | reverse complement strand
TCGGTTACCCGCACGACATCAAGGGCCAGGGCATCTACGCTTATGTCACCTTGATGGCTGGTGAGAAGCCGTCCGAGGAATTGCGCAAGGAACTGGTGCAGTGGGTGCGCAAGGAGATCGGCCCGTTCGCCTCGCCCGATCTCATCCAGTTCTCGCCCGGCCTGCCGAAAACGCGCTCGGGCAAGATCATGCGCCGCATCCTGCGCAAGATCGCCGAGGACGAATTCGGTAATCTCGGCGACACGTCGACGCTCGCCGATCCGGCAGTGGTCGACGATCTGGTGAACAACCGGCAGAACAAGAAAGCCGGCGCGGGGGCGTAGGGGTCGCGCATAGCGACACGATAAAGATCGTCGGCACCAGTCCGCAGGCCACCGACCGCAAGACGCAAGACGAGGTTAACGCCCTCGCCGTCGCGCTGAACGCCAATGCGCCGCGCATGAACGAAGCGCAAAGACGGCTGCGCATCGTGCTGGAAGGGCGTTGAAGCCGTAGCATTCCGGCTTCGTCTTAACTCACTCTATTCAGGTTACCGCCAGCTTTTGCGCGACCAATCCGCGCGCCGGATTAGTATTGCCACCATCGATCGTCGGTGGGCTGGGCCATGTCTCAAACAATCATCAAGCGCGCGGCGCTGTTCGTGACGTTCGTCCTGATCTGGGCGCTGCTGGCGGCGGCCGTGGCGCATTCGGCGACGCGCAACGTCGTTAATTTCTCGGGCTTTGCGCCGGGCAGTATCGTGGTGAAGACCGGCGAGCGGCACCTCTACTTTGTCATCGATAGCAAGCGGGCGCTGCGCTTTCCGGTCGGCGTCGGCCGTCCCGGCATGGCGTGGACCGGGCAGGCGCGCGTCGAGGGCAAATATATTGCGCCGGCCTGGGAGCCGCCGGAGGACATCCGCCGCGACCATCCCAACTTGCCGGAACTAATTCCCGGCGGCGACCGCAACAATCCGATGGGCGACGCGGCGCTTACCTTGCGTGGTGGCGAATATGCCATCCACGGCACCAACAATCCGGCTTCGATCGGCGGCTTTGTTTCTTACGGCTGCATCCGCATGCACAATCGCGACATCCGCGAATTGTATCGCATGGTCGATATCGGCACGCCGGTGTTCGTCGAGGAATGAAATTGACCCGCCGCGCGAATGGCGGCGCCGGTCAGTTCTGCGGCCAGGCGTAGGCGACCTTGTCGAGCGTCTTGGCGCCGAATTTTTCCGACGAGCGGGCGACGGCGCGGCCACCGAGCGCGCGATAGAATTCCATCGCCGGTTCGTTGTCGGACAAAGCCCAGACCACCAGGCTCTTGAGCCCGCTCTGCATCAGGTCCTTGCGCGCGGCGGAAAACAGCCGTCGGCCGAAACCGAGGCCCTGGAACTCCGGACGCAGGTAAAGTTCGTAAAGCTCGCCTTCGTAAAAAAGGCTGCGGGCGCGATTGCGCCCGTAATTCGCGTAACCGGCGACCTTGTCGCCGAACTGCAGAATTGTGATCCGGCTGCCTTTGCGGATCGCCGAGTCCCACCAGTCCGGACCGCGGCGGTTGATCAGCTTGTCGAGTTCGTTGCCCGGGATGATGCCCTGATAGGCGGCGCGCCATGCTTCGTCATGGGTTGCTGCGACGTCCGAGGCGTCGGCAGACTTGGCGCGGCGAATCTCGATAAGGGTCGTGCTCATTGACGAATACAAGCAAGCAACCCGGCCCCCTTCAAGCCCTATCGTTAATGATGGGTTAACGGTGTGGATTACTGGCCACAGGGCGCGGAATTTCCCATGATTGCCGGGGGCAAAAGAGATGGGCGCCGCGCGGGCCGCGCCAGCGGGAACGAAAAAACCGCGCTGGCGTCAAGCCATGCGCGGTTTATTCGAACGTCTTAGATCGCCAGTGATTCGAGAAACCGGCGGAAGACTCCAGAACCGTAACAAACTGGCACAGGCCGATACCGGACGGCGCCAAGCAGATACCGCCCTAGGCGACCTGGGCTTCCTTCGACCGGTCGAAGCGCTTGCGGTCGGTTTCGTCCAGCAGCTTCTTGCGCAGGCGGATCGACGACGGCGTGACTTCGACCAGCTCGTCGTCCTGGATGTAGGCCAGCGCCTTTTCCAGCGTCATACGGATCGGCGGTGTCAGGCGGACGGCTTCGTCCTTCTGCGTGGTGCGGATGTTGGTGAGCTGCTTGCCCTTGAGCACGTTGATGACGAGGTCGTTCTCGCGGGTGTGCTCGCCGACGATCATGCCGTTGTAGACCTTCCAGCCCGGCTCGATCATCATCGGGCCGCGGTCTTCCAGGTTCCACAGCGCGTAGGCGACCGCCTCGCCCTTTTCGTTCGAGATCAGGACGCCGTTGCGGCGGCCCTGGATCGGACCCTTGTGCGGTTCATAGGCGTGGAACAGCCGGTTCATGATGGCGGTGCCGCGCGTGTCGGTGAGCAGTTCACCCTGGTAGCCGATCAGGCCACGGGTCGGTGCGTAGAATACCATGCGCACGCGTCCGCCGCCCGACGGGCGCAGCTCAATCATCTCGCCCTTGCGTTCGGACATTTTCTGCACGACGACGCCGGAATGCTGTTCGTCGACGTCGATCACGACTTCCTCGATCGGCTCTTCGAGTTCGTCCTTGTCGTTCTTGCGCAACAGCACCTTGGGTCGCGACACCGACAGCTCGAAGCCTTCGCGGCGCATGGTCTCGATCAGAATGCCGAGCTGCAATTCGCCGCGGCCGGACACTTCCATGGCGTCCTTGTCGTCGCTCTCGCGGACGCGCAGGGCGACGTTGCCCTCGGCTTCGCGCAGCAGGCGGTCGCGGATCATGCGGCCAGTGACCTTGGTGCCTTCGGTGCCGGCAAGCGGACTATCGTTGACGCGAAAGGTCATCGACAGAGTCGGCGGATCGATCGGCTGCGCCGGGATCGGCGTTTCAACCGACGGATCGCAAATGGTGTGCGCCACGGTGGCATTCGGCAGGCCGGCCAAAGCGACGATGTCGCCAGCTTCGGCCTCATCAAGCGGCACGCGCTCGAGACCGCGGAACGCCAGAACCTTGGTGATGCGGCCGCTCTCGACGATCTTGCCTTCGCGGTCGAGCACCTTGACCATCTGGTTCGGCTTGACCGAACCGGAGGTGATGCGGCCGGTGATCATGCGGCCGAGGTAAGGATTGGCCTCGATGATGGTGCCGAGCATGCGGAACGGTCCGGTATCGACCGCCGGCGCCTTGACGTGCTTGAGCACGAGGTCGAACAACGGCGTCATGCCGTCTTCTTTCGAGCCTTCGAGCGAAGCCGACATATAGCCGAGCTTGGCCGAGCCGTAGAGGATCGGGAAGTCGAGCTGCTCGTCAGTGGCATCGAGCGCCGCGAACAGGTCGAACACTTCGTTGAGCACTTCGGTGGCGCGGGCGTCGGGACGGTCGACCTTGTTGATGACGACGATGGGCTTGAGGCCCATCTTCAGCGCCTTGGAGACCACGAACTTGGTCTGCGGCAGCGGGCCTTCGGCGGCGTCCACCAGGACCAGCGCGCCGTCGACCATGTTGAGGATGCGTTCGACTTCGCCGCCGAAATCGGCATGGCCCGGCGTGTCGACGATGTTGATGCGGGTGCCCTTCCATTCGACCGAAGCGGCCTTGGCCAGAATGGTGATGCCGCGCTCG
>CAITJJ010000045.1 GCA_903892675.1 uncultured Hyphomicrobiales bacterium | reverse complement strand
GCCCGCCACGAATCTGAGCTTTTCCAGCACCCGCAGGCTTCGGCTTGCAGCGGCCTTATCCAGCCCGATGGTTTGGCAGATTTCACTCGCCGTCATGTCGGTTGAAGCAGCGAGCGCCGCGACCATCCGCCATTCGATGATGCCGAGGCCGAAGCCTTTGAGGTGGCGCCGTGCCGGCCCGCTCGACAGGCCGCTCGTGATCGCCGTCAGGAGCGCCGGCACATAACTTTCGAGATTGAGCACCTTGCGCGTGCCATTCCACGTCCAAGCCTTGGTCGAGGCTGTTCCTTTGACTGTGGCGTTACGCGGAGCGGTCTTGGCCATGCATTACGAGCTCTGCTTGGCCCAACGCCGCTGCCAAGCCGGAAGGACATCGGGATTTCTGACGTAAAGCGGCGGCTGCCCGGCCAAAACGCGCGTGATGCTCTCAACGGCAGCAGCCGGCAGCCCTGCGGTGGTCTCCTGCGTGTGGCCAACAATCGTCGGCGTCAGGATCGTGCGGGGCAAATCCCGCAGAGGGCTGTCGGGAGGCAACGGCACGGTGTCGAATGCATCGAGCGCCAGCGCGGTTATCCGTCCAGCCTTCATCAGCCTGACCAGGGCAGCCTCATCGACGATGTGGCCGCGGCAGACATTGACCAGAATGGCGCCCTGCTTGATGTTTTCGAGGCGTTGAGCGTTCAACAGGCCGCGCGTGGTTGCATTCAGGTCGACGGCGATGACGACAATGTCGCTGCTGGCAAGCAGGTCGTCCAACTCAACGATCTTGACGTAAGCAGGGACGTGCGCCGGCGTGCGCCGCACGGTCGCTTGTATGGATACGCCCCAGTTTTCCAGTTTGGCTGCAATCGTCTGCCCGATTTTTCCAAAGCCGACCAAGCCGACGGTCTTGCCGCGTAGCATTCGGGCGTTGAGCGCCGACTCGTGCGGGCGCGGCAAATTCTCGCGAACAACGCGTTCGGTTGCCCTGACGTCGTAAAGGCTCATCAGGATCAGCATGATCGCCGCTTCGGCCATGCTCTCGTAGTTCTCGGGCGTTTGACCGTTGCCGACGACGACGCCCATCTCGGTCGCGGCGCGTTCGTCGAAGCCCTCCGTGCCGGTGAAGGGCGAAATGACGGCGCGCAGGCGAGGAGCAGCCGCCATCAGTTCGCGTGTGCAGGGGAACATGCCGACAGCGAACAGGACATCCATGCTCTTGAACGGCGCCGGGTCCGTCTTGATGGCGTCGGCATTGAGAAATCGCGTCACTTGCACGCCGCGGCGGCGCATTTCCTCTTCGACGGGGAAGAGAAGGTCGTCCACGAAATTCGGCCCGACGACAACTATTTCGGCTGTGCTCATGGGCTCTCCGTTTCGAAGCAGGCGCGTCATAATGACAGCGGCCGAAGGCAGACCGGAACCATCCGAAGCTTTGGTTGAAATGTCAACCAATTGGCCGACCGTTGTTTTATCAACTATCCGCTTCGGGAGATTGACTTGAAAACAAAGAGGTGGAACGTTTCCGGCGCGAAGCGGCGGTGAATGGTGCCGGTCGGCAATTGATTTCCGGGGCTGGGATGATCCTCAATCGTCTAGGAACATCGGGGCTGCAGGTGTCGCGGATCGGCCTCGGCATGATGTCCTATGGCTCAAGCCGCTTTCAATCCTGGGTGCTGCCGCCCGCGGACGGGGTCCGGTTTGTCCGTCTCGCGCTCGATCGGGGCATCAATTTTTTTGACACGGCGGATTTCTATTCACTGGGGCAGAGCGAAGAGACACTCGGCCGCGCCGTGGCGAGTTTGACCGAGCGAGCCAATGTCGTAATCGCGACCAAGGTGGGCATGCCGGCCGGTCCGGGACCGAACGATCGCGGTCTGTCGCGCAAGCACATAATGGCGGGGGTGGACGCTTCGCTGCGCCGGCTCAAGACCGATTACATCGATCTATATCAACTGCACAATCCCGACCCGCAAACGCCGATTGAAGAGACCATCGATGCGATGGGCGATGTCGTTCGGGCTGGCAAAGCACTCTACATCGGCGCCTCAAACTATCCTGCGTGGGAACTTGCGCTGGCAAACCAGAGCGCAATGCAGATGCATCCCGGTCTTCGGTTCGTCAGCACGCAGATGGAATACAATTTGACGTTCCGCGAGGAGGAACGAGAAACCGTCCCGATGTGCATCTCGCAAGGCATCGGGGCGCTGGCCTACAGCCCGCTTGCGCGCGGTTGGCTTGCCGGAAATCGCCTGAAGCCGCGTCAACTGACCAAGCGCGAAAAAGGCCGCGCAGCCGGCGACATGAAGGCGAAGGCCAATTATGGATCCGAACACGATCGGCGGATCGCCCAACGGTTGGCTGAAGTGGCATTGAAGCGCGGCGTGCCGCCGGCCCGCGTGGCGCTCGCATGGTTGCTGTCGCGGCCCTATGTGAGCTCGATCATTTGCGGGGTATTGGAGCCATCGCATCTTGACGAAGCGGTGGCGGCCACGGAACTGAAACTGTCCGCCGGAGAAATCATTGCGCTCGAAGAGCTTTATGAGCCGCAGCGACCCAAAGACATCCATGCACCTATTACTACGTCGGGGAAAAGGCCCGACGGCGCACCGGCTTAAAACAATAATGACGCGAATGCGTCGTAACGGGGGAGGAAGTGATGAGACAATTCGTTGCCGCGTTGTTGCTGGCAGGGGTAGGGATAACGCTGCCCGCTACAGTCACGCCGGCCCAGGAAGCATATCCAACTCAGCCCATCCTTCTGACGCACGGCAATACGGCGGGCTCGAACTCCGACCTTATGGCACGCATCATTGCCGAACCATTGGCGGCTCGGCTCGGCCAGCCCGTCATCGTCGAGTCGCGCCCCGGCGCGGGGCAGACCATTGCGTTTGGCCGGATCGCGAGCGGCAAGCCCGACGGCTACACGTTGATCATGATGCACGGCGGCCATCCCATCGCGGGGGCGATGTATAAATCGTTGAAATATGACACTGTCGAAGACTTTCAGATGCTGTCGACACTGATTGTCTATCCGTTTGTCCTCGCCGTTCGGCAAGATCATCCGCTGAAATCGATGGCGGAGCTGATCGCTTATGCCAAAGCCAATCCGGGGAAGCTGTCTTTCAGCTCGACGGGCGTCGGCACGTCGCAGCACCTGACGGGCGTTCTACTTCAGTCGATGGCAGGCATCGAGTTGAACCACATTTCGTATCGGGGCGCGACGCAGGCCGTTCAAGACGTTCTCGGCGGCCGGGTCGACATCCTTATTGAAACGCTGACTCAAGTCTCTCCGCTGATCGCCGGAGGCCAGATGCGAGCGCTGGCGGTGACGTCCGCGCATGCATGGAAAACGCTGCCCGATGTCCCGCCGGTTGGCGATACAGTGAAGGGCTTCGAAGTCAGTTCATGGATGGGAGTGGCAACGACCAAGGGTGTTCCCCAACCTATCGCCGATCGGCTGACCAGGGAGATCCAGACGGTTCTCACATTGCCGGAAGTCAGGGAACGCTTTGAGCAATTGGGCAACGAAGTTCAAGGGGGCACTCCGCAGCAGATGCGAGATCGTGTCGCGCGCGAACTCGCCACATGGAAGAAGGTGGTGAAAGACGCCAACATTCCGCAGCAATGAAACACGCGGCCCTGTTAACCCAGCCATTTTTTGCGAATGGCTGCAAGAGTGCCGTCCATTTCGACATGAGCGATCCAGATATTGAGAAAGTTCTGCAATGTTTGATCCTCACGACGCAGTAATATGGCGACGTGGACCGGATGGAAGACGTTCTCCGGCGCCATCGCCGCGAGAGCAGGATTTATGCGCGCCATGTAAACCGCTGCGGTTGAATCCTGCACCTGAGCGTCGACTTTGCCAGCCAAAAGATCGGCCGTCGCCAATTGGTTGTTCGGATAACCGGTTGGGGTGGCGTGTTTGAATTCGCTATGTGCAAAGCGATCGTTCAGTCCGCCCTTGTTGTATGCGATCGTGAGGCCGGGCTTGTCGAGGTCGGCAAGCGTCTTGAAGCGCTCCTTGTCAGCACTCCGGACCATCAGGAGCTTGCCGTACCGCATATAAGGCTTTGAAAAAGTAGCCGTGCGGGCACGGTCGAGGGTTCGGCCCATGCCCGACTGTAAATCGGCGCCGAACTTGGCCCCTTGAAGTAACAGTCACAACGCATTGCAGCGAGTAGAGGAATTTGCGTTCAGGTGGGGTCACGATCGGCGCCGATAGTGACCCCGCCCTGACAGGGATTTCATAATCTTAATCAGAGCGTTACTGCCGCTACTTCCAGCGCTGTGACCCCGGCGCCGATTTACAGAGATCGTCACGAAGCTGCGGCAGGTTGACGTGCTGACCTCGCAGGGGCGG
>CAITJJ010000044.1 GCA_903892675.1 uncultured Hyphomicrobiales bacterium | reverse complement strand
CCATGTTCTTGATATAAGTGTCGAGCTCTTCCTGCTTGGCGAAAGCCGTGCCGTAGATGCGCGACAGCATCGGATTGTTCGAGTCGCCACGCCAGTAGGCGCCGGCGATTTTCATCAGCTTGAAGGCCGTGCCGATCTTGCCCGTCGATGTCATGTGCGGACCGCGGCACAGATCGAACCAGTCGCCCTGCTTGTAGATTTTCAGCGACTGGTCCTCCGGAATGGCGTCGATCAGCTCGACTTTGTAATTCTCGCCCTTGTCGGCGAACACCTTTTTGGCCTCGTCGCGCGACCATATTTCCTTGGTGAACGGTCTATCGCGGGCGATGATCTCCTTCATCTTCTTCTCGATGACGGGCAGGTCTTCCGGCGTGAACGGCTGATTGCGCGCGAAGTCGTAATAGAAACCGTTTTCGATCACCGGGCCGATGGTCACCTGCGTGCCTGGCCACAACGCCTGCACGGCTTCGGCGAGCACATGGGCGGTGTCATGCCGGATCAGCTCCAGCGCGCGCGGGTCCTCGCGCGAGACGAATTCGATTTTGGCGTCTTTCTCGATGGCGTCGGCAAGGTCAACCACGACGCCGTCGAGCGCCATGGCGACAGTGCGCTTGGCCAAAGAGGGCGAAATGCCCTTGGCGATATCGAAACCGGTAATGCCGTCGGGGTAGTCGCGGCGTGCGCCGTCGGGAAAGGTCAGGGCGACCATGGTCTTGTCTCCTTAAAGCTCACTCCCACGAACGAGCGTGGGTAAGCGTGGAATCGGAGAGGGATATAGCAGGGGAAGTGAAGGGGCAACAGTGAACGGCATCTGAACGGGCGATTATTGCCAAGGATTCCTTTATAGCCTCAAACTTAATTCCGCGGCCGCTTTTTTTCATAGGCATCAAGCGCTTGATATGTCTCGGCGTCGAATTGTCCGTCTATGCTTCCGCTGAAATAGCCCTCGTCTCGCAGAGCGATTTGCACGGCCTTATGCGTTTCGGGACTCCATGTTGGCAGTCCTGAAAAATATTCTTTCGCGTGCTGTCTTTTCACCATTTCGGAGAGCCAACAGCAAATAGCGAGCCGAAATAAAGGGGTCACGAGGTATCGATTGGGTATTCTCCTCATAAATGTTTGCAATATTCCACATAGCAGTAGCGTTCCCAAGGTCGGCTGCCTTTTTATACCACTCCAACGCAGCTCTCGAATCGTACGCTCCTCCGATTCCTTGCTCATAGAAATAGGCTAGATTGTTCATTCCGCCAGCGTTTCCTAAAGTTGCCGCTTGTCGGAACCAAATTCGCGCAGTTGCGGGATCTTTTGGAACGTTATCGCCTTGTGAGTAGGCGACTCCAATTGCATTCATCGCGTCTGAGTCATTTTTTTCTGCTCGAATTCTAAGTTGCTCAATCGTCGCGTTTCCAGCCACAACCTTTGGTGTCGCAGCGTCACCAATTTTATCCGATATCGGTTTTGAACCAATTGCGCATTCGGTGTCGAAAGCGCTGTAATTTATATCTGGTCCCCCTTTTGTCTGAATTTGGCCTCGATGGTTCATCCCGCAAGAACGGCAGGAGGAGCCGACGGACATCTCGTACCAAGCGGTGTCTGTCTGGGAAAACAGAGATGTATTCGTCTCATAGCGAATGCGCTCGCGTTTGATTTTTAGTATTCCATTGACGTACGATGCCGTGCCGAACGCTTTCCAATACGTGCCTTCGATTCGCGCTGGAGGCGGTTTTAATTCGATAGTATTATTCAACTCGTAGGTCTCCGAGGGCTTTCCTTCTGGATTGTTGTGCCAATAAATATTATTGCCGTGGGCGACAAGTTTTTCATGTGTGCGATAGCATTTCTCTTGAATGCAGAATTTGTACCGTAGATTAATCTCTTGCGTATTGAGTTCACAGGCGACGGCGGAACCCGCGTTTTGATGTGACTCTTTGACGATGGGAGGAAACGTAGTAAAATCGAGGTGACCAGTAAGCCAGCCGATCGCAATAAATATAAACGCTATTATTGCGCTGCCACTACTTATAAGCGCAAGACTGCCGGCGAACCCAGTCGCAATTCCGTGGTTGTTGTACTCTGGGAAAAATTTCCCTTTCGACGCAGCGTTTATCCACGGCCCGATAAAATGTCTGATTTTTTTCATCGTTAGGCCGAATCGCATAACGCCGTCTGGGAAAACCATCGGCTATCCGGGTTGCAACCGGAAGATGATACAGTGGTAAATGCATGTTGCGAAGTCTAAAAACTCGTAACGTGTCCCAAGGTGGGAAATATTATTAATTCTAATTTTCACGCGCCCAATAAGTGGTGGCGATTTAGCTCCTTGCCAGCTTGCCTCTGGCCCACCCCAGCGCCCTTCCGTCGATCACCAAAAGCGATGCGGCGATCACCAATGCGCCCACGATCTCCCGCATCAACAGCGGCTCGCCGAGGACCAGCACGCCGAGGCCGATGGCGGTGACCGGGATCAGCAGCGTCACCAGCATCACGTTGGCGGCGCCGGCCTGCGCCAGGATTCTGAAAAACAGAATGTAGCCGAGCGCGGTTGATAGCGCCGCCAGGGCGACTACCGCGCTCCATGTCGTGACGCCGGGCATCGGCAAATGCCACGGCTGATCGACCGCGCCGGCAATGACCGCCATGATGAAGCTCGATGAAATGAGTTGGCAGGTTGTGGTGGTCAGCGGCGGCACATTGTTGAAGTTGCGTCGGCCCCATAATCCGGCAAAGCCGTAGCTCAGCGCGCCGCCAAGGCAGAGCAGCATGCCGACGGTCTGGCCTTCGGATGGCGCCAGATCGGGATCGCGCAGCACATAGACTCCCGCCAGTCCAACCAGCACGCCAATGACGCGGCGCAGGATCAGTTTCTCCTCGCCGAAAGAGGCGAGCACCAGAAGGGCGAACAAGGGCGTGGTCGCATTGAGCACGGAGGCTAGTCCGCTGGCGATGCGGGCCTGTCCGGCGAAAATGAGCGAGAACGGAATGACGTTGTTGAACAGGCCCATCACGATGAAGGGTTTCCAGCCGGTGAAAGTCGCCGGCAGGCTGCCGCCCTGCATCTTGAAAATCGGATAGATAAACGCGGCGGCAAAAGCGACGCGCGCCAGCGCCAGCGTCATCGGCGGCAATTCGCGCAGCGCGATGGCGACGAAAAAGAACGAGCCGCCCCATAGCACCGAAAGGACGATCAAGAGCAGCCAGGACTGGCGGTTGATCGTTAGCGATGGCTTGGACATTGGCAATCCTGCGGGGCTGGGCAGGGGACTAGACGCGATGGCGGCCATCGCGTCCACCCGATTCCGAATTCTGTTGTGGCCCGCTTCGTGTGAGGGTTGTACTCTCTGGAGGCTCGCGCGGCGGAGCGGCGGCGGTTTCGGGAGCGACTTTTATGAAAGCGGCCTTGGCTATTCGACCAAAATGGCGGCGTGCATCGGCGCTTTCTTGCCTAGCGCTTTCTTGCCTGGTGCTTGCGTGTTTGACGCTCGCTTGTTTGACGTTCGCCTGCCTGTCGCTGGCCGGCCCCGTCGCGGTATCGCCGGCGCTCGCCGATAACTGGACGGTGACAGGCGATCTGGCCGGCAAGGGCGGCGCCAGCAAAGACATGAGCGGCATAGCCTGCGCCACCGCCTCAGGCTTTCCCCGGACTTGCCTGGTGATCGATGACGAATTGCAGGCCGCGCAAGTCGTGACGCTCACCGACGGCAAGATCATCCCCGGCGATTTGATCCCGCTTATTTCCGACAGCTTCAAGGGCAGGCCGGTCGAACTTGACGGCGAGGGCGTCGCCTTTGCCGAAAATTATTTCTACGTTATCGGCTCGCACGGCCGGCCGCGCCGCAGCAAGGATGTCACCGATCCCGCGGACGAGGCGGCGCGCATCGCCGCCGGACTTGCCGCCAGCAGCAAGTTGGTGCGTCTCACTTACGATGCCGCGACAGGCAAGATTGCAACCGACCCTGCCGTGCCACCATCGACGGCGCTGGCCCGGCTGATCGCCGCGGAATCCCTGTTTGCGCCGTTCACCGATAGGCCGCTGGAAGAGGGCGGCATCACCATCGAAGGCGTCGCAGTTCTTGGCGAAAGGCTCTTCGCCGGCTTTCGCGGGCCCGTCGTCAAGGACGACAGCGGCAAGGACCGGGCGGTGATCCTGTCGGCGGCACTTGGGCATTTCTTCGATGGCAAGCCGGCGGATGCAAAGGTGCATCGTCTCAAGCTCGGACCGGGGCGCGGCGTGCGCGATCTCGCGGCGTTCGATGGCGGCGTTCTTGTGCTGGCGGGGCCGATGCAGAGCGTCAACGGTACCTATTCGGTCTATTGGTGGAATGGCGTAACCGATCGCGCCAAGCGTCTCGCCGATCTGCCGGATTTTTTCGACACCAAGCAGGCGAGCAAGAAGGATGGCGCACAGTGGAAGCCGGAAGCGCTGTTGCCGCTCGGCCGCAACGCCAATGGTGTGCGTGTCTTGTTGCTGCTCGATAGCGCCAAGAATGGAATGCCGCGCAGCTTGCGCATTGCCTATCCGTGATCGCTGCCTGACGCGTGTTCGTTGGTGCCGCGCCAGCGGCCGTAGCGCCACGGCAGAAACCAGTGCGCATTGGTGGGCAAGGCCTTCGGCACAAAATCGAGTCCCTGCGTGCCCCACGGCTGGCAACGCAGAATGCGCGCCAGCGCCATCCATGAGCCGGCCCACAGGCCGAAGCGGCTGATGGCGTCGTCGGCATATTCCGAACAGCTCGGCAAATGGCGGCAGCGCGGGCCGATCAGCGGCGACAGCGTGTAACGGTATAATGCCACGATTGCGCGGCCGAAAAGGCGCGGCAAACCGGCAACACCGGCGGCAAAAATTTTTGTCGGTGACGGAATTTCAGGCATGGCTCGCCGGGTTCCAGCAGTGGAACGTGTCGCATTTTATACATAAAGCTCTGCGCCCCAGTCTCTTACCAAAGTTCCGTCACAAGTTCCAAATCGTTGAACCTGCTGAGAGTTCAGGCAAAACGGGTCACGTATAGCGACCTTTTTACACTAGACGCGAATCCATACGCCGTTTTAAAAATGGCAGGTTCGGGGGTTGTTGAAGCCGCAGAGGCTCGACGTCTTGATGTGCAAGTTCCATCGGCACGCGATGCATAATGCATATCGATAAACAGAGTCCGGCTTCTTCTTTACGCGCGAGAAACGGTTCCGTTCCATAGTTGGGACAGATTCTTTGTCTTCCGCGCTGATAGGGGGATGAATGCGTTGCTCCCTTCCTGGCGCTTTGGGCGCCATCGTCGCGCTGGTTGCGGCGCTCGTCGGCACTTTGCCGGCCGAGGCCGGCGACCGCACGCTGCCGATGCGCTTCGATCTGCGCCGTCAGGGTCCGGCTGAAAGCTGCGGCGTGACGTGCAAGACATACATTGCCGCCAGCGGCGCGATCACCGCCGACAGCGCGCGCGATTTCATCCGCGCCATGCAGGGCCGGGATTTGACCGGCGCCGTCCTCGTGCTCGATTCCGATGGCGGCTCGGTGCTGGGCGCCATCGCGCTCGGCCGCGAAGTGCGAAGACTGCGGCTCGCGGCCACCGTTGGCCGGGTGGTCGATCTGAAAGGCGATGTGGTCGGCAAGGCTGGCGCCAAAGATAACGCCAAAGACAATGTGGAGCGGAATGCCGACATTTCCGCGGTGGTCTCGCCGCGCGCCGATTGCGAATCCATGTGCGCCTTTGTGCTGCTCGGCGGCGTGCAGCGCACGGTGCCGATTGAAGCGCGGGTGATGGTGCATCAGATCTGGCTCGGCGATCGTCGCGAAGACCCGACAGCCGCGACGTATTCGGCGGAGGACCTCGTGCTGGTGCAACGCGACATCGGCCGCCTCGCACAATTTACCGCCGAGATGGGTGCGTCGATCGATCTGCTCGATCTGGCGCTGCGGATTCCGCCATGGGAGCCGCTGCATACAATGACGCGGGACGAACTTCGCCGCACCCGGCTTGCCACCGACGATGCGGCTGCGCCGGCTGTCGCCGCCTTCGCGGTGACGCCGCCGGTTCAGGCCTCGCCAACCGCGCCGATGACCAGCGGTTTACGCGCGACGCCGATCAACGAGCAGCGCTGGGCGATGGTCGATCGCGGCGGCATTGCCTCGCTGGCGCGGCGGCATCCGTTCACGGTCGAAGGCGAGCCGATCGGCAGCTTCGATCTGGCGGTCGCCTGCGGCGCCGATGCCGACAGTTTTGAACTCAGCTATATCGAACGGCGCATGATGAGCGACGATACGCGGCTGTCGGCCAAGCCCGACAGCGTCAGCCTGCGCACCGGCGGCGTGCGCGCCAGACTGGCGGTAACGGCGTCGCAACGTCATGACGGGCCGGGCGAACTGGTCAGCACCGCCACGGGCGCGGTGCCGGCCGCCTTGATCCGCGAATTTGCCGGTCCGGGCAGCCATTCGATGGTGATCGAGACGAGCCGGAAGGGCCTGGTAACGACCATCCGCATCGGCAATACCGGCGCGCAGCAGAGCCTGCCACGGCTGATCGCGGCCTGTGCCAAACCGATTGGCGCGCGCGCCGACCTGGCGGTGCGCAAGACCGGCGGGTTGGCGTCCGCGCAATAGACAGCCGGAATAGTTGCCGTTTTTTTCATCGCTCGCAGCGGACTCTGGTTGCTTGTCAACGCTGAGAAGCCATGCGAAACGCTTGCGTGAGCGGCGCTACGGCGCAGCATACAATGCGCACGCAGAATCCTGTCGGCGTAAAAAATCATTCGGGGGCACGATGAAGTCTTTTCTGTTTGCTGCGGCGATGCTGGTATCCGCGTTCACGACGACGTCCACGCAGGCGGAATCCCGCCAGGACTTCTTGCTGATCAATCGTACAGGCTACGACATCGGCGAAGTCTATATTTCACCTGCCAAGGCCGATGACTGGGAAGAGGATATTCTTGGCAGTGACGACAGTCTCGACGACGGCGAACAACGCGAGATCAAATTTCACCGCGCTGGCAAGACCTGCCTGTGGGACCTGAAGGTCGTCTATGACGAAGACGATTCGACGGCTGTCTGGCACGACATCAATCTGTGCGAGGTGTCGAAGATCACCATCAAATATAACCGGAAGACCGACACGACCTCGGCAACGTTCGACTAGTCGGTCTACGTGGTCGACTGCGCGGGCGGCGGTTATTCCGCCGCCTGTTTGCGTTTGGCCTCGATCTCGTCGACTGCTTTCACCACCGCGTCGAAGGTGAGCAGCGTTGAGGCGTGGCGCGCCTTGTAGTCGCGCACCGGCTCCAAGAGTGCGATGTCGGCCCATTTGCCGGAAGGCGGTGCGCCATTTTCCTTCAGCATCTTGCGCACCGTCTCGCGCAAGGCCCGCAGTTCGTCCGGTGAGGAGCCAACCACATGCCGGGCCATGATCGAGGACGAAGCCTGGCCCAAGGCGCAGGCTTTGACGTCATGGGCAAAATCGGTGACCGCGCCGTCCGCCAATTTGACGTCCACGGTCACGGTCGAGCCGCACAGCTTGGAATGGGCGGTGGCGCTGGCGTCGGGATGGTCCAACCGGCCGAGTCGGGGGATATTGCCGGCCAGATCGAGAATTTTGGCATTATAGACGTCATTTAGCATCGAAATTGGCCCGCCCGACCCTGATCCGGCACATTGCTTCGTCCGTACAAAGCAATATATAGGGATCACCCTGCCGGTACGAGAAGGGGTTCTCGTAACGGCGGATTTGGGGGCATGGCGGAGTGAGGCCTCTGCCGGCCGAAATCGCCTGCCGAATGGAATGCGCGTCGAAATTGCCTCAACAAGGCGACAGGCGCGGCCACCCCGGTGACACTTCCGGAGCAGCCCCTTTGCAGGGTGAGCGCCGGTCGAACGGAGAGACCGATGGACGCCAAGAATTCAATCGTAAAGCCGTTTGCCCAGCAGGCCCTGTCCGACCATGTGCGGGCCGCGCCGACGCCGAGCGCGCCGCGCCCGTCGCGCGAGGAGGCGGAAGCCGCCGTGCGCACCTTGATCGCCTTTACCGGCGACGACGCCGCGCGCGAAGGCGTGCTCGATACGCCCAAGCGCGTCATCGACGCCTATGAGGAAATCTACGAAGGCTACCGCGCCTGCCCGGCCGAGGTGCTCGACCGCACTTTCAGCGAGACCGGCGGCTATGACGACTTCGTGCTGGTCAAGGACATCGGCTTCAATTCGCACTGCGAGCATCACATGATGCCGTTCTACGGCAAGGCGCATGTCGCCTATATGCCAACCGATCGCGTCGTCGGTCTGTCGAAGCTGGCGCGGCTGGTCGATGTCTATGCGCATCGCCTGCAGACGCAGGAGCATCTCACCTCGCAGGTGGCGACCGCGATCGAAGAGATCCTCAAGCCGCGCGGCGTCGCGGTGATGATCGAAGCCGAGCACATGTGCATGTCGATCCGCGGCGTCAACAAGCCCGGCGCGCTGACTGTGACGACGCATTTCTCCGGCGCGTTCCGCAACGATCCCAATCAGCTTGTCCGCTTCATGACCTTGCTGCGCGGGAAGTAATAGGCGCTCGCACCTCAAGAGGTGACGAGGAAAGCCAGGAGCATTCCTTGTCCACGCATTCACACGAGATCGAAGAAGCAAACGAAATCGAAGAAGGTTTGGCGCTTCTTCCCAAATTCGACGCCGACGGGCTCGTGACCGCGGTCGCCACCGATATCGCGTCGGGCGACGTGCTGATGGTCGCGCATATGAACGCCGAGGCTTTGGCCAAAACCATCGAAACCGGCGAAGCCTGGTACTTCTCCCGGTCGCGCCGGAAGCTGTGGAAAAAGGGCGAACAGTCCGGCCACGTCCAGCGTGTCACTGAGCTGCGCGTCGATTGCGATCAGGACGCGGTGTGGATCAAGGTCGAGCAGGTTGGCGCCGGCGGCTGTCACACCGGGCGACGCTCGTGTTTTTATCGCGCGGCGCCGCTCGGACAAAAGGGCGCGGTCAAGCTCGAATTCCGCGACGCCGACAAGACCTTCGATCCGGCAAAGGTTTATAAATAGGTCTCGTCCGGGAAAAGTCAGTCCTTCACATTCCCCAGCAACCTCTGCGCCCGCACCAGATGCGGCCGGTCATACATCTTGCCGTCGATGCCGACCGCGCCGGCGCCGGGCTGCGCGGCGAAAGCCGCGATCACGGCTCTGGCTTTTTCGATCTGTTCGGCGCTTGGCGTATAGACCTCGTTGATCACCGGCACCTGCGCCGGATGAATGGCGAGGCGGCCGGTAAATCCATCTCTCCGCGAATCCATCGTCTCGCGGCGCAGACCGTCGCTGTTGCGGAAGTCGGCATAGATCGTCTCGATCGCCGGCACTTTCGCCGCCGCGGCGCTGAACAGACAGATCGAGCGGGCGAGGCGATAGGGCTCGGTCAAATGACCTTGCGCGTCGCGGTTGGCTTCGGCGCCGAGTTCGGCGGACAAATCCTCCGGTCCCCAGGTCATGCCGATCAGGCGCGGCGAGGCGCCGCGAAACGTACCGGCCATAAACAGGCCGAGTGACGACTCGACATTCTGCGCCAGCACCTTGATCGACCCTTCGGCGACGCCGGCGATGGCTTCCTGCGCCGTCAGTTTGGCGTCGAGATGCACGAGGCTTGCGCCGCCTTCCGCTTTCGGAAACAGAATGGCGTCGGGTTTTCCGGGCACGATGGCCGTAAGATCGGCGTCGGTATGGCCGGTGTCGAGACCGTTGATGCGCACCAGCAGGCGCGGGCGCTGCGCCTTGGGCTGCGCGCTCTTGAGGTACTCAAGGCACGCGGCGCGCGCGTGCTCTTTACGCTCCGGCGAAATCGAATCTTCCAGGTCGATGATGACGGCGTCGGCGCCCGACGCCATTGCCTTGTCGAGCTTGGGACCGGCGTCGGCCGGGACGAAGAGGAGGGAGCGCATAATTGTCTTCTTGATTTGTTGGCTTACTTCGGCCGCTTGATGATGAAGGCGTTGCGGTGGCATTCGGCGACCAGCTTGCCGTCCTGCTTGAACGCCTTGTGATGGAATTCGACGATGCCGGCATTCGGCCGCGACTGCGACTCGCGTTTGCTGACGACGGTCGTCGTGCAGTTGACGGTGTCGCCCTCGAACAGCGGATTGCCGAACTTGACGTCGGTCATGCCGAGATTGGCGATGGTTGTGCCGACCGTCATGTCGGAAACCTGGATGCCGATCATCAGGCCGAGCGTGAACAGCGAGTTCATCAGCGGCTGACCCCATTCGGTCTCGGTCTCGCAGAAATGGCGGTCGATGTGCAGCGGCTGCGGATTGAGCGTCATGTTGGAAAACAGCATGTTGTCCATCTGCGTGACGGTACGGGTGTAACGGTGCTCATAAAGCTTGCCGACCTCCATATCCTCGAAATAAAGGCCGCCGCGCTTGTGCCGCTGGATCGCTTCCGTCATTCGCCTGTCTCCAAATCATAAAACCGATCATAAAGCGGGCCGACGCGCCCGCCGTTAACGGTTCGTTTACCATAACTACCCATGGTCAACAGGGTCCGTTCGCGCCCTGTTGGCCGCAGCCGCGCTATACTAGAGGGCAACTTTATGGCCGTCGATTCCGTCTCAAGCAATGTGGCACCCCAGATCACCGGGGCGATCAGGCAGGCGTCGCAGTCGACCGGCATCAGCTTTCAGTATCTGCTGACCACCGCCAAGATCGAATCCGGGCTCAATCCGTCGGCGCAGGCGTCGACCTCCTCGGCCAAGGGCCTGTACCAGTTTATCGACCAAACCTGGCTCGGCACCGTGAAGCAGGAGGGGGCTGCGCTCGGCTACGGCCAATATGCCGACGCCATCACCAAGACGTCCGACGGGCGCTTTACGGTCGAGGACCCGACGGCGCGTGCCGCGATCATGAAGTTGCGCAGCGACCCGGAAGCGAGCGCGATGATGGCCGGCGCCTTCTCGCGCGCCAATGCCTTTCAATTGACCGGCTCGATCGGCCGTCGCCCGACCGAGGGCGAGCTATACATCGCGCATTTCCTCGGCCCCGCCGGCGCCGGCAAGATGATCAACGCCGCCGACTCGCAGCCGGACGCCAATGCTGCCAAATTGTTTCCGGCGGCAGCGGCCGCCAACCGCAGCATCTTCTACGACAGTTCAGGCAGCGCCCGCACCGTCGGCCAGGTCTATGCCCGGCTGACCGGCAAGTTCGACAATGCCCGCACCGTCGCGTTGGCCGGACTGACGCCGCGCAACGCCGATCCGGTCGCGGCGGCGGCTGCCGCGGCAACCGGCGCGCCGGCATCGATGTCGGCGCCGGGGCGGTTGGCCGCGGCAAACATTCCCTCGATAGCCCTTTCGGCCATGCCGGTATCCGCGAATTCTCCGGTCCAGGTGCCGACGCGCGCCCGCGCCGTCGACGCGCCAGACACCGCCGGCCTCACCCAGGCGCTCGCCGATGCGCGCGGCAAGATGCAAGCCATCGCCGACGCCAGGCCACTGTTCCAGGCGATGTTCAGCGATCGCGGCGACGATCCCGTTACGCAAACCGTCGCCAGCCTGTGGACACCGTCCAGCGCGGATCAGCCGGGCCAGAGACCGGGCGCGGCGCGCAACGGCCGCGGCCTCGATCTGTTCACCGACAGCGCCACCAATGCGCGCGGCATTTTCAGCGGCAAGGCGTAACGTCGCCGTCGCTGCTCGCCATCGCGCACACTTCTGATCGAGGTCGCGCGCGACCCATCGTCGTTAATGCTTCATCAATACCTATGGTGAACGGTTTGTTAAGCGTCCTCGCTTAGGCTTTTGGTGTCGCCGCTGTTGACGGCGATTGTTGTAGCGTTTGGTTGTGTCATGATTGTACGGCAGTTTCTGCAATGGATCCGCTATGCGTCCGCCGGCGAGCGGGCCGAAGCAACGTCCGCCCTGGCGCGCGCCTATCTTCATTCCGATTTGTCCGATGACGATCTTGCCGCCGCCGAAGGCGCGATGATCATGCTGCTAGACGATCCATCGCCGCTGGTGCGCGGCGCGCTGTCCGAAGTCTTCGCCTCGGCGCAAAAAGCGCCGCCGATCGTGGTGCACGCGCTGGCCGCCGATCAGACCGATGTCGCGCTGCCGATTTTGTCCCGCTCACCTTTGTTGAACGACGAAGACCTCGTCGATCTGTTCGCCACTGGCGACGCGGAGGCGCAGGTCGCCATTGCCGGGCGCGCGCTGCTGTCGCGGCCGCTGGCCGCGGCGATTGCCGAAGTCGGTCCGGCGCAAGCCTGTCTGGCGCTGCTGGAAAACGTCGACGCCGATATCGCGGCGTTCTCGATCGACCGCATCGTCGATCGTTTCGGCCACCTGTCGCCAATCCGCGAAAATCTGGTCGGCCGCGCCGATCTGCCGATGGCGGCGCGCCAGACCTTGCTGGCAAAACTGTCGCAGACGCTCGCCGGTTATGTCAGCGCGCGGCATTGGCTTGGCTCGGAACACGCCGAATACGCAGCGCGCGAGGCCTGCGAAAAGGCGACTTTGGCGCTGGCCGCCGAAACGCCTTACGAGGAAATCGGCGAACTGATGCGCCATCTGCGCACCAGCGGCCAGCTCACCGCCGGCATGATCCTGCGCGCACTATTGTCCGGCAATGTCGTATTGTTTGAGGAAGCGCTGGCCGAATTGTCCGGCATGCCGCTCGACCGCGTCACCGGCTATATCCACGACAAGAATATTTCCGGCTTCCGCGCGTTGTTCGGCAAGGCCGGATTGCCGGCCGCCGCCTATCCCGCTTTCCGCGAAGCGATCGCCGCGTTGCGCGACGGCGTGCTGGTCGGCGAGCAGGGCGGCGTGTCGCGTCTCAAGCGCCGCATGGTCGAGCGCGTGCTGTCGGCCTGCGAGGCCGAACGCAATCCGGAGATGGCGTCTTTGCTGGCGCTGCTGCGGCGCTTCGCCGTCGAGGCCGCGCGCGAGGAAGCCCGCATGTTCTGCGACGATCTGGTTGCCAACGATCAGACCGCGCCGTTCGTGGCGCGGATCGAAGACGCAAGGATGGTGGCGTAGTCGATCTCGTCATGCCCGCGAAGGCGGGCATCCAGCACTTTCGCAACACAAAATGCTGGACCATCCGCCTTCGCGGATGATGACACCGGTACTTATTGCTTGTGCCGTGGCCGCGCGATTATTCCGGCACGACCGACGGCGCGCCGGTGATCTGCTCGAGAATGTCCGGCCGGTTGCGATTCTCGTGGATCAGGAATTCGTCGGTCACCTCGCGCAGGCGCACGGTCAGCATCGACGCGAGATCCTGCGCGTCGGAACGCGAATACTCACGATAAATGGCGCGCACTGCGTCGACATGCTGGTCCACGAGTCTGGCCGGGATGCGGCTCGAATCCGGCGTGTATTCGATCAGCCGGCACAGGCTGTCGGCCGCCGACGCCACAGCGGGATAACCAAACGTCGCGGCCTGGCCCTTAATGTCGTGCGCGGCGTGGAACAGGCCTTCCTTGTTGGCCTTGGTAAATCCGTTGGCCATGACGGCGTGACGCTCTTTGTCGAGGCGTTGGCACTCTTCGTCCATCATCGCGCCGAATTCGCCCGACAAGGCGGCCAGCGCCATTTCGGCGCGCGCGACCGGATCGTCCTCGCCCGGCACGAACGGCGTGTCGGAAACATACTTGCGCAGTTTGTTTTCCGGTTTGATGACCTCATGATCGCCGTAGGTGGCAATCGCGGCCGTGTTCTTGTGCGGAGCCATGGTTCAGACTGCCTTTGTCAGCCGGGAGCGCGGACTTTTTCGAGCAATGCGGATTGTCGGATCGTGTCGGCCTTGCCGCCTTTGCGGCGCTCGGGCCCGACATAGGCCGCGT
>CAITJJ010000043.1 GCA_903892675.1 uncultured Hyphomicrobiales bacterium | reverse complement strand
CTCGATCTCGAAGGCACGTTGTGGCTGCAGGACCATCTGGCGAAATATCCGCACACGATGATCATCGTCAGCCATGACCGCGATCTGCTCGACAATTCGGTCAATCAAATCCTCTCTCTCGAGGCCAAGAAGCTGACCCTGTACAAAGGCGGCTATTCCGACTTCGAGCGGCTGCGCAGCGAGAAGCTGGTGCTCGACCAGAAGATGATGAAGAAGCAGGATGCGCAGCGCGCGCATCTGCAAGCCTTCGTCGATCGCTTCCGCGCCAAGGCCTCGAAAGCGACGCAGGCGCAATCGCGCATCAAGATGCTGGCCAAGATGCAGCCGATCTCGTCCATGGTCACCGACGACGTGCGGCCGATCATCATTCCGCCGCCGGAAAAACTGCTGTCGCCGCCGATCATCGCCACCGATGACGTCGAGGTCGGTTACGACGGCCGCGTGATTCTCTCGGACCTGTCGCTGCGCATCGACAATGACGACCGCATTGCGCTGCTCGGCTCGAACGGCAACGGCAAATCGACATTGGTGAAGCTGCTCGCCGGCAAGCTCAAGCCGATGAGCGGCAAGGTGACCCGCGCGGCAACGCTTAAAGTCGGCTATTTTGCGCAGCATCAGGTCGACGAACTCGATCTCGACGGCACGCCTTACGAACATGTCCGCAAACTGATGCCGGACCAGCCTGAAGCGAAAGTACGCTCGCGCGTCGGCACCATTGGCTTCTCCGGGCCAGCCGGCAACACCAAGGTCGAAAAACTCTCAGGCGGCGAAAAAGCCCGGCTATTGCTGGGTCTGGCGACCTTCGAAGCACCGCAACTGATCATCCTCGACGAGCCGACCAACCATCTCGACATCGACAGCCGCGGCGCGCTGATCGAAGCGATCAACGATTATCCCGGCGCGGTGATCCTGGTGTCGCACGACCGCTATTTGCTGGAAGCCTGCGTCGACCGGCTCTGGCTTGTGGCAGGCGGGCACGTGAAGCCGTATGACGGCGATCTCAACGATTATATGCGCCTCGTCCTCTCTTCGGATAACGGCCACCTGACGGTCGGCGCCAAATCGACGAAGCGTCAAGATCCGGTTCAGGCGCGGCGCGCGGCGGCGGAAAAACGCGTCGATACCGCACCGTTGCGCAAGCAGATTTCAGAAGCGGAGGCGCAGATCGCGCAACTCAACAAGCAACTCGGCAAGCTCGATGCGACCCTGGCGGACGGCACCGTCTTCGCCAAGGACCCGACGCGCGCGGCGGAACTGTCGAAGACCCGCGCCAGTGTCGTCGCAGCGATAGCTAAGGCCGAGGAAGCCTGGCTCGCCGCCTCGAGCGCGCTGGAGACGGCGTAAGCATTCGCGCTTTCTCCACTAGCGAATTTGCGGCCGCGCCGGCTGCACGGCTTGTGGTTTGGCCGCTGGCTTCGCCGCCTTCTTTTTCGGCGCGGGTTTAGCGGGCGGCTTGGACTGCACCGGCGCGGCGCTGATTTCGCGCAGCCGGCCGGAGCTGAACGTGTAGATGCCGGGCCACGGGCCGGCCAGATAGGTCAGCATAACGCGGCGATCATTGGTGTCACCGACGCCGATGCTGACATTCGACGGAACGCCAGCACGGCGCACCGCGTCGCACTCGCTCATGCCAAGCGCAATGCCGCCGACAATTTGCGGTTCACTGGGATCAACTTCGATTGCTGCGGGCGCGCCAGCCGGCATGGGTGTGCCGGCAAGATCGCCTGCCATTGAACCGACCGCCGGCTCGGCCGGCGGCGGTGCAGCGGCCTGAGGCGCCTCGGGCGCCGCCTGAGAAAAGCAGCGGCCATCCGCGCCGACCAGATCCTCGGCCGCCACCGGCCCCGCCGGACCGAGTTCGAAATTCCTGTCCGCTACCGACGCGCCCGAGCCGTCGGCGCGGGTTAACACGGTCGTCGGCTTGGAGAACCAGTCGCCGCTCTTGATGCCGTCCATGACACTGCCGGAGCAGCCGGCGACTGCCGTTGCCAGCGCAGCGGCCAAGGCCAAGTTCAACAAACCGTAACAACGTGGCAAAACGACTTCCCCCGGACTTGTCTATCGTCTTGTCCCTTAAGACCTATTTTGCGTCATCACAATGGCACCGGGCAAGGGCGCGCTATCACCAACCGGCCGGCAGGGTGAATGGGATCGACGGACTCGGCCATTGGCCGAGCCGCTTATGCCGCCCTTCGCTCAGGCTTTCTTGACCCAGCGGCCCTGCTCGTCCGGTTGCCAATAGGTCGCCTCGAAGCCTTTGGTCTTGGCGGCGGACCAATGGCCGCGCGCCGCCTCCACCGCCTCATCGTCGTCACCGTTAAAGACCAGCACGATGCGATTGTAAGCCTCTGCGTCGGCTGGCAGGGGCGCGCCCTCGATCAGAAAGCGTACCGTCGCTTCGTTCGGATTGCTGTCGGTCAACGTCAGCAGCACCGGCTGCGCCGCGGCGTCCGGCTCGCGCCAGGTGCCGTGCGGCAGGAAGCCGTCCTCGCTGTAGGTCCACAAATGTGCGTCGAGCGCGTCAATGCGCTCTTCCGACGTGCCCTGCACGATCACCTTCCAGCCTCGCTCAAGCGACTTCTCCAGAAGCGGCGTCAGCACGCCTTCCAGTTTCTGGCCTTGCAGGTGATAGAAAAGAACTTCGGTCATTGCCGTCCTTGCCGCTCATCTTGCCGCCCAATTGTGTCCTCCCACGCCGGCGGCCCGCCATCAACAGCGGCGGCCGCCTCGTCGCCAGGGCACAGCCCCCCCGATACACGGTTTACTGGTCTTTGTTATTTTTACCCTTTTTAGTATACGCCCCTGCTATCATGCAACCGTACCGGCGTGGCGGGGCCTGGCCCCGACCGCGTGACCGGGAGGACGAAGAACAGGGGGGACATCATGCGATATCTGGGTGCTTGCACCGCGGCGGCATTGGCCGCGGCGCTGACGGCTTGTTCGGTCAAGCCGGATGCAAACGACAAGAGCAAACCGAGCGTTGTCATCAACGTTCGCGGCATCGACGGGCAATACGTGCCCACGAGCTCGGCGACGATGTCGGCGAGCGGTTCGAACCAACTCAATATGAATTGCGTCGTGAAGGATCCCGGCGGCGTATCCGCGATCAGTCTCGCCTTCTCG
Source organism: uncultured Hyphomicrobiales bacterium (assembly GCA_903892675.1). Classification (GTDB taxonomy): domain Bacteria; phylum Pseudomonadota; class Alphaproteobacteria; order Rhizobiales; family Xanthobacteraceae; genus Pseudolabrys. The sequence continues at coordinate 4,782 of CAITJJ010000043.1, read as the reverse complement.
TCCGGGACCGGCTCGTGCACCGTCGGCAGTACGATCTATAACGGCGTGTTCTCGATCGCGACCGTGCCGCCGACCCAGAGCGCGACTTACGTGCCCGACGCGCAAGGCAACGTGAAGGACGAGCATTTCTACTTCGCAACGCTGACCGGGCCGTTCTCGTGCAATGTGCCGGGCGTCGGCACGGGTGTGCCGTACGGCGCGACCATTACAGCGACCTGCACCGGCAAGAACTATTCGAGCAACGCCAACAACAAGACCGCGACGGCGAAGTTGTCGATCAAGCTTCAATAGCCGCGCAAGACCGACAGAAGACCGGTCGCCTTCCCGGAAACGGGAAGGCGGACCGGCTACTTCTCGTAATGCTCCGCCACCAGCCGATCGAGCAGCCGCACGCCCCAGCCCGAGCCCCAGCTCTTGTTGATGTCGCTTGCGCGCGAATCCATGCCGGTGCCAGCGATGTCGAGATGCGCCCACGGCGTCATGTCGGTGACGAAGCGCTGGATGAATTGCGCGGCGGTGATCGCCCCGCCCCAGCGCGAACCGCCGGTGTTCTTCATATCGGCGAATTTTGAATCGATCATCTTGTCGTAGAACGGCGACAGCGGCATGCGCCAGACTTTCTCGTCGGTCGCTTCGCCGGCAAGATGCAGACGATGGCTCAGTTCGTCGTTATTGGCGAACATGCCGGCGAATTCCTGGCCGAGCGCGACGATGATCGCGCCCGTAAGCGTCGCCAGATCGATCATGAATTTCGGCTTGAAACGCTTGGCCGTATACCAGAGCACATCGGCAAGGACGAGACGGCCTTCGGCGTCGGTGTTGATGATCTCGATGGTCTGGCCCGACATCGAGGTAACGATGTCGCCCGGCCGCTGCGCATTGCCGTCCGGCATGTTCTCGACGCAGCCGATTACGCCGACGGCGTTGACCTTGGCTTTGCGCGCGGCGAGCGCCTGCATCAATCCGACGACGCAGGCCGCGCCCGCCATGTCACCTTTCATGTCTTCCATGCCGGCCGCTGGCTTGATTGAAATGCCGCCGGTATCGAAGCAGACGCCCTTGCCGATGAAAGCGACCGGCGCCTCGCCCTTTTTTCCACCGTCCCAGCGCATGATGACAACGCGGCTGTCACGCCGCGAGCCCTGGCCGACGCCGAGCAGCGCGCCCATGCCGAGCTTGGTCATCGCCTTGACGTCAAGCACCTCGACGACGACGCCGACTTTTTTAAGCGCCTGCGCGCGGCGGGCGAATTCTTCCGGATAGAGAATGTTGGCCGGCTCGTTGACCAGATCGCGCGCCATCAGAACGCCGCCAGCAATCGCTTCGCGCGCCACGTAAGCCTTGCGCGCCGCCGCGGCGTCGCCGGTGGCAATGGTGATGCTGCGCTTTTGGGGCGGCTTGTCGTCGTCCTTGCGTTTGGTCTTGTAGCGGTCGAAAGCATAGGCGCGCAGCAGCACGCCCTGCGCCAGATCGGCAGCCGCTTCGCCCGACATTTTGGCGCCGGCCGGCAGTTCGGCAAAGACCGTCGCGTCGCTGGCCCCGCTCGGCAACTTGCCCATGGAGACGCCGCCGAATTTGACGAAATCCTGCGGCTTGAGATCGGCGAGCTTGCCGGCGCCGATCACGGTCAGGCGGTCGACTTTCAGCCCTTCCGGCATGATCAGATCGAGCGATTTGCCGCTCTTGCCTGTGAAGCGCTCGGCTTTGGCGGCGCGGGCGACCAGGCCAGTGGCCGACCCCAGCGCCTTGGCGGTGGCAGGGCCGAATTTGAGTCCGTCGTCACAGAAAACCACCAGAACACCCCGTTGCGGCGCGGCGAATGAGCCAAATGCAATCTTGGGGGCGTCGGCCATGGATGGTTGTCCTTGTTCTGGATCGGCTGCGACGTTTGGAGTCGCCTTGGCAGCACGCATATGGCGCGCCGCCAGCCGCTCTGCAAAGCCCCTGCCCCCGGTTTTGCGAGGTTTTCAAGAGTTCGATAGGGCGTTCCGGCCCCGGCAAACCGGCGGCGGTATTTGCTTGCCAGAATCGACCCTGCCGGGCTTGTTTCCCGGGCAGCGCGCCGCCGCCGGCGTTTACCAATTATTGTGCATGATCAACGGCTTTGCCTTGGCAGGGCCATTTTGTAGCCGGATCAAGGTAAACGTAAGCGGCTTAAGGTTTACGGTTGCTTTCGCCGTGGCTCGCGGCGGGGCCACGGGGTGCACCGATCGAGGGGCACGAGGCTTGCCTTGCAAGCCTGGTCGGGGGCGGCAGGCTTGCGGCGCAAGCCATTTGAGGGGCGTAAGGCTTGCCATGCAAGCCGTACCAGGGGAACGGCATCACCGATGGGGTCTATCAGCCACTATATTTTTCGCACGACGTTCGGTGCGTTCTTGCTGGTGCTGATCAGCCTGACGGCGGTGATCTGGGTCACCCAGGCGCTGCGCGATATCGATCTGATGACCAGCCAGGGCCAGACCGTTCTGGTCTTCGTCGGCATTACCGGGCTGATCGTTCCACTTCTCGTCCTGGTCATTGCGCCAATCGCACTGCTGATCGCGGCCGCGCATACGCTCAACAAGCTGTCCACCGATTCCGAAATCATCGTCATGAACGCGGCCGGCATGTCGCCGTGGAAGCTGTTTCGCGCTTTCATGTCGGTGGCGATCGTGGTGTCGATCATCGTCATGGCGATCAGCGCCTATTTCGCGCCCAAGGGTCTGCGCATGCTGCGCGACTGGCTCACCGAAGTGCGCGCCAATGTGGTGAGCACGATTGTGCAGCCCGGACGTTTCACCGCGATCGACGCCGGCGTCACCATCCATATTCGCGAGCGGCTGCGCAACGGACAACTGGTCGGCATCTTCCTCGACGACCGGCGCAATCCGAACGAGCGCATGACCATCTTGTCGGACACCGGCGAGCTTCTCGACAATGACAACGGCACCTTCCTGGTGCTGCAAAAGGGCGTTGTGCAGCGTCAGGAGGTCGGCAAGAGCGAGCCGGCCATGGTCGAGTTCGACCGCTATGGTTTCGATCTTTCACAGTTCTCCGGCGGCACGCAGGCGGTGAAATATTCGATCCGCGAACGCTATCTGTGGCAATTGCTGTTTCCCGATCCAAAGGACCCGCATTACCTCGAGCAGCCCGGCCCGTTCCGCGCCGAACTGCATGACCGGCTGGTCGCGCCGCTTTACCCGATCGCCTTCGTGGTGATTGCGTTCGCCTATCTCGGCGCGCCGCGCACCAACCGGCAGAGCCGGGCCCTGTCGATGGTTGGCGCCATCAGCGGAGTGGCGCTGTTGCGGCTGATCGGGTTTGCCTCGACCGTGTTCGGCGCCACCACGCCGTGGATGCTGTCGCTGCAATATGTCGGCTTTGCCATCGCCCTCGGCGGCGGCTTGTTCGTCATTCACCGCGGCCTGATCCTGGAGCCGCCGGCGTTCCTCACCAACTGGCTGGCCGCGCTCAGCGCGCGCGTTACACAACGGTTCGCCACGCCATGAATATCATCGGCGGCAAAATCGCGCGCTATTTCGGACTGCGGTTTCTCAACGCGGTGCTGCTGACATTTGCCGGCATTACAGTCCTGGTCGCCCTGCTCGATTATATCGAACTGATGCGCCGCGCCGCCGACCTGCCGAATGTCTCGGCGGCCCTGGTCGCCAAAACCTCGCTGTATCGCGTGCCGCAGGTGACCGAAAGAATCCTGCCGTTCTGCGTGCTGATCGGCGCGATGTCCTGCTATCTGAATTTCTCGCGCCGGCTTGAACTCGTGGTCGCGCGCGCCGCCGGCATGTCGGCCTGGCAGTTCATTTCACCGGCTTTGATCGTCGCCTTCCTGTTCGGCGTGTTTGCCACCGCCGTGTATAATCCGATCTCCGCCATCCTGCAGGAACGCTCAAAGCGGTTCGAGGCCGAACTGTTCGGCCAGGACGCGAGCGCGCTGCGCGGCGGCGGCGGCCCATTCTGGGTGAGCCAGCGCAACAGCGACGGCCAGGCCATCATCAACGCCAAATCGAGCCGCGACCAAGGGGTTACCCTGTCCGGCGTCACCGTGTTCACCTTCGATTCGGCCGGGCACTTCAAACAGCGCATTGAATCGCGCGCCGCGGTGCTGGAACCCGGGGTCTGGCGGCTCCTGGACGCCCGTCTCTACGAACTGCGCGCGCTGCCGGCCGACCTGGCCGAGTTCACCCTGAAGACCAACCTGACACCCGAACAAGTACGGGAAAGCTTTGCGACACCCGAAACTGTGCCATTCTGGGAATTGCCACTGTATATCAAGATAGCGGAACACGCAGGTCTGGTCGCCGCAGGCTATAGATTGCAGTTCCAGAAGCTTCTCGCCCGGCCATTTTTCCTGGTCGCCATGGTTCTCCTTGCCGCCTCTGTGAGTTTACGTTTCTTTCGGTTCGGCGGCGTGCAGAAGATGGTTTTAAGTGGCGTCGCCTCCGGGTTTCTGCTCTATATTTTGCAGAAGGTGACCGAGGATCTGAGCAAGGCCGAGCTGATGCACCCGGTGGCAGCGGCTTGGCTGCCTGTTGTCGCGGGCGGACTGACCGGGTTTATTGCGTTGTTGTACCAGGAGGACGGGTGATGGCGGTGCGTTTCTGCACTCGTCCACCAGCGCCAAGGCTTGAACGGTCAAGGTTCAGACCCGGAAGCGCCGCCAAAATTGTTGCCGTCCTCGCCATTCTGGCTGGCGGCGGCGTGAGCGCGTTTGCGCCGGCGTCCGCGCAGGAACTGAAATTCCCGGTAGCCCCGCCCCCGATCAAGAAATCCGTCAATCTGGACCGT
>CAITJJ010000042.1 GCA_903892675.1 uncultured Hyphomicrobiales bacterium | reverse complement strand
GGCCGGTGCGACTCCATCGCCCTTAAGCCCAGCTTGGCGAGCAGCTTCATGTCGCTGTCGCGGCCGGGAGTTGGCGTGGTCAGAAGCTTGGGGCCATAGAAGATGGAATTGGCGCCGGCCAGGAAACAAAGGGCCTGCGTCTCTTCGCTCATGTCCTCGCGCCCGGCCGACAGCCGCACCATCGAAGCCGGCATGCAGATGCGCGCGACGGCAATCGTACGGACGAAATCGAGTGGATCGAGCTTGGCCTCATGCGCCAGCGGCGTGCCTTCGACCTGCACCAGCATGTTGATTGGCACGCTTTCCGGATGCTGCGGCAACGCGGCCAAAGTCGCTATCATGCCGACGCGATCCGCGAGATTCTCACCCATGCCGACAATGCCGCCGCAACACACATTGATACCGGCATGGCGCACATGGTCGAGCGTATCGAGGCGATCCTCATAGGTGCGCGTCGTGATGATCTCGCCATAGAACTCCGGCGATGTATCGAGATTGTGATTGTAGTAATCGAGGCCGGATTGCTTCAGCCGCGCCGCCTGCTCGCGGTTGAGCATGCCGAGCGTCGCGCAGGTCTCCAACCCAAGCGCCTTCACGCCCTCGACCATGGCGCAGACGTTCTCGATGTCGCGGTCCTTCGGCGAACGCCAGGCCGCGCCCATGCAGAAGCGCGAGGCGCCGCCGGCCTTCGCCGCCGCGGCTTCCTTGAGCACGGCGTCGAGCGCCATCAGCTTCTCGGCCTTGACGCCGGTGTCGTAACGCGCCGCCTGCGGGCAATAGGCGCAGTCCTCCGGGCAGCCGCCGGTCTTGATCGACAGCAAGGTCGAGATCTGCACCTCGGCCGGATCGAAATTCTGCCGGTGCACGGTCGCCGCCTGGTACATCAGCTCGGGGAACGGCAACTCGAACAGGGCGCGCACTTCGGCGCGGGTCCAGTCGTGGCGGGCTAATCCGGGACCTGACGGCGCCGCGGCGTGATGGGAAAGCGACATTCCTATAAAGCCCTCTGCTGTCGGCCTTTCGCGGCCCGCCGCCCTCTGCCTTGATTTGGACGGAAACGATCCAGATACATAGCCATATCCGGGCTTGCGGGCAATTGCGCAAGGATTTCATCGCATTGAGCGCCATGCCCGGGCGTGATAACCTGATCGCGCAATAAAAGAGCGATGCCGAGGGAGGACGTGCCGTGAAACGGCTGATAATCGCAACCGCATTGCTGGCCATTCTGGCCGCGCCGGCCATGGCTCAGCGCAAGCCCTACAGCGTCATGAACGAGGAAGAAAAAGCCAACTACAAGGCAAGCGAAGCGGTCGACAAGCAATACCGCAATGCCTTGGACCGGACCCGCAAGGACGGGGCCGAAGCGCCAGTCGATCCATGGGCGAATTTGCGCGCGACGCGATCGACCGACTCCGCAAAAAAGAAAAACTAGCGACGCCATGTATCGCAGCAATCCTTACGTCCGCATGCTGGCGATCGGTGTCGGCACCGTTCTCGTACTCGGCCTCCAGCAGGGACTGGAGCAACCGCTCTATGTCGCCGTGCCGGTGGCGATTGCCGGCTATGCGGCGACGCTGGCGCTGGCGTGGATGCTCGGCGCGCGCCCCGAATAAACCGGCGCGGCGCTTCCGCCTACCAGCGATGACGCCAGGGCCGCCCGTAATAATAAGGCCGGCCGTAGTAATACGGCCGCGCGTAATAAGGCGGCGGCGGCACCTCGACATAAACCGGCGGCTCTTCGATGTAGTCGGGACCTGAGAGCGGGCGGCGAACGGCGCTGCTGCGCGCCGGCACCCGTCCGCTCAGATCGAGCGCGCTCTGGATGGCAAAACCGATCTTGTTCTGCCAGGTGACGGCGCACCAGCCTTCGCTGCAATCGGCGGCATCGACCAGGCTGCCGCTTGGGATTTTGCCGACGATCTCGCTGGTAGTGCCGGGCGCCGCGCGCAGATTGACGGTCGAGGCCACATAGGCCGGCTTGGCCAGCACGCCGCCCGTCGCGGCCAGCAAGACGCCCAACACAACCGTTCCGCTCAGGAAATGCCGTATAGCCATTTTGCCACTCTGCCTCTGAGGCTGTGAAAACCTTGCCATGGCCGGGCGCTCTGCCCCGGTCCGGCAACTATACCATGCGCAAAAAACGGCGGGAACGGGGCGGCAAGCCTGCTTGCCCAAGCCTGCTTGCCTAAGCCCTCAACCCTGTGAGACAAGGCGCCATGTCAGACAGCAAAACCGATCCCCAGACCGCCGACACCCTGCCCGACCGGCTCAGCATCGATCCGCGCAGTCCCTTCTTCAATGGCGACGTGCTGCAACGCGACGTCGGTATCCGCTTCAAGGGCGTCGAGAAAACCAATGTCGAGGAATACTGCGTCAGTGAAAACTGGGTCCGCGTCGCCGCCGGCAATGCCAAGGACCGCCATGGCAATCCGCTGACCATCAAGCTGACCGGCACGGTCGAACCTTATTTCAAGGACAAGAAGCCGGCTTGAACGGCCTCTGTTGCGGACGCGGATGGATGACGGCACCGCCCAGCACGAGATCGTTCGCCTGGAAGCGCGGATCGAGGCGCTGACCGAGCAACTGGCACGCTGCGCCAAGATTTCCCTCGCTTCGAAAATCGCCATCGGCGCCGGTGCGCTGTGGTTTGTGCTGGCGCTGATCGGCATTCTTACTCTCGATGTCACCGCCTTTACCGGCACCGTTGCGGCTTTGCTCGGCGGCGTCGTGCTGCTCGGCTCGAACTCCACGACCTGGGACCAGACCGACGCGGCCTTGCGCGAAGCGGAAGCCGCGCGCGCGGCGCTGATCGGCACGATGCGTTTGCGTGTGGTTGGGGAAGAGGCAAGGACGCTGCATTGAGATAATTTTGTCATCCCCGCGAAAGCGGGGACCCATAACCACTGCGTTCAATTTGACGCAAAGTGGGTCAGGCAACTTCGATCTCGCCTCACATGTGTGACACGGCGTATGGGTCCCCCCCATAGGCGGAGCGAAGCGACGCCGTCCTTCGGACGGCTGTGCGCCGGGACGACAGAGAGGTGGGCCGCTATGGTGCCGCCATGACTGACCGCGCCGAAGCTCTCGCCCTTGACCTGCTCACCCGGCACGACGGCGCCGGCGCGGCCAAGATCAGCCTGGAACTGGTGACGACCGGCATGAGCGAAGCGGCCGTTTTCCGCGCCACGAAAAAGGGCGTAGCGCCACGCTATGTGAAGGTGGCGTTCGATGAGGCGGCCCCGATCTTGCGCGATGAAATCGCGCGCACGCAATGGCTGGCCGGGCACGGCATTGCCGTGCCGCATGTACTGCGGGTCGCCGATCGCAACGACGGCATGGCGGTGCTGATGGCGGCCATCGCAGGCGTTCCCGCCGACGTCAGCCCGCTTTCGACACCGCGCCTGATCGCGGCGCTGGCGCAAGCCGTCAAAGCCTTGCACGCGCTGCCGCCCGCCACTTGCCCGTTCGACGAAACGCTCGCCGCGAGGCTTGGCCGCGCGCAAGCCGCCGTCGATGCCGGCGCGATCGATCCGGGCGAGTTCGAGCCGCACAACCGGGACGCAGCGCCCGCCGACCTGCTGCGGCGCCTGCGCGCCGCGCCGCCGCATGAGGACATCGTCGTCCTGCACGGCGACCTGACCCTCGGCAACATCATCGTCGACGCCGACGGCGTATGCGCCCTTATCGACTGCGGCAATGCCGGCCGCGGCGACCGCTATACCGATATGGCTTTGCTGCATGCCGATATCGTCGCGCATCGGGGGAAAGAGGCGGGCGCGGCGTTCCTCGCCGCCTGCGGCGTCAAGCACTGGGACGCGGCCAAGGCGCAGTATTTCCTCGACCTCTATGAGCTGTTTTAAGCGGCTAGAGCCTATCCGGCTTTGATGGAATCAAAGCCGGGGCTCCAGCTTCTTACTTCGACGCGTTTTCTTCACGCGAACCGGCACCCACTTCGCTTGAAAACGCTTTAAAAATGCCGTGCCGTCAACGATTTAACGCGTGGAACCCGGCATTTCCGGCCGATCCGCTAAAATTTTAACGATCCCGCAGCGGCAGTTTTAAGGGATTTCGCGGCAGACTGACCTCAAGGGATCAGACGTGTGGAGGTTTTTCGTGAACAAGATTTTCGTTAAGAACGGCGATTGGGACAAGGCGCGGTCCGATCTGGGCGCCCAGCTCGAAGCGAGAAAGAATGCCTTCGACGCAAAGCTCGAGGCGGTCTTCGCACCGGCCCGCAAGCCCGCGCCCGCCGCCGTGGCTCCCCCGCCGCCCTCGGCAGCCCAGGTCATTCTGAGCAAGCAGGCCAACGGCTTGCTTCTGTCCCGCTCGCGCATGCGCGGCTGACGACCGAACTTTCCGAGTGTCACGTCCGGCGCGCTGCGCCGGGTCGACGGCTGTCCCTACTCCGCCGCCTCGCTGCGCGGCACCGCCTTCTCGACCTTGGCGGCGCAGAACTTGAACTCCGGAATCTTGCCGAACGGATCGAGCGCCGGATTGGTCAGGATGTTCGCCGCCGCCTCGACATAGGCAAACGGGATGAACACCACGCCGTCCGGAATGGCGTCGTCCTGCCGCGATTGCAGCTCGACCTCGCCGCGCCGCGTCGACACCTTCACCATATCGCCGGGCTGAATGCCGAGTCTTTCGATGGTGCCGCGCGACAGCTGCGCGATCGCCGACGGCTCGAGCGCATCGAGCACCTTGGTGCGGCGGGTCATCGAGCCGGTGTGCCAATGTTCCAACTGGCGGCCAGTCGAGAGAATGAACGGATAATCGAGATCCGGCACTTCATTCGGCGGCTGAAGTTTCGTCGCGACCAGCTTGGCGAAGCCGCCCGGACGCGGGAAGCCATCCTCGAACACGACGTCGCGGCCGGGAATGTCCGGGCCCGCGGTCGGATAAGTCACGGCGCTTTCGCGCTCGACGCGGTCCCATGAAATATTGGCGAGCGCCGGCATCATCGACGCCATTTCGGTGAACACCTCGCCGACATGCTTGTAGGTCCAGCCGCAGCCCATGCGGTTGGCGATGTCCTGGATGATCCACAGATCCTGGCGCGTATCGCCCGGCAGCGGCAGAGCCTGACGGCCCATCTGCACCTGACGATTGGTGTTGGTGACGGTGCCATCCTTCTCCGGCCAGCCTGACGCGGGCAAAACGACGTCGGCATACATCGCGGTCTCGGTGAGGAAGAGGTCCTGCACGACGAGATGTTCGAGATGCGCCAGCGCCTGCCGCGCGTGGTTGAGATCGGGGTCCGACATCGCCGGGTTTTCGCCCTCGACATACATGCCCTTGATCTCGCCGGCATGCACCGCGTCCATGATCTCGACGACGGTCTTGCCGCGCTTGGGCGGCAGCTTGACGCCCCATTTGGTTTCGTACATCGCGCGGATTTCCGGATTCTCCACCGACTTGTAGTCGGGGAAGAACATCGGAATGAGGCCGGCGTCGGAGGCGCCCTGCACGTTGTTCTGGCCGCGCAAAGGATGCAGGCCGGTGCCGGGGCGGCCGATCTGGCCAGTGATCAAGGCGAGCGCGATGAGGCAGCGCGCATTGTCAGTGCCGTGCGTGTGCTGCGACACGCCCATGCCCCAGAAGATGATCGAGCTTTCGGCGCGCGCATAGGCGCGGGCGACTTCACGCAAGGTGTCGGCTGGAATGCCGCAGATCGGCTCCATTTCCTCGGGCGTGAAATCCTTGATGTTTTCCTTCCAGGCGTCAAAACCCTCGACATAGGTCTGGATGTATTGCTGGTCGTAGAGCTTTTCGGTCACGATGACGTTGAGCATGGCGTTGAGCATGGCCACGTCGGTGCCGTTCTTGAACTGCATCATCTTCCAGGCGTGACGCTTCATCGCCGTGCCGCGCGGGTCCATGATGACCAGCTTGGCGCCGCGCTTGGCGGCCTGCTTGAAGAAGGTCGCGGCGACCGGATGGTTCTCGGTCGGGTTGGCGCCGATGACGATGATCAGCTCCGAGTTCTTGACCTCGTTGAACGTCGCGGTGACGGCGGCCGAACCGACGCCCTCCAGCAACGCCGACACCGACGAGGCGTGGCACAGCCGCGTGCAGTGATCGACATTGTTCGTGCCAAAGCCGGTGCGCACCAGCTTCTGGAACAGATAGGCCTCTTCGTTGGAGCCCTTGGCCGAACCGAAACCGGCGAGCGCATCGGAGCCATCACGGTCACGGATTTTCTTCAAGCCGCCGGCGGCGCGATCGAGCGCCTCTTCCCAGGTGGCTTCGCGGAAATGCGTCCACGGATTGGACGGGTCGATCTCCTCGTGCGCCACCTTGGCCACGCCGTCCTTGCGGATCATCGGCTTGAGCAGGCGCTGCGGATTGGCGACATAGTCGAAACCGAAGCGGCCTTTGACGCAGAGCCTGTTGGCATTGGCCGGGCCGTTCTTGCCGGTGACGGCGACGATCTTGTC
>CAITJJ010000041.1 GCA_903892675.1 uncultured Hyphomicrobiales bacterium | reverse complement strand
GGGCGAAGAACCACGGCATTCCAGTCGGCCCCGGCCGCGGCTCGGGCGCCGGTTCGCTGGTGTCCTACGCGCTGACCATTACCGATCTCGATCCGATGCGCTTCGGCCTTCTGTTCGAACGCTTCCTCAATCCCGAGCGCGTGTCGATGCCCGACTTCGACATCGACTTCTGCCAGGACCGCCGTGAGGAGGTCATCCACTATGTGCAGGAGCGCTACGGCCGCGACCAGGTGGCGCAGATCATCACCTTCGGCACCTTGCAGGCGCGCGGCGTGCTGCGCGACGTTGGCCGCGTGTTGCAGATGCCCTACGGGCAGGTCGACAAATTGTGCAAGATGGTGCCGCAGAATCCGGCGGCGCCCATCACGCTGGCCAAAGCGATCGAGGACGAGCCGAAGCTGCAAGCCGAAGCCGACAGCGATCCAGTGGTCAAGCGCGCCTTCGGCATCGCCAGGAAACTCGAAGGCCTGACGCGGCACGCGTCGACGCACGCCGCCGGCATCGTCATCGGCGACCGCAAGCTGTCGGAACTGGTGCCGCTCTATCGCGATCCGAAGTCGGACATGCCGGTCACCCAGTTCAACATGAAATGGGTGGAGCAGGCGGGGCTGGTGAAATTCGACTTCCTCGGCCTGAAGACGCTGACGGTCCTGAAAACCGCGATTGAATTGCTGGCGCGGCGCGGCGTCATTGTCGATCTGGCCGCGATCCCGCTCGACGACAAGGGCACCTATGATTTGCTGGCCCGGGCCGAAGCGGTCGGCGTGTTCCAGTTGGAAAGTCAGGGCATGCGGCGCGCGCTCCTGGACATGCGTCCCGACCGTTTCGAGGACATCATTGCTTTGGTCGCGCTCTATCGGCCGGGTCCGATGGCCAACATCCCGACCTATTGCGCGCGCAAGCACGAGATGGAGAAGCCGGACTACATCCATCCCAAGCTCGAGCCGGTGCTGAAGGAAACCTTCGGCGTCATCGTCTATCAGGAACAAGTGATGCAGGCGGCGCAGTTGCTGGCCGGTTATTCGCTCGGCGACGCTGACCTTCTGCGCCGCGCCATGGGCAAGAAGATCCGCTCCGAGATGCAGAAGCAGTCGAGCATCTTCGTCGAAGGTTGCGTTGCGCGCGGCATCGGCAAGGCGCAGGCCGAGGCGATCTTCGAACTGCTCGAGCGTTTCGCCGATTACGGCTTCAACAAAAGCCATGCCGCCGCATACGCGCTGGTTGCCTATCAGACCGCCTATATGAAGGCGAACTACCCGGTCGAGTTTCTCGCCGCGTCGATGACGCTCGACATGGGCAATACCGACAAGCTGTCGGAATTCCGCGCCGAGGCCGAGCGCATCGGCATCAAGGTCGATCCGCCGTCGATCAACCGCTCCGACGTCGCCTTCGAGGTCGATGGCAATACGATCATCTACGCGCTGGCTGCGCTTAAAGGTGTCGGCCGCGAAGCGGTCAAGTCGATTACCGCCGCGCGCGAGAACGGGCCGTTCGCTGACTTGGCCGATTTCGCCGCGCGCATCAATCCGCGCGCCGTCAACAAGCGCGTGCTGGAAAGCCTGGCACAGGCCGGCGCTTTCGATGCCTTCGATTCAAACCGCGCCCGCGTCCTGGCGGGGGTCGAGAAGGTCATGGGCATTGCCCAGCGCACGCACGAGACCGAAGCCGTCGGCCAGAACGACTTCTTTGGCGGCAGCGGCAAGGCAGAGCCCATCGCCTTGCCGCAGGTAGAGCCGTGGCTTCCGGCGGAAAAATTACGCCGCGAATACGATGCGATCGGTTTCTTTCTGTCCGGCCACCCGCTCGACGATTACGCCGCCGTCTTGAAAAAACTACGGGTGCAATCCTGGGCCGAGTTCTCGCGCGCGGTCAAGAATGGCGCGACGGCGGGCAAGGTTGCCGGCACCGTGGTGTCGCGGCAGGAGCGCCGCACCAAGACCGGCAACAAGATGGGCATCTTCGGCCTGTCCGATCCGACCGGACATTACGAGGCGGTGATCTTTTCCGAAGGCCTCGCCGAATATCGCGATTTGCTGGAGCCCGGCACCGCGGTGCTGCTGGTGCTGTCGGCGGAAGTGCAGGGCGACGATGTGCGCGCCCGTATCCAGTCGGCCGAGCCGATCGATGCCGCGGCCGCCAATATGCAAAAGGGGCTGCGCGTCTTCCTGCGCGACGGCGCGCCACTCGAAGGCGTCGCCAAGCGACTGGAGAAATCGGCGCCGCGATCGGGCGGCGATGGCGAGGTCAGCGTCGTCTTGATGTTGGCGCAAGGCACCGAGGTCGAAGTCAAGCTGCATGGACGCTATAAGGTGTCGCCGCAGATTGCCGGAGCCATCAAGGCGGTGCCCGGCGTTGTGCAGGTCGAGGCGCTTTAGACGCCATTCAGGGAGAACGCGATGCTGGGTACTCTAACGAAGGCCGGGTTCGCAGCCGTCATTCTGGCGGCAGCCGCCGTCCTCTCGCCGCTCAAGGCGCAGGATTATCCGACCGAAAACGTGACCGTCATCGTCGCGCTCGGCGCCGGCGGCTCGATGGATGTAATCACGCGGCTTTACGGCGAGAAACTCGCCGAACGCTTCGGCAAGCCGTTCATCGTCGATAACCGTGGCGGCGCCGCCGGCAATCTCGCCGCCGAAGCGGTGGCGCGCGCCAAGCCTGACGGGCATACGCTGCTGGTCGCGTCGAGCGGCGTCTATGCCATCAACAAGATGTATTTCAAGACGCTGCGCTTCGATCCGGATCAGGACTTCGAGCCGATCGCACTCTACGTGAAGATCCCGTTCGTTCTGGTGGCGCGCGCCGGCTCGCCGTGGCCGTCACTGCCCGATCTGATCAAGGCCGCGAAAGCCGAGCCCGGCCGCATCACCTTCGCCTCGACCGGGGTTGGCCTTGCGCCACACCTGGCCGGCGAATTGCTCAAGGCCAAGCTCGATATCGATCTCACCCATGTCCCCTATAAAGGCAGCATGGCGCAGGCGATTAGCGACGTCATGGCCGGACACGTCGATCTTGTTTTCGCCGATCCATCCTTGGCTATACCCTTGCTCAAGGACGGCCGGCTCAAGGCATTCGGCACGACGGCGACGGAGCGCTTGCCGCAGTTGCCGGATGTGCCGACGATCGGCGAAGCCATCAAGGCGCCCGATTTCGAAGCTGTGTCGTGGCACATGATTGCCGCGCCGGCCAAAACGCCCAAGGCGGTGGTCGACAAATTGCAAGCGGCGCTCCAGGAAACGCTCAAGGACCCGGTTATTGTCGATCGTATCAAGAGCATGGGCCTTGTACCTGTGTCGCCGCCGCTCGGCCCTGCCGCCGCCAAAGTCTATGTCGCGGCGGAATCTGAAAAATGGGGCGCGCTGCTCAAGCGTCTCGATCTTGTCGGCAAACAATAGGCTGCCAGCATGACAAAATTTCGGCCATCACGCCGTGAGGTTCTTAAAACGTCCGCCGCGCTGGCCGTGACGGCGTTCGCCGCGCCGGCGCGCGCGGCCACGCCGCCATCGGAGGCAATCACACCGGCGCTGATCGCGGCGGCGACGAAGGAAGGCGTGGTCGTCTGGTACACATCGGCCGACCTGCAACTGGCGACGATGGTCGGCAAAGCCTTTGAGCGGAAATTTCCCGGCATCGGCGTGCGCGTCGAGCGCGCCGGCGGCGAGCGTATCTTCACCCGTATCGGTCAGGAGTATGCGGCCAACATTCACACGGTCGACGCCGTCAGCACCGGCGACGCTGCGCAATTCCTCATCTGGAAGCAGCAAAAATGGCTGGCGCCTTATGTACCGGAGGATGTCGCCCAGCATATCCCAGCCGAGCACCGCGACGCGGACGGCACTTACGCCACCGTGCGCTCGTCGCTGTGCGTGATCGGCTACAATACGGAAATGGTGAAGCGCGAGGATGCGCCGAAAAGCTTCGCCGATCTGCTCGATCCGAAATGGAAGGGCAAAATCGTCAAGGGGCATCCGAGTTACAGCGGCACCATCATGACATCGACCTTTCAGATGGCGCGCGATCTCGGCTGGCCCTATTTTGAAAAACTGGCCAGACAGAACGTGATGCAGGTCCAGTCGGCCACCGATACGCCGAAGAAAGTCATTTTGGGCGAACGGCCGGTGATGGCGGACGGCAATGAGTACAACGTGCTGCTGCTCAAAGAAGCCGGCAGTCCGATCGAGGCGGTTTACGCCACCGAAGGCACACCCTTCATTGTGCAGCCATCGGCGATCTTTGGCGCCGCGCCTCATCCAAACGCCGCCCGGCTGTTCCAGAACTACCTGTTCACTGTCGAGGCGCAGCGCCTGTTCGTCGATGCCGGCGGCCTGCGGTCGGTCCATGCGCTGGTCACGGACAAGGCCGGCCGGGTCCCGCTGTCGGCGATCAAACTGATGAAGGACGATCCGGCCGCTGTCGCCGCGCAGGGCGCCGAGATCAAGCGCCGGTATTCGGAGTATTTCCGGGTCTGAGCGGGTTTATTGCAGCGCCAGGCCGGCCGCCAGAGCAGGGCGTTATGGCAGGCTATAGCCGCCGAAAATGCCCGTGCCGCCCGCCTTGCTTATGGAGAGTCGGCCCTATATAAGCCGACACATCACTCACGCGGATGTTGGCTTTAGGCCCCGACAATGGGTCAAAAAGGCCGTCCGGTGGCCCCTTTTTCTTTAACGAAAAGAAGGGCTC